>DATKFJ010000533.1:0-12712 GCA_035511435.1 Acetobacteraceae bacterium | reverse complement strand
ATGACGGGTATTCCCGCGCTCCACCAATCCCACGATCCTTGGGATAATGCAGTCTCCGTTATCTTGCAGGATGCGCGTTGCGCGGCGGTGCGCCATCACGTCTGTCGCGGATTATGCGCGACCGCGCCCCCCAGCCGCCTCACCAATTCGGCACGGCACGCCGCACCGCTGGCGACGCACCCACCTTCCAGCCACCAGTGGCGTACCTCACGCAGTAGGGCACCAACCCGCGGGCCTTCCGGTTCGCCTAGCGCCAGCACGTCGCGACCCTCCAGTGGGAACACCGGCCGAGGCAAGGCGGCCAGGCGCGCGCGCAGGGCTGTCCATTCCGGCGAGGCTCCGCCAACCAGCCATGTCCGGTCGATCAGGACTGCCGTGTCTTCCTCCGCCAGCAGACGGCGCAGGGCGTTATCGTCCATGTCGGGCTGGGCAACCGGGCCCGCCCGCATGCCTGCCAACCGATCACGCTCCACCACCGACAGCCGCAGGCGCGCCGCCAATGCCAGCGTGTCGCCGGTCAGCAACGCCGCGAGACGCAGCAGCGGGTCACACGGTGCCCCCGCCGCAATCAACCGTGCCAGACGTGCGGGGTCGGCCCCTTCCGGCACCACGGCGGCCAGTACGCCCAGTTCCGCCATCAGGCCAACAGCGGGGCACGGATCGGGCGCGGACAGAATCCGGGATAACTCGCTCCACACCCGCTCCGCCGACAATCCGCCAAGGCCCGGTACGCCCGCACGGATCGCGGAAAGCGCTGCATGGTCCGCCGCGCCCGTCGCATATCGGGAGAAGAACCGGAAGAAACGCAGGATCCGCAGATAGTCCTCGGCGATGCGCGTCGCGGGATCGCCGACGAACCGCACCCGTCCGGCGCGCAGATCGGCGACGCCGTCGAAATAGTCGAACACCGCGCCATCGCGCGTCATCGACAGCGCGTTGATGGAGAAGTCGCGCCGTGCCGCGTCCGCCCGCCAATCATCGGTGAACGCCACCGTCGCGTGGCGGCCGTCGGTTTCGACGTCGCGCCGCAGCGTGGTGATCTCGAATCCGCGCCCGTCCACGACCGCCGTCACCGTGCCATGTTCCAGCCCGGTCGGCACGGTGCGAATACCGGCGGCCTGAAGTGCATGGACGACTTGTTCGGGCTCGCGCGGCGTCGCCAGATCGATCTCGGTGACCAGACGGCCTGCGAGCGTGTCGCGCACCGCGCCGCCGACCACCCGCGCCTCGGGCAGCACCGCCATCACCGCGACCAGCGCCGGGTCCGCCAGAAAGTCGGGGGCCGGGATTCGCAGGGCGGGCAGATCGGTCATTGCGGCGCCGCGTGCCCCGGTATTACCCGACCATTCTCCAGTTGCGCCGGCGCGTAGGTGGTGCCGGGTGGCAGCGCCGCTTCCTGGCTCAGCCAGATCATGGCGCCGATCAGCAAGACCACAACGCAGGCGGTGACGGCAACCAATTGGATGGACGGGCCGCGTTCCATGGCCATGAAGCGCCAGATTGCGAATGCGGCAAATGGCGCCAGGAACAGCGCCAGTTCAACCAGCCGGAGCATGCGGCCCCGCAGCCCGCAGCTTCTGAGCCAGGTGCACGAGGATCGCCGCGGTCGCCCCCCAGATGTAATGGTCAGGGTGCGGCCACACCCAGTATTCCCGCCAGATCCCCCGGACACAGTGGCGCTGGCGCTTCGGCGCATCCGGATCGAGCAGAACGTCGATCGGCAGTTCGAACACTGAGTCCACCTCATGCGGCGACGCCCGCAGTTCCAGGCCGGGTGGCAGCAGACCTAGCACCGGTGTGATCCGATAGCCCGTCCCGGTGATGTAATCCGCCATTCTGCCCAGCACCTCGACCCTCTTGGGATCGAGCGCAATCTCCTCCTGCGCCTCTCGCAACGCCGCCGCCTCCGCATCGGCGTCGGTGGCGTCGATCCGGCCGCCAGGGAAACTGACCTGGCCGCCGTGCTTGTTCAGATGCGCGTTCCGCTTGGTGAGCAGCACGCCAGGTTTGGGTCCCAGAATGATCGGCACCAGCACGGCCGCCGGCACCGGCGGCGTGTCCAGTATCTCCAGCACATCATCGCCGTGCGCGACCTCGCCCGCGACTGATCCGGCCATGATTTCTGCAAGCCGCGCCCGCAGTTCCGCCGCCGTCATCGCGCGATCATCGGCTTCGCCGGGATCACTGATCGCCGAGAGGCAGTTCGCCCAACGGGAAGAATTTGCCGCAGCTCCACACCCCGAGCATGCGCCGGCAACCGACCCATTCCGGCACGGCCAGCGCAACCAGTTCGTAATAAACGGCGCGGTTGATGCGCGCCTCGACTGCATGGTCGCCGGCGCCTTCACGCACTGTTATGTAGGGCGTGGGCTCACACGTCAGCATGTCGTGCGCCACGCGGATCGGATGTTCGCGGCCAGCAGTCACCACCTGATCGACATTGGTGCGGAACGACAACATTTGCTGATGGCCGTCACCGCTCCAGTCGAGTTCGACCGCGACAAACGGTGCATCCTCGACCTCGATGCGCCCGCGTTCGGCCGGCGTTTCCAACCAGAACGAGCCGTCAGCCTCGCGCTTCAGCACGCTGGCGAACAGACATACTAGTTCCTTGCGACCGATTGGACTACCGCGGTACAGCCACGAGCCGTCGCGACGGATCAGGAATGGCAGATCACCACATTCCGTCGGAGGCCGATGGACGCGCGGTCGCGGCTGATCGGCACGCGCCTGATCGGCACGCGGCTGGTCGGCACGCGCCTGATCGGGACGTGCCTGATCGGCACGCGGCTCATTGGCACGCGCCTGATCGGGACATGGCTGATCGGAGTGTGCAGGAATGGGCTCAATTGCCTCCGCGAGCGCCGCTCTCACCACGCGCGCAGCCTGACTGCGGCCGATGTTCCCGGCAAGCCGCGCGGAAGAGCTGGCCTCATTCACCTATCCGTCTCCATCCTCGACGATCTTCCATCCCCGATCGCGATATAGGTAGCATCCCCCCGCCCGCGAAAGTGCCTATATGACCGTCGGGTTAGAATTGTCAGAGGTGGACGCCCGATGTCGGGGGGTATGGCTGCCGCGCAACAAGGCGCATTGAACGCGGGATCGGTGGACGCCAGCACGATCCTTTCCGAAGTCGAGGCGCTGGGAACGCGCATCGGTCGAGTACGTGCCGCTATAGGTCGGGTCATCTTTGGCCAGGACGAGGTGGTGGATCAGACGCTGATCACGCTGCTTTCCGGGGGCCACGTGCTGCTGGTCGGTGTCCCGGGCCTTGGCAAGAGCCGACTGGTGGAAACGTTGGGCATCGTGCTCGGGCTGGCCACCAAGCGGGTGCAGTTCACGCCGGACCTGATGCCAGCCGACATCATCGGCAGCGAAGTGCTGGACGAAGCCGAGGGCCGGCGCAGCTTCCGTTTCGTGCCCGGACCGGTGTTCTGCCAGTTGCTGATGGCTGACGAGATCAACCGCGCCAGCCCCCGCACCCAGTCGGCGCTGCTGCAGGCAATGCAGGAGCAGCGCGTGGCCGTGGCGGGCGTGGAACATACCCTTCCGCGGCCATTCCACGTGCTGGCGACGCAGAACCCGATCGAGCAGGAGGGCACCTATCCGCTGCCGGAGGCACAGCTCGACCGGTTCCTGTTGCAGATCGACGTCGGCTACCCCGAGCTGGACGCCGAGAGGACCATGTTGCTCGCCACCACAGGCTTGGCCGAAGTGCAGGCGGAACCGGCGATGGCCGCGGACGAACTGCGCGCGGCGCAGGCGCTGATCCGTCGCGTGCCGGTGGGCGAGAAGGTGGTGGAGGCGATTCTGGCGCTGGTCCGTGGCGGCCGCCCGGAATCATCCGACGATGACACCGTGCGGCGTCACGTTGCATGGGGTCCCGGCCCGCGAGCCGCGCAGGCGCTGATGCTGGCATCGCGAGCGCGGGCGCTGCTGGGCGGACGCCTGGCGCCGAGTATCGACGATGTGGTCGCGCTGGCCCGCCCGGTGCTACGACACCGTATGGCGCTGAACTTCTCCGCCCGTGCCGATGGCGTGGTGCTGTCCGACGTGATCGACCGTCTGGTAGAGCGCCTTGCCTAGCGGCGCCGTCCAGGCCGCGACGGACGCCAGGCGCGCGGAGGCGCTTGGCGCCCGGCTGCCGCCGCTGTTGGTTGCTGCCGAGAGGGTCGCCGCCACGGTGGCCCAGGGCGTACACGGCAGGCGGCGTGTCGGTCAGGGCGACAGTTTCTGGCAATTCCGCCGCTTCGTGCAGGGCGATCCGATCGCCCGCGTGGACTGGCGGCAATCGGCAAAATCCGGTCGCCCCGTGCCGGATGGCTGGTTCATCCGGGAGACCGAGTGGGAAGCGGCGCAGACCGTCTGTCTGTGGCGCGACGCCTCTTCGTCGATGCGCTGGCGCTCAGCCGGGGCGGCGGTGGAGAAACGCGAACGCGCAGGACTGCTGCTGCTGGCGCTGGCATCGCTGCTGCTGCGTGGCGGCGAACGCGTGGCGATGATCCAGCCTGGTGCCCGTCCGATTTCCGGCCGCGCCGGCCTGGACCGGCTGGCCGAAGCGCTCGCCGGCGTCGTCGACGAAAATGCCGGTGTGCCGCCGCGCGTGCTGCTGCCGCGACATGCCCGTGTCGTGCTGTTGGGCGATTTCCTGTCGCCGCTGACGGAAATCCAGGCAATCATCGGATACATGGCTGCGTTGCCGGTCAGCGGCGTGCTGCTGCAGGTGCTCGATCCGGCGGAAGCCGACCTTCCCTACAGCGGGCGCATTCGCTTCCGCGGGCTGGAGCGCGAGGCGGATACGCTGATCCCGCGCGTGGAAGGCGTGCGCGATGAATATGGCCGTCGCCTGAAGGCGCAGCAGGATGGCTTGGCTGCGATCTGTTCAGCCGCCGGCTTCAGCTTCGCCATTCACCGCACCGACCACTCGCCCGAGGCCGCGCTGCTCGGCCTCTACACGGCGCTGACGGCGCGATGATCTTCGCTGCACCCTGGGTGTTGCTCGCGCTGCCGGCCCTGCCGTTGCTGTGGTGGTTGTTGCGGGTCACGCCGCCGGCGCCGCGCAGCGAGACATTCCCCGCGATCCGTCTGCTGATGGGGCTCCACGCACATGAAGAGACGCCGGCGCGGACGCCCTGGTGGCTGCTGCTGCTCCGCATGGTCGCAGCGACTCTGGTGATCGTGGCGTTGGCGCGGCCGGTTTTGGATGCCGGTTCGAGTCTGCCCGGGTCCGGGCCAGTACTGCTGGTGATCGACAACGGCTGGGCATCGGCTGGCGACTGGCCCCGCCGGGTGCAGGCCGCGAACAGCGTGCTGGACCGTATCGAACGCGCCGGGCGGCAGGCGGCCCTGTTGGCCACCGCGCCGAACGGCACAGGCGCCACGCCGCAGTCCACCGCGACGATGCCGATTGCCGACCTGCGTGCCAGGATGGCGGCGCTGCATCCGGAGCCCTGGCCACCGGATCGCGCCGCATCAGCCGCGGCGCTGCAAGCCTGGCATCAACCTGGCAGCGCAATAGTCTATCTCGGCGACGGGCTGACCGACGGCGCCGATTTTTCCAGCTTCGCCTCGGCGCTTGGCGATGCGGGCACGGTGACCGAACTGCGGCCGCAGGGTGTACCGGTGCGGCTGCTGCGGCCGCCCCGGAGCGAGGCTGATCGCCTGGTCGCCCGGATCGAGCAGACCCCCCAGCCGCTCGCCGGCCACGCCGTGGTGCTGGCGCAGAGCGGCGACGGTCGGACCCTGGCACGCGCGACGATAGAGCTGCCTGCAAACGCAACAAGCGGCACAGCCCCGATCGTGCTGCCGCCCGAGTTGCGTAACCGATTGAGCCGGCTGGTATTGGAAGGCCCGCCGACCGCCGCTTCGGTCGCCCTGCTGGATGAGCGTTGGCGTCGCCGCCCGGTGGGCATTCTCGCCGGTGACCTGGCAACCGCGGATACGCCGTTCGCCGGGCCGCTGTATTACCTGCGCCGCGCGCTGACGCCGTTCACCGAAGTGCGTGAGGCCGATCTTGCGACGCTGCTGCAACGCGAGCTGTCGGTGGTGATCCTCGCGGACCGGCCCCTGCCGGCCGGTCCCGAGCGCGAGGCATTGGCGCACTGGGTGGAGCAGGGCGGCCTGCTGATCCGCTTCGCCGGACCGCGCACCGCCGAACAGCCGATCGGCGAGACCGATCCGTTGATGCCGGTAAAGTTGCTCGGCGGTGACAGGCAGCTTGGCGGCGCGCTGTCCTGGGCCGAACCCGCCGGCGTTGCGCAGTTCCCGGCGAGTTCGCCGTTCGCCGGCCTGAGCGTGCCGAACGAGGTGAAGGTCAGCCGACAGGTGCTGGCCGAACCATCGGCCGACCTTGCCAATCACACCTGGGCGGCATTGGCCGATGGCACGCCGCTGGTGACGGAAACGGCGCGCGGCGCCGGCCGCATTGTGCTGTTCCACGTCACGGCCAACGCCGATTGGTCCAACCTGCCGCTGTCGGGGCTGTTCGTGGATATGCTGCGAAGACTGGTCGCGCTGTCGGCCGGCGTGGCGACAATGGCCGACAATACCGTACTGGTGCCGGCCGAGACGCTGGATGGCTACGGGTTGCTGTCGACCCCGCCGCAGGCCGCAACCGGGCTGCCGGCCAGCGAGATTGCCAGCACCGTCGCCTCGCCGCGGCATCCTCCCGGGCTGTATGGCCCGGAAAACGGCAGGCGGGCACTTAATCTTGGGGCCAATCTGCCGTTCCCGGAGACCGCCCCGGCGATCCATGGCGCACGGACCGAGGGCCTGCAGGCCGCGGTGCCCGAGCGTGCGCTGGGTCCCCCGTTGCTGGCGGCGGCGGTGCTGCTGCTGGTACTCGATATGCTGATCGCTTTGGGCTTGCGTGGCCTGCTGCGGTCGGCCCGGGTTGCTGCCGCGGTGCTGTTCGTCGTCCTGGCTGCCCCGGGAGCCCATGCGCTGGAGAGCAATCCAAATCCGGCGCTGGCCACGCGGCTTGGCTACATCAGCACCGGCGACCCTCAGCTGGACGGCGTATCGCGCGCCGGGCTGGAGGGGCTGTCGGAATATGTCAACCGGCGCACCGCGGCCACCTTGGTGGAACCGGACCCGGTCGAGCCTGGCAAGACCGATCTGAGCTTCTATCCCCTGCTGTACTGGCCGATCAGCGCCGATGCGCAGCCGTTGAGCCCGGTCGAGGCCGCGGCGCTGAACGACTACATGAGTCGCGGCGGCATCATCCTGATCGACACGCGTGATTCGGGTTCTGGTGCCGGGTTCGCGCCCGGTAGCGAGTCGGCACTGCAGCGGGTCGCGCGGGGATTGCTGATTCCGCCGCTCGCGCCGCTGACCACCGAGCACGTGCTGGCTCGCGCGTTCTACCTGCTGCAGGATTTTCCGGGGCGCTACACCGGCGATACCGTGTGGGTGCAGCGCGACCAGGACCGCACGAACGACAGCGTCAGTCCGGTGATCATCGGCGGCAACGACTGGGCATCAGCGTGGGCGATCGACGACAGCGGGCGGAACCCGTATGCCGTGATCCCAGGTGGCTCGCGGCAGCGCACCTTGGCCTACCGCTTCGGCGTGAACCTGGTCATGTACGCGCTGACCGGGAATTACAAAGGCGACCAGGTGCATGTGCCGGCGATTTTGCAGAGACTGGGGCAGTAAATCGCATGATTTGCCACTCACCGACCCACTCACCAACATTGCACCACAGGTCAACTGAAGACGATGCTCTGCATGATCGGGATGATGCCGGAATGATGGTTGGTTCGTCTGCCTTTCCAACTGCTGTCCCACCGGCCACCCCGTCAGCTTAGATGCGCCCTTCCGAAGTCATCGCCGCACTGCGCTTCGATCCGTTGCTGCCGCTCTGGCTGATCGCCTCACTCGGCGTGCTCGCGCTGCTTGTCGTGGCGCTCGCCGTAACGCGGAGGGCACGCGGCACCATCTGGCGATCCGCCGCATTTGCGGTGCTGCTGCTATGGCTGGCCGGTCCTCGGCTGGTTCAGGAAACCCGAGAAAATCTGCCGGATGTCGGACTGCTGGTGGTCGACCAGACAGCATCGATGCAGGTCGGTGAACGCGCGCGACTGGCCGAGGCGGCGCGTGCCTCGATCAGCCAGCAGGCGACAAAGCTGCCCGACCTGGAGCTTCGCACCGTCACCGTGCCGGAAAGCGGAGACTCCGGCACCCATCTGTTCGGCGCCATCGACCGGGCACTGGCGGATATACCGCGCTCGCGGCTGGCCGGCACGATCGCCATCACCGACGGCCAGGTGCATGACATTCCGGACGCCGCTCCCGGCGGGGCACCGCTGAATGTCCTGATTCCGGCCAAGGGTGAGGAAACCGATCGCCGCCTCCGCGTCATAGAAGCGCCCAGCTACGGCATTGTCGGCAAGACCGCCACGCTGCGCGTCGCCATCGAGGATCTGGGCGTGGCAAATCCGGTCGGCACCGCCAACCTGACGATACGCCGCGACGGCGAGCCGCCGCAGGTGGAAAATGTGCCGATCGGTGTCGAGCAAACCGTCGACCTGCCGATTACCCGCGCCGGCCCCACGGTGGTGGAACTGTCGGCAAGCACGCTGCCGGGCGAGGTAAGCACCATCAACAATCGCGCGGTGATCGAGATCAACGGCGTGCGCGACCGGTTGCGAGTGCTGCTGATCTCGGGCGAGCCGCATCCCGGCGAGCGCACCTGGCGGCGACTGCTGAAGGCGGACCCGTCCGTCGATCTGGTGCATTTCACCATCCTGCGGCCACCGGAGAAGGACGACCTGACACCGCTGAACGAACTCGCGCTGATCGCCTTCCCGGTGCGCGAGCTGTTCCTCGACAAGATCCACGAGTTCGATCTGATCATTCTGGATCGGTTCCAGAACCGCGGCCTGCTGCCGCTGCCGTACATCGCCAACATCGCCGAGCACGTGCGCGAGGGTGGTGCACTGCTGCTGAGCGTCGGGCCGGAGTTCTCGGGCGCGGCCAGTCTGGCAGCAACCCCGCTCGGTCAGGTGTTGCCGGGTATACCGGCTCCTATGGACGCAGTGGTGGACGGCCGTTTCCGCCCGCGCGTCACCGATCTCGGCCAGCGCCATCCGGTGACCGAAGGTCTTGCCGGGGCAAACCCGCCGAACGATCCGAATGATCGGCCGACCTGGGGCTCCTGGTACCGGCACATCCAGCCTGCCGATGTGCAAGGCGAAGACCTGTTGAGCACGCCCGATGGCGATCCGCTTCTGCTGCTGAACCGCGTCGGCAAGGGCCGCGTGGCGCTGCTGCTGTCGGATCAGATCTGGCTATGGTCGCGCGGCCATGAGGGCGGCGGTCCGCAAGCCGAGTTGCTGCGCCGGATTGCGCACTGGCTGATGCAGGAGCCAGAGCTGGAGGAAAACGCCCTGACGGCGCACGTGGCCGATGGGCGCCTGACGATCGAGCGTCGCTCGACCGACCCTGCGCCGCCCGGCGATGTGTCGGTGACCGATCCCGACGGCAAGGTACTGAAGCTGAAGCTGGCGGAAATCAGCCCCGGCCGGGCCACCGCCAACCTGCCAGCGGCCACGCCGGGTGTCTGGCAGGCGAGCGACGGCAGCCGATCTGCCTATGCCGCGGCAGGTGCCGCCAACCCTCTCGAGTTCGCCGATCTGCGTGCAACGGGGACGCTGCTTCGCAAACTCACGCGCGCCTCCGGTGGTGGGGTGCGTTTCATCGGCACCGGCACACCGGGCGCGCCGCCCGACATGCCGGAGTTGCGCCGCACCGAACCCGACCGGAGCGCCGCTGGCAGCTCGTGGATCGGGCTGGAGCGCAGGCACGACCACGTGGTCACCGGCATCGCCGCGCTGGCACTGCTGCCGGCGTGGTTCGCCCTGCCGCTGATGCTGGGTCTGCTGATGCTCGCCTGGTGGCGGGAAGGGGCGTGACCCCAGGGGAACCAAACGCCAGGGGAACCAAACGCCAGGGGAACTAAACGGTGGATAAAATCTAACGCTTGGTTCCCCATGCTGCAGGTCGGCCAGCGTTGAATTCTGCGGTTCAACTTCGCCGGCTTACCGCGAGACCAGGCGCAGCGGCAATGTTGCCGCCGCACCTTGGGAAGGCTCAGGAAGCCTGCCCAAACGTCTCCGGCAACCGCAGATCCGGCCGCGTTCCCTGGGCCGCGGCCGAGATGGACGCCCACTTGCTCCAGGTTGCCAGGCGCCCCTCGTAGATCTCCCGCACCATCGGAACGGCTGTCGCGCCCAGCAGGATACGCAGTGGCGGTTCCGCGGCGTCCACCACTTTGAAGATCGCCTCGGATGTCGCCTGCGGATCACCCATGCTTCCCGAGGCGAACGTCGCGAAAAGCTGTTCCTTGATCGGAGTGTAGGCCGGTATGGGGGAGGCAGCCCGGATGGAGCTTGGATCGGAAAAATCCGTGGCGTAGCCGCCTGGCTCGATCAGCGTGACCTTGATGCCGAAGGCCGCGACTTCCTGCGATAGCGCGTCCATCAGCCCTTCCAGCCCCCATTTGGATGCGTGATACATGCCCACTGTGGGGAACGCTGCCACACCGCCGATGCTGGAGACGGCCAGGATATGGCCGGATTTCTGTGCCCGCAGGATTGGTAGCGCAGCCTGCGTAACCCAGAGCGCGCCAAACAGGTTGGTTTCGATCTGAGCACGTGCCTCGACCTCGCTAAGCTCCTCAACGGCACCAAGCTGGCCATAGCCGGCATTGTTGAGGACGACATCGAGCCGCCCGAATGCCTCCCGTCCTTTCGCCACGGCCTCGAAGGCTGCGGTGCGATCGGTGACATCCAGCGCCAGCGGCAGGACCGACCGCCCATATGACGTCACAAGCGGCTGTAGCACGGCTGGATTGCGCGCCGTCGCGACCACCTTGTCTCCGCGCTTCAGCGCCGCCTCTGCCCAGGTCCGGCCAAAGCCTCGGGACGAGCCTGTGATGAACCACACTTTTTCGTCGGACATGATCGCTCTCCTTTTCAGGGTGACTGACGTCCTGACAATCTTCGGCAATTCGTCAGATCTTTGACGAGATGACATTCTCCGCAGGAATGTCAAGGTAGGAGCCATGGACGAATCGACGACACCCCCATCAAAGCGACAGCGTGCCATCGATGCTGGCGCGCGCGTCTTCCTGCGCTTCGGCTTTGCGCGGGCAACCATGGGCGCCATCGCGCAGGCGGCCGGCATGTCGCGGCCGGCGCTCTACCTGATCTTTTGCAGCAAGGAGGAGGTGTTCGAGGCCGTTGTCGCTCAGTGGACCGAGGATAGTTTGGCGCGGATCGCCGCCGGGCTCGCCACCCGATCGACCCTCGGTGAGAAACTCCGCTTCGCCTGCGAGACCTGGTGCGTAGAGGGAGTGGAACTGGCTCTTGCCAACCCGGACGTGCGCGACATGACAGGGCTGCCGGCGGTTCGAAAAAGCTATGCTCGTTTTGAGGCCTGCCTGACCGACATCCTGCGCCAGCCAGCCGAGAGGTCGGGCCTTGGCGTTGCAGCCGGCGACCTCGCACGAGTGATCGTCTCCGCCATGCAGGGTTTCAAACAGACCGCCCGGAGCGGTGAGGAGATGCGGCACCTGATCGCTGTCCAGAGCTTGGCGATCGAACGCGCCCTGGCCTCTATTCCTCAATCAGGTGATTGCTGATCCTTCCCGTCGGATGATCAGCATATGGCTCACCTGCAGGCCACCGAATTGAGCAGCCACAATCAGGGCGGGTAGCAACGCCTCGGGGTTCGTCTCCCGCCGAGTTGTATCGTCAGCGGCTATGGCTCGGCGCGTACTGACCGTCAGATTTTATCCACCAGGTCGTCAACGCCCTCGCGGCTGGCGCGCATTGGGTCAACGGCGTCATTCACGCTGCGTAAGAATCACGGCAACGAGCGCTGATCCCAGGTCGTTGCAGTTCGTTTACACAGGCGACATACTCGCCGAAATCGCCACCAGGCGAATCGCCACCGGGCGAATCGGGGGAATCATGTCCTTGCGACCAGACGAGCACTTGCCCGCGCGGCCGGCTCCGTGGGCAAGGCTGTTGCTGCTGATACCGTTCGTCGCGGTGCTGTGGGTGCCGTTCTACAACAGCGTGGAACCCAGCCTGTACGGCGTGCCATTCTTCTACTGGTACCAGCTTGGCTGGATCATCCTGAGCGCAGTGATCATCGGCATTGTTTATCGGCTTGAGCATTGATCCGGGGAGTCGCGCGATGAACTGGACCGCTCTCATCGTCTTTATCGCGCTGTTCGCCTTCGTCACATGTATTGGCTTCTTCGCCGCGCGCTGGCGCCGAGGCGATCTGACCATGCTGCACGAATGGGGGCTCGGCGGGCGCCGCTTCGGAACCATCGTAACGTGGTTCCTGATCGGCGGCGATCTCTACACCGCCTATACCTTCATTGCCGTACCGGCGCTGATGTTCGGCGCCGGTGCCATCGGTTTCTTCGCAGTGCCATACACGGTGATGATCTATCCGATCCTGTACATCGTGTTCCCACGCCTCTGGTCGGTCGCGCACAAGCACGGCTACGTCACCTCGGCCGATTTCGTGCGAGGACGCTTTGGCAACCGTTGGCTGGCGCTGGCGATCGCGTTCACCGGCATCCTCGCGACCATGCCGTATATCGCGCTGCAACTGGTCGGCATGCAGGTGGTGATCGGCGCGATGGGCGTGTCGGGAGACGGCCTTGTCGGCGATCTGCCGCTGATCATCG
>DATKFJ010000532.1:0-2585 GCA_035511435.1 Acetobacteraceae bacterium | reverse complement strand
GAGCCGTCGCAGGGTCTGGCGCCGCTGATCGTGCGCGAGGTGTTTCGTATCGTCGAGCAGATGCGCACGGAGGGGATTTCCGTGCTGCTGGTCGAACAGAACGTGCGGGTCGCACTGGATGTCGCGGACGATGCGTATGTGATCGAGAACGGCCAGATCGTCTATACGGGGCCGGCGGCGGAACTGGGCGCGGACGAAGAGCGCATTCAGGCGTTGGCCGGCGCTTCGGCGGCGGAATGGCATCTGGACGAGGTGCTGCCGGGATGACGTGTTGCCGCCGATCGGCATCCGTCTGATAGTTCGCTGCGCCATGGCGCAGAGGCCGCGATGAACCTGCCGAAGACACCGTCCTTGCGACTAGACGGCAAGCGCGCGCTGGTGACCGGTGCCGGCCGCGGAATAGGTTTGGCGGCCGCGGCGGCGCTGACCCAGGCCGGGGCACATGTCGTGCTTGCCGCGCGTACAATGGCCGAGATCGAGGCGGCTGCGGCGCAGATGCGCGAGGCCGGCGGCAGCGCGGAGCCGTTGGGGCTGGATGTCACCGACCTGGCCGCGGTGCGCGCCGCGATCGCATCGCACGAGCCGTTCGATGTGCTGGTGAACAACGCCGGCACAAACCGTCCGGCGCAGTTCCTTGATGTGACCGAACAGGATTACGACGCAATCACCAGCCTGAACCAGCGTGCCGCTTTTTTTGTCGCTCAGGCGGTGGCGCGGCAGATGGTGCAGGCGGGCCGGGGCGGCTCGATCATCCATATCTCGTCGCAGATGGGCCATGTCGGCAGCGCGCGACGCACGGTGTACTGCATGAGCAAGCACGGCATCGAGGGACTGGCCAAGGCGATGGCTATCGATCTCGCGCCGCATGCCATTCGGGTAAATACGATTGGCCCTACGTTCATCGATACACCGCTGACCCGGCCATTCTGGACCGACAAGGCATTCCACGATGACGTGCTGCGGCGAATCAAGCTGGGTCGTCTGGGAACAGTGGAGGACCTGATGGGCGCGGTGGTGTTTCTGGCGTCCGATGCCGCGGCGCTGGTGACGGGCACGTCGCTTGTCGTAGATGGCGGCTGGACCGCGGAATAGGAGTTGCCATGATCCGTCATCTCAAGCGCGGCGCCAGCGAGGAAGAAAAATTCGCAGCCGACCGCAAGGTGCGTCAGACAGTCGAGGCGATCCTCGACGATGTGGTGCAGCGTGGCGACGCGGCGGTGCGTGAATTGTCCGCGAAATTCGACAAGTGGGAACCGAAGGATTTCCGACTCTCGCCGGCGGAAATCCACGCAATGATCGACAGTCTGCCGGCGCAGGTGATCGACGATATCAAGTTCGCTCAAACGCAAATCCGCCGCTTCGCCGAGGTGCAGCGTTCTGCGCTGCGCGATGTTGAAGTGGAAACGTTGCCGGGCGTGCGACTTGGTCACAGGAACATCCCTGTCGCGAGTGTCGGTTGCTACGTGCCGGGCGGCCGCTACCCGATGGTGGCCTCCGCGCACATGAGCGTGCTGACCGCGAAGGTGGCCGGGGTGAAGCGCGTTGCCGCATGCACGCCACCGCTGAACGGCGTGCCGCCGGCCGCCACGGTCGCCGCGATGGCGCTTGCCGGCGCGGATGAAATCTATCTGCTCGGCGGCATTCAGGCGGTGGCGGCAATGGCGCTCGGCACGTCCAGCATCCCCGCTGTCGACATGCTGGTCGGCCCCGGCAATGCATTCGTCGCGGAGGCAAAGCGGCAGTTGTTCGGGCGCGTCGGCATCGATCTACTGGCCGGACCGACGGAGACGCTGATCATCGCGGATGACACGGCGGATGCCGAAATGTGCGCGACCGATTTGCTGGGGCAGGCGGAACACGGCCCGACATCGCCGGCGATTCTGCTGACCACATCAGCGAAGATCGCGAACGAAATCCAGGGCGAGATCGATCGCCAGCTTTCGCACCTCGCGACCGCCGATATTGCCGGTATGGCCTGGCGTGACCATGGGCAGGTCATTCTGTGCGATACCGATGAGGAGATGGTGGCCGAGGCCGACCGCATCGCCTCGGAACATGTCCAGGTGCTGACGCGCGAGCCACGCTGGTTCCTGGAACGAATGACCAACTATGGGTCGCTGTTCCTGGGCAAGGAAACCAATGTTGCGTACGGCGACAAGGTGATCGGCACCAACCACACGCTGCCGACCAAGCGTGCGGCGCGCTATACCGGTGGGCTGTGGGTGGGCAAGTTTCTGAAGACGGTGACCTACCAAGAGGTCAGCCCGGAGGCGACTGCGATGATCGGCGAGTACTGCTCGCGGCTTTGCGCGATCGAGAATTTTGCCGCGCACAAAGAGCAGGCGGATCTGCGGGTGCGGCGGTACGGGGGAAAGAACGCCGTGTGATGCATCGGTGCATCGCGTCGCCGCCCTTCTCGCGATGACAACCGGGGTCGATTGGCCGGTCTCATTGTCGGCGGGGGTGACGGAAACGCGATAACCGCTATGATGCGGACCACAAAGTAAGGGAGCGACGAGCATGAGCGAAGAGATCGCCACCCTGGGCGGCGGCTGCTTCTGGTGTCTGGAGGCCGTCTACAAGGA
>DATKFJ010000531.1:0-18567 GCA_035511435.1 Acetobacteraceae bacterium | reverse complement strand
CGGGATCCCGCCGGCTGACCATGAGGCGTTCAGTACCTCCGGTCTGGCACATCTGCTCGCGGTCGCGGGGCTGCATATCGGCATAGTCATGGGCTGGGTGCTGGCATTTTCGCGACTTGCGTTGGCCGCCTCGGAATACGCCAGCCTGCATTGGCCGACGAAGAAATTGGCGGCGTTGGCGGCGCTGTTCGCCGGCGGTTGCTACATGGTGCTTACCGGCATGCACCTGCCGATCACGCGCGCCTTCGCCATGGCGTGCCTCTATACCGTTGCCGTGCTTGCGGGCCGTCGAGCGGTGTCGCTGCGCGGGCTGGCGCTTGCCGCCACGGTGCTGATGCTGCTGGAGCCGGAGGCGGTGCCGGAGGTCTCGTTCCAGATGAGCTTCTCCGCCGTACTGGCGCTGATCGCGGGCTACGAGGTACTGCGGCCCTTGCTGCGATCCCTGCACGGCAGCGGAAGCTGGCAGCGGCGCCTCGCGTCACACGTGGCTGCACTGGCACTGACAAGTGCTCTCGCGGGCACCGCATCGGCACCGTTCGCCGCGTATCATTTCGGCCGCATTCAAGTGTATTTCATCGTGGCGAACATGGTCGCGGTGCCACTGACGGCGTTTTGGGTGATGCCGGCCGGATTGATCGGTCTGGCGCTGATGCCGTTGGGCCTTGACTGGTTGGCGTGGGTGCCGATGGGTTGGGGCGCCGCGGTGGTGCTTTGGATCGCACGAACCACAGCGGCATTGCCCGCTGCGACATTCGCGGTGCCGCAAATGCCGGCCTGGGGACTGGCTGTGACAGCTCTCGGCGTCGCGTGGCTTGGGTTGTGGCGGAGCAGGCTGCGGCTGCTGGGCGTGCCGGTGGTGGCGTTGGGCCTGGTATCGCCGATGCTCACTCGGCCGCCCGATATCATGGTGTCCGACGATGCGCGCCTGATCGCTGTGCGCGTGGGCGACACGGTGTTTATGCAGCATGCGACCGGTGCGTCGAAGTTCACCCGCGATGCATGGTTACAGTACTGGGCGTCAGGCCCGCCGCGCGCGATGCCAGTCGACGCGACGGAAGCGGATGGCGCCGTGGTGTGCAGGAAGGATGCGTGCCTGCTGCGGCCGGTGGCGGGCGCGAAGGCTGTGCTGCTGGTACGCGGTGCGTTGCATCCGGGCGGCTGTGGCGATGCGTCTGTCATCGTGTCGGCGGAGCCGGCGCGCGGACTGTGCCCGCGGCCCTGGCCGGCGCTGGTGGATCGTTTCACGGTGTGGCGGTACGGGTCGGTCGCTATCTGGCTGGATGGCGGGCATGCGCAGATTGTGACCGATCGGGCCTGGCGCGGGTTGCGGCCGTGGGTGGCGCCGCTGCCGTTGCCGCGCAAACCGGCAGTGCCTCAGGCGAACACACCGGGGGCGAACATGCCTCAGGCGGACACGCCCGAAGCGAAAATGCCCGAGGCAAAGACTGAGAACGAGCCGGTGATCGATTGACGCCGCAGTACAGGGGCGACGTCGGGATGCTTGGAACCACCTATTCCGCTGACGCTCCACTCATCGCCTGCATGGCTACCTCATAAGGCGTTGCCGAGACGTAGCCGCAGGATTGGCAGAGCGTCGGCGAAACCCTTCGCCAGGCGATTCCCATCCAGCCCGATCACGCTCTAGTAGCGCCTCAGCAGCGCCACCAGGCGTCCCTGTACCTTCACGCGGTCAGCGGGGAAGATGCGCGTCTCATGACGGGCGTTGCACGGTTCCAGCGCGATCGAATTGCCGCGCTTGCGCAGGCGCTTCAGCGTAACCTCGCTCTCGTCGACCAGTGCGACGACGATCTGGCCGGTCTCCGCCACCTCGTCCCGGCGGATGATCGCGGTGTCGCCGTCCAGGATGCCGGCTTCGACCATCGAATCGCCGGCAACCTCCAATGCATAATGCTCGCCGGACCCGAGCAGGTGCACCGGCATGTCCACATAGCTTGTCGGGTCGCGCAACGCCTCAATCGGCATGCCGGCGGCGATACGGCCGTACAGCGGCAACTGGATCGCGGTCGCATCGTTGGCCGCGCGCACACCCGCTATGCGCGAGGTGAAATCGCCGCGGATGACATTGGGGGAGAAGCTCTGGCCGGGTTCCTCGACGATCGGTTCGCCGCCCACGACGCGCGTCGCGGCGAGGTTCTCCGGCATGCGCAGCACCTCGAGTGCGCGCGCGCGATGGCGGCGGCGGCCGAGGAAACCGCGTTCCTCCAGGGCTGAGATCAGGCGGTGAATCCCGGACTTCGACTTGAGTTTCAGCGCGTCCTTCATCTCTTCGAAGCTGGGCGAGAACCCGGTCTGCTTGAGATGCTTGTCGATATAGACGAGCAGTTCGTACTGCTTGCGCGTAAGCATGGCGGGCGTTCTTCCCTATGGCGGTGCCGCGACAGAACAAATCGGCAACTGGTGCGGTGTTCTAGATAGGTTCGCGCCGCGCCGTCAAGTTCTTCCGATGCAATAGCGGAAAATCCGCGTTAAATGCCGAGCGAATCGAGACGGATGACGGTGATCTCGTTGCCCTCAGGCAGAGCCGGGGCGTTCGGGGCGCGCAAGATCAGGGCGTCGGCGAGAGCCAGGCGCCGCAGCATCGCCGAGTCCTGGACCGGAAACGGCGTGGCGATGATGCGGCCGTTGGGATCGATGGTGACGGTGGCGCGCAAATGGTCGGCGCGGTGGTCATTGGCGCGCAGGGCGGCGCCGGCGAAGGCCTGGATGGTTGGCGGTGGGCCAGCGGGCAGGCCGGACATCCGGCTTAGCGCCGGCAGCAGAAACAGGATCGAGCAGACCAGCGCGGAGACCGGATTGCCGGGCAGGCCGAGCACGGCGACCGGCCCCAGCTTGCCGAACAGCAGCGGTTTGCCCGGGCGCATGGCGATCTGCCAGAAATCCAGCTCCAGCCCGCGCGTCTTCAGGCTTTCGATGACCAGGTCATGGTCGCCGACGGATGCACCGCCGGTGGTCACCAGTATGTCCATGCCGTGCACCGCATCGGCTGCCGCGGCCACCGCCTCGCGCGTGTCGGCGGCGACCGGCAGGACCACAGGTTGGCCGCCGGCCGCGCGCACCAGGGCGGCGAGCGCGTGGGAATTGGAGCTGACGATGCCGCCCGGAGGGATAGGTTCGCCGGGCATGGCGATTTCGTCGCCGGTGGCGAGGATGGCGACGCGAGGACGGCGATGAACCGTAAGCCAGGGATGGTTGCCGGCGGCGGCGAGGCCGATGTCGCGCGCGGTCAGGCGGCGGGCGGCGGGTACCACGGTGTCGCCGGCGGCGAAGTCCTGGCCGGATCGGCGGATGTGGCGACCGGCGGCGACCGCCTCGTTGACACGGACATCGGTGCCCGTGGCCGTGGCGTCTTCCTGCAGCAGAATGGCATCGGCGCCATGCGGGACGAAGCTGCCGGTGAACAGGCGGACGGCCTGACCCGGGCCGACTTTGCCGGAGAACGGGTGGCCGGCAGGGGCGCTGCCGATAACTTTGAGCGTGGCGCCGAGATTGCCGTCGACGGCGCGAAGGGCATAGCCGTCCATGGCGGATACGTCCGCCGGCGGCTGGGTGAGGCGGGCAGTTATCGGCATGGCGGTCACGCGGTTCCAGGCATCCGCGAGTGCCACGACTTCGCCGGGAGTGGGGTGCAGTGCGGCCAGAATGCGGTCGCGCGCTTCCTCGACGCTGATCATTGCCGGGTGCCCACGATGACGTGGTCAAGTGATGCCGTGGTCATGGCCGCTGCAAAGCCCTCTTGCTTCCATGCGGGCCAGGATAAGCGGTCGAACGGCAAAATTCTGCCCCTCCCCCACATCAGTTCGACCTTGCCAGTTCCAGCAGATTCTCGTCGACCATCGCCCGGCTTCCGTCTTCCACCTCGTGGATCATGTCGACAAGTTTGCGCGTGGCGCGGCAGTCGATGCCGTGTCGCGCGCCGATCTCGGCGATGGGTGCGATCTGAACGTCCACCTCGGTGCGGCGCTTGCGGATCGCAAGGTCGCGCCAGACGCCGGAATGGGTCTTTGCGCTCGTGCTGTTGAAAGCCACCATTGCTGCCACGCTCTGGCGTGCGGCTGCTTCGCCGGCGCCAGGCTTGAACGCCTCGACATCGTAGCCGTTGAAGCCGCGCGGCGCGACGCCCTCGGCTTGCGCGACCGCGATCGCTTCCGCGCCGAGGCGACGCCACAACGGCAATAGTTCAGGCCGTGCCAGGCAATCGGCGATGCCCTGCTGGCCGAGTGCCTGGGCGAACAGCATCGCGCCGTAGCCGAGTTTGCCCCAGAGATACGACCAGATGTCCGGCGTGGTGATTGCATCGGGCTCGAAGTCGCGCATGACGGCATGCAACGCGGCGAGCCGCGGCGTCATCGTGCCGTCGAGTTCGCCCAGCACGACCGCGCCGCGATTGCCGAACATGATCTCACCGGGTGCCATCCAGTCGGCGCCATAGTTGATGAATGCGCCGATGGTGCGGTCGCGGCCGACGATGCGCTGGATGATGGTCTCGTTCAGGCCGTTCTGCAGCGACAGCACATAGCCGTCCTGCGCCAGGTGCGGCGTCAGCGCGCGCGTCGCCGCCTCGGTGTCTTGCGCCTTCACCGCGAGGCAGATGCGTTGCCAGGTGCCGGTGATGGCGGTTGGCAGAAAGGCCGGCACCACGACTGAAAATTCATCCACCGGGCCGATGATGCGCAGGCCCTGTTCGCGGATCGCCGCGACATGGTCTGCCACCACGTCAACAAACGTGATGTCATGGCCGGCGCGCTTCAGCCACGCACCGACTGAACCGCCGATCGCGCCGGCACCCCAGATCAGGATGCGTTCGGCCATCACCACATCTCCAGCAGGGCGCGCGTCTCGCGCACCGCGGCTCCCCAGAGTTCCAACATCTCCGAATCGTCGCGTTGATAGCGGCCGCCGAAGTTGCCGTCATCGAGCAGCGTGCGCACTTCGAACGGCGGCATGGTGCGCAGGCGGTCCACGTCCACCATCGGCTTGGCGCCTTCGACCGGCGCCCGATTTGGTAGCCGCGTCCAGGGGAAGTTCTCCATCCAGCTCGCGTGGCTCGCCACCGGATCGATCGCCTGGATCGCCGCGGCGGTGAGTGGTGCGCGCCACCAATCGTGGAACCGCACGTGCGCGTCGGGATGATCCATCATCCATTCCTGCGCGATCGATGCGGCCGGCTGATTGCCGCCATGGCCGTTGACGATCAGCACACGGCGGAAACCGGCCTGCTTCAGGCTGTCGAGCATATCGCGCAGTAGTGCGGCGTAGGTGGCGACACGCAGGGTGATGGTGCCGGGAAAGGCGGTGAAATAGGGCGTCAGGCCGTACGGCAAGGCAGGGAACACCGGGATGCCGAGAGGCTCGGCGGCCTCGACCCCGACTCTCTCGGCGAGGATTGCGTCAGTGGCGAGCGACAGGCCGGCGTGCTGCTCAGTGCTGCCGAGTGGCAGGATGCAGCGGTCATCGTGGCGAACCCAGTCCTCCACCATGCGCCAGTCCATCTCGGCAATTCGCATATCGTCCCCATGCACTGCTGCTCCTGGGCGGCACGCTGGAGAGAGACGCCGCGCGCGTCAATCCGGGGGTGCGCGGGCCGGTGGGTGCGAGGGCTAGCAGGCCGGGATCGGGCGCGCGTCCAGGTTTCGCGCGAAGCGTGTATTGCTGAATGGGCTGACATCCTGGGTGTGGCAGCTTGCTGGCTGCCCGGGACAGGTCAGAGGTTGCCGTCGACCAACTGATCGCAGTTGCCCCGGCCCGACATCAGACAGTCCTCCAGCATCGCCTTGGCGTGCAACTCGTGCACCAGGAACAAGCCGATCACCAGCAGCAGGAGCGTGATTGCCACGCCGGCGAGGCTCGCCGTTTGCCGGTCGGCGGCTTCATCATCGTCTTCCAGTAGCCAGGGGCGTCGCTGCTGCATACTGGCGGGTATCTTACGGCCGTTCGGGGGGGCGATTGCAAGTAACGGTTGCGACGACCGAATGAGCCGGCGATAAGGCGGCGCCATGAGCGAGGAAGCCATGCGCCATCTGCGGCGCGAGAAGAAATTCGCAGCGCTGATAAGCCGGGTAGGTCCGCCGCTGCTCGACATCGAGCGGCGGCGCAGTCCGTATGAGGCGCTGATGCGAGCGATCGCGCATCAGCAACTGCATGGGCGGGCGGCGCAGGCGATCCTGGCGCGATTCGAGGCGCTGTATCCCGTGGCCGGATTTCCGCCGCCCGAACTGGTGCTGACGACCCAGGAGACCGAACTGCGGGCGTGTGGCTTTTCCGGCGCCAAGATCGCGGCGATGCGGGCGATCTGTACGGCGGCACTGGACGGCACCGTGCCGACGCGGCGCGGTTCAGCGCGATTGTCGGACGAGGCACTGATCGAGCGGCTGACCTCGATCCGGGGCGTGGGGCGTTGGACGGTGGAGATGCTGCTGATCTTCACGCTTGGGCGACCGGACGTGCTGCCGGTGGATGATTTCGGCGTGCGCGAGGGCTATCGGCTGCTCTACCGGCTGGACATTCAGCCGAAGCCGAAGACGTTGGCAGAGATCGGTCTGGCGTGGGCGCCGTTTCGCTCGATCGCGGCCTGGTACTTGTGGCGCGCGTCGGATGAAGGCAAGCGCGCGAAGCTGCCGACGTCGCGGGCGTAGCGAGCGGTGCCGGACGTATTGCCCGACGTTCTGCGGCCCGGCCTTCGGTTGGTGATCTGCGGGTCGGCGGCGGGCGCGGTGTCGGCTGCGCGGGGAGCGTATTATGCCGGTCCAGGGAATAAATTCTGGCGTATCCTGGCCGAGGTTGGATTGACGCCGCGACGGCTCGAACCCAGCGAGTTCCGCATGCTGGCGGAGTACGGGATCGGATTGACCGACATGGTGAAGACGGCTTCGGGCAGCGATGCGGAGCTACCGCGCGATGCTGACGATGTGGCTGGATTTCTTGCGCGCATCCGTCGGGTCCGGCCGGGCATGGTAGCGTTCAACGGCAAGCGGGCGGCTGCCATTTTCTATGACGTACCGAGCGGTGGCCTGGTTTACGGGCGAGGCGTGGATCGCGCCGATTTTCCGCCAGCGTGGGTGCTGCCGTCGACATCGGGAGCTGCTTCCGGGGCGTGGCGGGCCGAGCCTTGGCATTTGCTCGCACAGGCTGTTGCGATGCGGTGAATGATAATTGACCGCATCGTCCGGACGGTCCCCGATATGGCGATTCCCACACGTAGGAATCGCCGCGATGGCGCTTTCGTCGTCGGCGAAACCCGTTACTGCAAGTGAGATCAGTCGGCGTTCGGGTCATCCGTTGCGATCTAGCCGTTGGCCAAATCCAGCAATGCCTGCGTCAGCACCTGCGTTCCCGCTGCCAATTGTCCAGGCTCGGAGAACTCGGCTGGGTTGTGGCTGATGCCTTTGTGGCACGGGACGAAAATCATGCCCGTCGGACACACCGGCACGACGAACTGCGCGTCGTGGAACGCGCCCGATGGCAGGCGCAACTGCCGATAACGCTGTCGCGTCGCAGCCGCCTCGACCGCATCGATCACCAGTGGCGAAAATTCGACCGGCAGCGCGTGGAAAGTCTCCTGCACCGTCACGCTGCAATCGCGCACTACGGCCTGAACCACTCCGGCGACCGCATCGCCACGGGCCAGCAGCACGGTCTTTTCGGGATGGCGGAAGTCGATGGTGAAGCTCGCTCGGTTCGCCACGGAATTCGACGTGTTCGGTTCCACCGCGATGCGGCCGACGGTGAAGCGCAGCACATCGTGTGGATCGTGCATCAACACATTCAGCGCGCTGATAGCGCGCAGCATGTCCTGTACCGCGTCGCGTCGCAGTGCCAGTGGCGTGGTGCCGGCATGCGCGGTGTCACCCGTCAGCGTTACCGTGAACCAGCGGCTGCCCTGGATGCCGGTGACCACGCCGATATCCTGCTGTTCCGCTTCGAGCCGCGGTCCCTGCTCGATATGCGCCTCGACATAGGCGTGCGGTTCGCTGCCGAGAGCACGATGCGGCAGGTCGGCTTCGGCGGTCAGATGCGCCGCCAGCGCATCGCCGAATCGAATGCCATCGGGATCGAGCACGTCGGCAAATTCCTCGAGGCCGCGAAAGCTGCTCCAGGCCATGCTGCCCATGCAGCCGGGGGCGAAGCGGCCACCTTCCTCGTTGGTCCAGGCCACCACCTCCATGGGACGGCGCGGCGTTGCGCCGGCGTCGTGCAGGGCGGTCAGCGCCTCCAGTCCGGCGATCACCCCGTAGATGCCGTCGAAGCGGCCGCCGTTCGGCTGCGTATCCATGTGGCTGCCGGTGACCACGGCGGTGGCGCCAGATTCGCTGCCCTCGCGCCGCAGCCAGAGGTTGGCCGCGGCATCGACCGACACCGTAACGCCGATCTCCTTCGCCCAGCCGATCAGCAGCCGGCGCGCCTGACGATCGAGTTCGGTCAGGCAGGCGCGGTTCACGCCATTGCCTGGTATGGCGCCAATCCGTGCCATTGCCATCAACCGGTCCCACTGCCGCTGCTCGTTCACGCGGGCAGCGGTTTTGGTTGTCATCGCGGTCTCCGAGTGCGGTTGATGGCAGCGCTGGGAATGAGCCTAAAACAGTTTCAATCGCGCTGGAACGTCCTTGGGTATGCGACAAGGCGCGCCATCCGCAATCCCAGCGACTGCATCGAGGCGTGACTGCATCAAGGCGTGACAGCATCAAGGCGTGACAGCATCAAGATAAGCCGCGGGCGGGGCGAGGCCTTGCCCGCAAGGACGGGACACGCTCAGGCGCGGATCAGACCCGGCATTGGTGTGGCCGCATCGCTGTCGGGGAAGACTCGCGCCAACGCCGGCGCGGCGAGCCCGAGATGCTGCGCCAGGAGTCCCTTGGCCACCGAGCGCAGGTCCCGGGTAGGCTGCAGGTCGCGATCCTCCAGCAGCCGGCCGGAGCCGAGGCCGGGCCAGTCCGCCGCCACATGTCCACCAGCCACGGCGCCACCGAGCACAAAGGCGACTGTGCCGGTGCCGTGGTCGGTTCCCTTGGTGCCGTTCACGCGGACGGTGCGGCCGAACTCGGTCATCGTCAGCACCGCTGTATGTCGCCATGTGTCGCCGAGCCCGGACTTCAGCGCCATCAGCCCCTCGTCGAGCTGGCGCAGCACGCCTGCCAGGCGCGGTGTCTGCGCCACGTGCGTGTCCCAGCCACCGATCTCCAGCGCCGCGATGCGCGGGCCATTCGCGGCGCCCAGCATTTCGCCGGCCGCCTTGGCCAATGCGGAGAACGCGTTGCGGTTCGTCTCGGGCGCTTCGCCGTTCATCACCGCGTTGCTGAAGCCACGTTCGCGCAACCCTTCGCCGATGGCCGGGCCGAGGACCCTGTCACCCTGGCTGAGGGCCGCGACGCGGGCGTACAGATCCGGTTCCGGCGCGGCAAATCCGTGCGGCGCCCAGCTTCCCACCAACGCGGGGCCGCGCAGCAGCAGCGGCACCGATACGCCGATTGCCAGTGCGTCGCCCTCGGGCCGGCCAAGCGTGGCGGCTGGCATGGCCGCAACCGCCCGGTTCAGCCAGCCACTCGTCATGCGGTGGTCGGCGCCGCTTTCCAGGTAGTCCTGGGCCTCGAAATGGCTGCGCACCCGATAGGGGCCGGCGACGGCGTGCACCGGCAGCAGCTCGCCCGCCTGGTACATCGCGTGCAGATTGCTCAGGGATGCGTGCAGGCCGTAGAAGCCGCCGAGGTCCAACACGCCGCCGTCCTGGTTGGGCGCGGGTGGCACGAGTTCGCCGCGCAGGCTTGCCAGCGCGGGGTCGCCGTACGGCACCACTGCCGACAGACCATCCAACGCGCCGCGCTGGATAACCACGACGAAGCGCTTGTCGGTCGGCGCATTGGCCAGGGCGAGCGATGCCCGGCCCAGGGTGAACGCCGACACCAGGCCGAGCAGGGTAGATCGGCGGGTCAGTTGAAACATCATCGCCTCTGGAATTCGGGGGAAGACAGCAGCAGGGTCAGTGCGTCGCGGCGGGAGCCGGCGTGGTGCATCGCGTCGAGCGTGGCCGGTTGAAGCAGCGGGCCGAGGCTGGCTTCGGCGACTGCTGCGGGGTCTGGGCCGGTCAGTCGGCCGGACAAGCCGTACGCCCAGTCGATCCGGCGCAGCAGTGCCTCGGGCCCGGCCCAGTCCGCCGCGCGATCCGGCCAGCCGTTCGGTTGCGGGGCGGACCACATGGGCTGGCCGAGGCCGGCGAGCACGCCGAGCAGCCAGGGCTGGTCGGCCTTTGGCGGCGGCGCATCCAGGGCTCGCAGGCTGGCGACCGCGAAGTCCAGCGGTGTGCGCAGTTTGGTCTGCGGCTGCCAGGCGGCGGTCAGCGTCGTGAGTGCAGCGGCCGCTGCGCCCAGGTTGCCGCGGGTATCGCGCAGCACCCCTTCAATGCGGCGCACCGAGTCTGGGGAAGGATCATCGGCGACGAAGTGACACACCAGCTTGGTCGCCAGGTAGTGGTGCGTCGCTGGATGGTCCGCGAGGAACGTCAGGGCCGAGAAGCCGCCTTCCTCGCCCGGTGGAAAGCGGCGTCCCATGACGATCTGCTCCCCCGGCTCATGAGCGAACGGGCGGAATCGGAAGCCCGGCGGATCGGCGCGCAGATCGATCGACCAGCCGGTCAGCAGCTTGGCGAAGTTGGTCACATCCGCCTGGGTGTAGCCGGCAGCGGGGCTGACGGTGTGCAGTTCCAGGCATTCGCGGGCGAGGTTCTCGTTCAGGCCGCGCTTGCTGCGCTGACCGGCCGGGCTGTCACGGCCGACCGAACCGACATTGTCGAGATACATAAGCATCGCCGGATGGTGCATCACGGCGAGCAGCATGTCGGCGAACCGGCCGGTGACGTGGGGGCGGATGGCTTCCTCGACAAAAGCGCCCGCGACGCCTGCGCATTGGCCGCGCCGCAATGAAATCGTGAAGTGATTGGTCCAGAACCACACCAGCCGTTCACGGAACGGCGCCGGCGTCGTTAGCGCGTTGTCCAGCTCTGCCGTCGCGTCCTGGCGGTATATTGCCCGGGCGCGCGACTGGCCGGGTGCGGGCTTGTTCTGCCGATCTTCGCGCAGGGCGCCCAGCCCGATGGCGGTGGAAGCCGGTATCGGCAACGGCGTGGGGTCGGGTCCGTGCAACTGGGCTCGGAGCCAGGCTCCGGGATCGGTGGGCAATGGCTCCGTGCCACGGCGGCCAAGGCCGAAGCGCACCAGGGCATGAGCGACTTGCAGGTCCATGCCGCACAGGCTAGTGCAAACGCCTGTTTCCAACGGTGACAAATGGTAGCTGGCAACGGCCATCGATCTGTCACATGCGAGCCTTGCCGCGCGTTCCGGATGATATTCCTTGCAAATCACGCGGCGGTGCAGCATTTGAAGAAGACATAGCCGGCTGGCTTCGGCCGGATTAACATGCGGGCGCGCGGGGCAGGGGTCTCGTGGCGCCCGTCGTGGTATGGAGGTTTACCGTGCCTGGCACGCCGCTCGACAAGATCCGCAACATCGGCATCACCGCGCACATCGACGCGGGTAAGACCACGACGACGGAGCGGATTCTCTACTACACCGGAATGTCGCATCGTATCGGCGAGGTGCACGACGGCAACACCACGACCGATTATATGGAGCAGGAGCGCGAGCGGGGGATCACCATCACCTCAGCCGCGGTGACCTGCGAGTGGCAGGAACATCGGATCAACATCATCGACACGCCGGGCCACATCGATTTCAACATCGAGGTGAACCGCAGCCTGCGCGTGCTGGACGGTGCGATCTTCATTATCGAGGGCGTCGCCGGTGTGCAGCCACAGTCGGAGACCAACTGGCGCCTGGCTGACCGCTACAACGTTCCCCGCATCATCTTCATCAACAAGCTGGACCGCACCGGCGCCGACTTTTTCCGCGCGCTCGCCACGCTGAAGGAGAAGCTGGATATCATCGCGCTGCCGCTGCAGCTGCCGATCGGGATCGAGGACAGGTTTCTCGGCGTGGTGGACCTGGTCGAGATGAAGGCGTTGATCTGGGAAGGCGGCGAACTTGGCGCCCGGTACCATGACGAACCGATTCCCGCCGATCTGGTCGAGCAGGCCAAGGAATACCGCCAGTTGCTGCTGGACACCGCGCTATCGGTCGATGACGCGGCGATGGAGGAATATTTCGAGAAGGGCGACGTCGAGGTCGCCACACTGAAGCGCTGCATCAAGGCGGGCACGATCTCCGGCGCGTTCCGCCCGGTGCTGTGTGGCACCGCGTTCAAGAACAAGGGCGTGCAGCCGTTGCTGGACGCGGTGGTGGATTACCTGCCGTCGCCGCTCGACGTGCCCGGCATCAGCATTGCCGCCGGCGAAGGCGAAGAGGACGGCGAGCATTCCGATCGGCGCCGCATCAAGGCCGACCCGAATGCGCCGTTTGCCGGCCTGGCGTTCAAGATCATCAACGATAAATACGGTACGCTCACCTTCGTGCGCGTCTATGCCGGCACGCTGAAGTCCGGCGACACCGTGATGAACACCACCAAGGACCATCGCGAGCGCATCGGGCGGATGTTCCAGATGCATGCCGACAAGCGCGCCGAGATCAAGGAAGTGCATGCCGGCGATATCGCAGCCTTTGTCGGACTGAAGGATACCGGCACCGGCGACACGCTGGCATCGCCGCAGGACCCGGTGGTGCTGGAACGAATGGCCTTCCCGGTTCCGGTGATCGACATCTCGGTCGAGCCGCGCACCAAGGAAGCGGTGGAGAAGATGTCTCTCGGCTTGCAGAAGCTGGCATCGGAAGATCCGTCGCTGCGGTTGCGCACCGATCAGGAGACCGGGCAGACTATCCTGTCCGGGATGGGTGAGCTGCATCTGGAGATCATCATCGATCGGCTGCGGCGCGAGTACAACGTCGAGGCCAACATCGGCGCGCCGCAGGTGGCGTATCGCGAGACCATCACCCGGCCGCACACCGAGACCTATACGCACAAGAAGCAGACCGGTGGTTCGGGTCAGTACGCCGAGGTGAAGATCGCGTTCGAGCCATTGGCGCGCAACGATGGCGTGGTGTTTGAGAATAAGTCGGTCGGCGGCTCGGTACCGAAGGAATATATCCCGGCGGTGGAGAAGGGCATCAAGGCCCAGGCGGATACCGGCGTATTGGCCGGCTTCCCGACGGTGGACTTCAAATACACGCTGCTCGACGGCAAGTACCACGATGTCGACAGCTCGGCGCTGGCGTTCGAGATAGCCGCCAAGGCGTGCTTCCGCGACGGCATGAAGAAGGCCAGCCCAATCATCCTGGAGCCGATCATGGACGTCGAGGTGACCACGCCGCAGGACCATGTGGGCGACGTCGTGGGCGATTTGAATCGCCGGCGCGGGATGATCCAGAACCAGGACAGCTCCGGGTCCACCATCATCGTCCGGGCTCATGTTCCCTTGAAGGAAATGTTCGGCTATATTTCCGATCTGCGGAGCATGACCAAAGGACGCGCCTCGTTCACCATGCAGTTCCACCACTACGACCCGGTGCCGCGGAACATCGCGGACGAGATCATGGCGAAGACCGCATGAACGTAGGTCCCGCATGAATGCAGGTCGCGCATGAACGTAGATCGCGCATGACTGGGGCAGTTTAAGTGCAAACCCCCCGCCTCCACTGGATGCGGGGACGGCAGGAGGAGGGACCCGGTATCCACCGGACCCTCGAATGGATCGGACGCGACGACGCGGGTGAAGCCATCGCCCGCGTCGTTCGCATTTTGGGGCCGGTGTGGGCCGGCTGGCGGTCCTATCGTGCGGTGGCGCTGGACGACGAGGCCAAGGTGATCGAGTTGCGTCCGACTACGCCGCCGGATGGCGCCGGGTGGTTGGCATGCGTCGGCGGCCAGGTGGTGGGGCGCGGCGCGGTGCCGCTGGCGGCAGTGCGGGCAGCCGAGGCGGCGCTCGGCGGGGATTGAGCAGGGACGGTCTTGCGGTGCGGGTAATACATCCGTATGGACAACGCCATGGCTCCCAGAGGAGGCAGCATGGCTCGCTCGATCACCAAGCAAACCCGCAAGACGGCCCAAGGCAAGACGGCCCAAGGCAAGTCCGCCAGTGCCGGCCGTTCCGCACGTTCGTCGCAGCAGAAACAGCCTGATTGGGGCAACGTTCAGGTCGTCTGGCCGCAGGCGAAGCAGGCGATCTCGCTGCGTATCGATCAGGACATCCTGACCTGGTTCCGCGACCGTGGTCCCGGATATCAGACCCGCATGAACGCCGTGCTGCGCGCATTCGTCGACGCCCAGCCCGGCAAGCGCTGACGGAAGCCCCGTATGCCAGATATCGTCATGCCAGACATCGTCGGCACGTGGGGCCTGGTCGCTGCCATTGCGCGTGACGCGGCGGGCAACGTGCTGCCGACACCGTACGGACCGCAAGGCATGGGGCGTGTGACGTTCAACGCTGACGGTCGCATGATGGCCGTGCTGTGCGATGGCCGTCCGAGCCTGCCGCCCGGAACGACCCGCGACTATGGATCCTACTGCGGCAACTACAGTTTCGATGGGAGCACGCTTATCACCCGGGTCGACGCGGCGTCGGATCCCGCTCGCATCGGCACGGATCAGGTGCGCGATGTGCGCTTCGAGGGTGCACGCATGATCCTGCGACCGCCGCCGCGTCAGGGCGCGAGCGGAGCCGAGCAGCGCGAACTCACCTGGGAACGCATCGCGACCGTTTGATGCCAGTCGCCGGTGGCTATCAATCCTCGCCAGTGGCCATCAATCCTCGATCGGCAGCCAGACGCGTCCCCGTTTACGGTAGCGCCGCTTCACGGCTGCCCAGGCAATGCGGAACACAGCTGGTTCGCCGCCGCCATGCTGCTCCCAGGCGTGGTTGAAGGCCTCGCGAAAAATATCCTGTGCATGCACCGGCAAATGATTCCGCACCGCTGGCGGCAGTTCATCGTTCCGTGCGTAAGGCATGGGGAGGTACCACAAAGACACGAAGAGGAGCGGACCATTTTCGTGCCTTTGTGGTGAGCCTTCTTCAGTCGATCGCCGCGTGCACGAGGTTCGCCACGCGATCCAGTCGCGCCGAATGCCACGGATCCGGTGACACGAAGTTGGTGAGGTAGGTGAATGACACACCGCTTTCCGGATCAGCCCACGAGTACGACGACCCGACGCCGCCATGCCCGAACGTAGTCGGTGCGCCGAGTGTGCCGAGACCGCGGATGCGGTCGCTCTCGCCGCGAACATGCGGACCAAGGCCGCGATGCATCGGAATGCCGTTCATCTGCTCGTCGCCGCGTTCGCCGGTGTGGTTGCGCGACACGTAGGCGATCAACCGCGGTGAGAACAGGCGCACATTGCCGAGGCGACCCTTGCCGAGCAGCATCTGGTAGTACGCCGCCATGCCGCGCGCCGTGGCGAACCCGCCGCCACTCGGCAGTCCGGCGGCACGGAATTCGGCTGAGTTGTCGCGTGGTTCCGGCGCATAGATATCGGCACAGCGCGACTGAAGCTGTGTCGGCACGCCGACCATGATGTCGTTGCCGAGACCCAGCGGCGCGATCACCTTGTCGCGGATGACGTCGCGATAGTCCTGGCCGGTGACTGCCTCGATCACCATCGCCTGCACCAGATGTGCGGCCTGGCCGTGGTATTGCAGCTTCGATCCAGGCGTCCAGTCCAGCGCGAAGTCGCACACTTCGGCGCGCATCCGCGCATGGTCGGTCCAGCTGGCTTTTGTTACGTTGTTGGACGGGAAGCCGCCCTGGTGCGTCATCACCTGCTGAAGCGTGATGTCAGCCTTGCCGCGCGCGGCGAATTCCGGAAGGTGGTCGGCAACCTTGTCCATGAAGGACAGCTTGCCCTCTTCCACCAGCGTCCATACCGCTGAACTGGTCAGCACTTTTGTCTGGCTGAACAGCAGGAACAGAGTGTCGTTAGTCGCGGGCTGTCTGGTCGGTTCGGTCTTCGCGTCGCCATACGTGCGAAACAAGGCAAGCTGGCCATGCCGCGCGAGCGCGATCTGCGCACCGCCGTAGCGGCCTTCCTCGATATGCTGCTTGATCAACCGGTCGAGGTTATCGAGTGGCTTCGCCGCGAAACCCAGGCTCGCGGGATCACTCGATGGCAGTGGATATTCACCCGGCATGAACGCTTCTCCTCACATGTGGCCAGGTGCGGATGCTACCGCGGGCGGCGCTTGCGGCCAACCGGCGGATCGGGTGTGATCCGGCGCAATGACACCGAGGAGGACCGCATGGCCGAGATCCGCACCGCGCATTTGATGACTTTGACACTGGCGGTTGCGGGCATGCAGGCGATTGGCGCCACACCGAACGGCAACCGACGCATTGGTCTGGTAGCCGGTGGAACGTTCAGTGGCGAACGGCTGCGGGGCACGGTGCTGCCGGGCGGAGCGGACTGGATTGTCGTGCGCGCCGACGGTTCGACCACGCTGGATGTACGGCTGGTGTTGGAGACCGAGGACAAGGCGCTGATCGGCATGACGTATCGCGGCATGCGCCATGGGCCCGCGGCGGTGATGGAGCGGCTCAACCGCGGCGATGCCGTCGATGCGTCCGAGTATTATTTCCGCACGTCGGTCGCGTTCGAGACAGCAGCGATGAAGTATGATTGGCTGAACCGCATCATCGCCGTGGGAACCGGGCGGCGACCGCCGGAAGGTCCTGTGTACGACATCTTCGAGGTGCTGTGAGATGGCCACCATCGGTTTCATTGGGCTTGGCAACATGGGCGCGCCGATGGCGGCCAACCTGGTCAGGGCCGGGCATTCCGTTGTCGGTTACGACATCAACGCCGGTACCGTGCAGGCGCTTGTCGCTGGCGGTGGGAAGGCGGCAGGCAGCGCGGCGGAAGCGGCAGGCGGCGCCGATGTCGTGATCACCATGCTGCCCGCTGGCGAACACGTGCGGGAGGTGTGGCTGCATCAGGGTGGACTGATCGAGGCGGTCAAGGGACGTACGCCGCTGCTGATAGACTGCTCCACGATCGATGTGGAGAGCGCGCGTGTAGTGAGCGAGGCAGCACGTGTCGCCGGGTTCGAGATGCTCGATGCACCGGTGTCCGGCGGTGTCGGCGGTGCCTCGGCGGGCACGCTGACCTTCATGGTCGGCGGCAGTGAGGCGGCGTTCGCGCGTGGGCTGCCGATGTTGCAGGCGATGGGCAAGAACATCGTGCACGCGGGTGGGCCGGGGGCTGGTCAGGCGGCGAAGATCTGCAACAATATGATGCTCGCGATCAACATGGTTGGCGTGTCGGAAGGCTTTCTGCTGGCGCGGAAGCTCGGGCTGGACTGGGACAAGCTGTTCCAGATCGCCTCCACCGCGTCAGCGCAATCCTGGGCGCTGACCAGCTACTGCCCCGCGCCTGGGCCGGTCCCCGCCGCGCCATCCAACCGCGATTATGCAGCGGGATTTACCGCGGCACTGATGCTGAAGGATGTGAAGCTGTCGCAGGCCGCGGCGGATGCCACCGGATCGCCCACGCCACTCGGCCAGCATGCCATGTCGTTCTATCAGGCAGTCGTCGATGGTGGCGATGGCGGCAAGGATTTTTCCGTTGTGTTCCGCTGGCTGGCGATGCAGCAACGAAAATAAGGAGGCGACGATGGCGGGCGAAGCATTCAAGGCAGCGCGCGAATTGCTGCTGGCGAACCGTACCGACCATGCCGCCGCCTGTCGAGATTTCCGCTGGCCAGAGCTGGAAACTTTCAACTTCGCGTTGGACTGGTTCGATGCCGGGTTGGGGCACGGCCCGTTCGCCACGCGTCCGGCACTGACGATTGTCGGCGACGGCGCAGCCTCGGTCAGTTTTGCTGAATTGTCGGAACGGTCGAACCGCGTGGCGAACGGTCTGCGCGCCCTGGGGGTGCAGCGTGGCGACCGCATCCTGCTCATGCTCGGCAACATCGTGCCACTGTGGGAGACCATGCTGGCGGCGATGAAGCTCGGCGCGGTGGTGATTCCCGCGACGACGTTGCTGACCACCGCCGACCTGCGCGATCGCTTCGCGCGTGGTCGGGTGCGACACGTGATCGCCACCACGGCAGATACGGCGAAATTCGACGGGCTGGATTCCAGCGTGACGCGCATCGCGGTTGGCGCGCCGCCTGCTGGCTGGCAGGCATATGATTCATTGTTGACCGGTTCGGTCGACTTCACGCCGGATGGCGCGACCAACGCCACCGATCCGCTGTTGCTGTATTTCACGTCCGGCACCACGGCGAAGCCGAAGCTCGTGCTGCATAACCACCAGAGCTATCCGGTCGGTCATCTGACGACGATGTACGTACTGGGCTTGCAGGCTGGCGACGTGCATCTGAACATTTCGTCGCCGGGTTGGGCGAAGCACGCCTATAGCTGCATATTTGCCCCTTGGATTGCCGGTGCAACCGTGTTCATCGCCAATCAGCCGCGGTTCAATGCGCGCGGCATGCTGGATGCGATCGCGGCGAATGGCGTCACCACGATCTGCGCGCCGCCGACCGTGTGGCGGATGTTCGTGCAGGAGGATCTGAGGTCATGGAAGACCTCGCTGCGGGAAGTCTGTTCCGCGGGG
>DATKFJ010000530.1:0-3346 GCA_035511435.1 Acetobacteraceae bacterium | reverse complement strand
TTCGCTGCGCTTCTGGAGGAACTACGGGCCAACTCTCATCAATAAGCCGGGCGAATGCGACATCCACATCCAGGTGGCAAATCCGCATCGTCCGTCCCGCCTACATACCTCCCACGCAATGACCGCCGCTGCACGGCGATCGTGAACCCGCCCGTTCCGGGCTGGAGCCGTCTGCTCTTACATAGACGCATAGCCGGCATTTTCTGCGGTAGTCGACAACGTATACACGCGACCAAAGGTCGTGCAATTCCGCAACCGCGATCCAAGTGCCTGTTTGTCGACGTCAGGAGCTGAAACCGCCTCTCAACCCACCGGATCACCCCGCCGGTCGCGTCCGGTGAGCCGTCGGCGGACGCCGCCGGTTAGTGTGTCGATGCTGTAGACCGTCAGCAGGATCAGCAGAATAACCAACGAGGCACTGTGCCAGTCATCGACGCCGATTCGGTCGAACAGCGCCAGGCCGATGCCACCGGCGCCGACCACGCCGAGTACGGTCGCGTTGCGCGTGTTGCTCTCGAAGAAATAGATCGCATTGCTCAGGATCAGCGGCAGCACCTGTGGAACGATCCCGTAGCGGATCACCTGCAAGCGGCTGGCGCCCGTGGCTTGCACCGCCTCCCGCTGCCGCCGATCCACGGCCTCGATCGCCTCGGCATAGAGCTTGGCCAGAGCGCCCGTATCGCTGACGATGATCGCGAGAATGCCGGCGAAGGGTCCGAGCCCGACGACACTGATGAAGATCAGTGCCCAGATCAGCACATCGACACCGCGAATGGCATCGAGCACCCGACGCAGCAGGAAATGCAGCAGCGCCGAGCGCACCACGTTCCGCGCCGCCAGGAAGCCGATCGGCACGGCGATGATATTGGCGAGGACACTGCCGGCGAAGGCCATCGCCAGGGTCTGCAGCACGGCGTAGAGGAGTTGGTCCAGATCGTCGAACCCACCGGGCGGCAGCATGAATCCCAATATGCCGCCGAGCCGTACAAGACCGGTGCCGATCATCGTCCAGTCGAAGAATCCGAGATGGCCGAACAGCAAGGCCGCGAGCACCGCTGCGCCAGTACCGCCGGCCCACCGGATCGCACGAACGCGCAACGATGGCCCGAAGGCCTGCGGATGCAGCGCACGCAACGCCGCGACATCGAGCTGCGTCAACACGCCGCTCACGCCAATGTCTCCCGCCCCAGCACGCGATGGCGCAGCCGTTCGGAAAGCAGATCGATCGCGAACACGACGACGATGATCAGCAGGACGATTGCGCTCACGTCCTGGTACAGGAACTCGCGGACCACATACATCAGATCCTGCCCGATGCCCCCCGCTCCCACGAAGCCGAGGATGGTCGCGGAGCGCACATTGATCTCGAAGCGCAGCAGGGTGTAGCTGAGGTAGTTCGGCATCGCCGCGGGTATCACGCCGTAGCGCACCGTCTGCAGCCAGTTGCCGCCGCTGGCGCGCACCGCATCGGCCGCACCCATCTCGAGATTCTCGTTCACCTCGCCAAACAGCTTGCCGAGCGCGCCCGTGCTGTGCAGCGCCAGCGCCAGAACTCCGGCGAAAGGCCCGATGCCGAAGGCAAAGACGAAGATCGTGGCGCTGACCAACTCGGGGATCGAGCGGCAGAATTCGGCGATCCGCAACGCCGCCCAGCGGCTGCCGCGCCACGGCTCGAGGTTGCGCGACGCCGGCATGGCCAGCACGAGGCCGCCGCAGAATCCAAGCAACGTCGCCGCGATCGCCATCAGCAACGTGTCGAGCAATGAGCGGAGCCAGCGGCCGAGATTCCAGTACCAGGCGGCGAGATCATGGCCAAACGTGGCGAAATGCAGGTTGGGTGCGACCGAGACAAAATAATCGCCGAATTGCGGCAGCCCCGCGAGAAACGTGTCGAGGCGCACCTGGCCCAACTGGAACGAGGCCGCCAGTGCGATGAGGAATGCAACACCGCAGAGTGCGTCACGCCGCCGCCGCCGCCGCCTCTCGACCTGCCAGGTCTGCTCGAAACCGCTGCCGAGCCCGGCCGCAGGATCGGCGAAACCGGGCGGCGCCCACGCCGCCCGGCTTGCGTTTTCAGCCGGTCTCACCGACATGATGCTCGGCGTTGTACTGCACCAGGTCGATGATCGGCTTGTAATCATCGAGATTGCCCGGCGCGAAACCGGTAGAGAGTCCGCTCGATACCACCGCGAACGCTTCCTTGCCGTTCTTCGGCATATCGAGCACCGCCTTGGTCACATCGTCGCGCATCTGCTGCGGCAGCCAGGTTGGCATTGCCCAGGGGTCCGAAGGCAGCAACGGCGATTTCCAGATCACTTTCCACCAGCCGGCGGGGATCATCCCCTTCTTGGCCATCAGCGCCGGATTGGAGAGCGTATCGTTGTTCCACCACGTGGAGACGGCATCGACGTCCTTGTGGTACAGCGCCATTACGCTGTTCTCATGGCTGCCGGAGAACATCGTCTTGCCGAAGAAGCTCTGCGGCGGATAGCCGTCCTTTGTCAGAAAATAGGACGGCGCCTGGAAGCCGGAAGTGCTGTTCGGATCGGCAAAGGCATAGGTCTTGCCCTTGAGGTCGGCGATCGTATTGTACGGGCTGTCCTTGCGGACCAGCGTCACCGAATAATAGCCATGGTTGCCGTACTGGTCGAGCATCTCGGCAACCGGGACCACTTGACCATGCGACAGGATCCAGGTCTTCGAGAAGGAAGCCGGACCGAAATGCGCGAGTTGGATCTTCTTCGAGATTATGCCCTGGATGATGCCGGCATAATCGGTCGCCTCGGCCCAACCAATCTTCACCCCCAGCGTGCTGGAGAGATAATCCTCGGCGGGCTTATAGCGTTTGACGCGATCGCCGGCGTTCTCGCCGGTGACGGTGCCGAACACGATGGTCGGGAATTGCTTGCGCCAATCCTCGGCCGACCGCGCGGGGCGGGGGCTGAGTGTCGCCATGCCAAGCAACGCTGGCGCAGCCAAACCCAACCGACGACGGGTGATCATCGCAAATTTCTCCTGATTGTTAGCGAAAGGGACGATGTCAGGCGATGGCCTCAACGCGCTGGCCAACAGTCGCGGGTCGCGCCAGCGCTGTCGAAGTGATCGCCTCGTCGAAACCGCCTTCGTCGGCCTCGACGCCATAGATCTCGCGGGCGCGCGCGTTCGTCAGCATGTCCGGCACCCCGTCGAAGACAACGCGCCCGTGGCTGAGCGCGATAATGCGATCGCAATAGGCCCGCGCGGTGTCCAGCGTGTGCAGGTTACAGACGACGGTGATACCGTCCTGGCGGTTGATCGCTCGCAGCGCATCCATCACCCGGCGCGCGGTGCGTGGATCGAGCGAGGC
>DATKFJ010000529.1:0-5840 GCA_035511435.1 Acetobacteraceae bacterium | reverse complement strand
AGTAAGTGTAGAATATTTTTACACGACAAAATTTACTCCCTGACCCACAGCGCACGCGATTTTGTTTCTTGAATTTTGTTTTCCGTGAAACTCCCTGGCTTAATCTTCGTAATCTGTGCCAAGACTTGATTACTTCATTATTACCTCATTATTACTTCCTGACTACTTCCTGCCAACGCAGCCATTCGAATGTCCAAATCCCACCCTGGACCGCGCGTCCGCTTTGCCGCACCCTCTCGCAACCTTCGGAGGAAGCACCCCTATGAGCCATCGCCCGACCGTCTACGGCACGCGCCACGCCGTCTCCGCCGGCCACTACCTGGCCGCCGCAGCCGCCTTCTCCATCCTGGAAGCCGGCGGCAATGCGATCGACGCAGGCTGCGCGGCCGGCATCGCGTTGGGCGTGCTCCAGCCGGACCTGGTGAACGTCGCCGGTGTCGCACCGATCATGATCCGCCTCGCCAGCGGCCACGTCGAAAGCATCGCCGGTCTCGGCTGGTGGCCGAAGACCATCCCCGCCGACATCTTCATGCGCGAGCACGGCGGCAAGATCCCCGACGGCGTGCTGCGCACCGTCATCCCCGCTGCGCCCGACGCCTGGATCACCGCCCTGCAGCGCCACGGCACAATGCGCTTCGCCGATGTCGCGTCGTACGCGATCCGCTACGCCGGCGAGGGCTTCGCGGTGTATCCGCTGCTCGCCACCTCGATCGCCGCGCACGAGCACGAATACCGCCGCTGGCAGTCAAACACCGCGATCTACCTGCCGAACAACCGCGTACCGAAGGCGGGCGACAAGTTCGTGCAGTCCGACCTGTCGCGCACCCTGCAATACATGGCCGACCAGGACCGTGCCGCCGGTGCCGATCGCAAAGCCGGCCTGCAGGCGGCGCACGATGCATTCTACCGCGGCGACATCGCGCGCGAGATCGCCGCGTTCCAGCAGCGCGAGGGTGGCTACCTGACCATGCAGGACCTCGACGAGTACCGCTCGCGCATCGAACCGGTGGTGCGGCGCAACTGGCGCGGCCACGAGGTGATCACCTGCGGTCCGTGGTGCCAGGGACCGGCGTTGCAGGAGGCGCTGGCATTGCTCGAACGCGTCGGCATTGCCGACCTGCCGCACAACTCCGCCACCTACCTGCACCGCATCGCTGAATGCGTGAATCTGGCGATGGCGGATCGCGAGTATTTCTTTGGCGATCCGGCGTTCGTCGATGTGCCGGTGGATCATCTGCTCGATCCGGCGACGATCGCGCGGCGTGCGTCGGCGGTGCGCGACGATCGCGCGTTCGGCGAGATGCCGGCGCCGCTGGATCGCACCAACCTGCCGCACATGGCGAGCACCGCCGATCTGCCGAAGGTTGAAGCCGACACGTCGTACTGCTGCGTCGTCGATCGCTGGGGCAATGCGTTCAGCGCCACGCCGTCCGATGGCTCCGGCAACGTGCCGGTGGTGCCGGGGCTCGGCATCACGCCGTCGGGGCGGGGTTCGCAAAGCCGGCCCGATCCGCGGCATCCGGCCGGCGTGGCGCCCGGCAAGCGGCCGCGGCTGACGCCGAACCCGGCGATGGTGGTGACGAAGGCGGGCGGCGTGATGCCGTTCGGCACGCCGGGCGGCGATGTGCAGACCCAGGCGATGCTGCAGGTCATGCTGAACATCTTCCAGCACGGCATGGAGGTGCAGGACGCGATCGAGGCGCCGCGCATCGCCAGCTACTCGTTCCCATCGTCGTTCGCACCGTTCGAGTATTTTCCGGGGCGCCTGGCGGTGGAGGGACGCATCGATGCGTCCGTGCGGGCCGATCTGGCGGCGCGCGGGCATGACGTGCGCGACTGGCCGGAATTCACCTGGCTGGCAGGGTCGGTGGAGGCGATCCTGACCGATCCGGCCACCGGGCTGATCGGGGCAGGGGCCGATCCACGGCGGCCGGCCTACGCGATCGCGATCTGACGCGGCGGCTGCGCGGCTGGTCTCTGCGGTCAGGTTTTTAACACGGAGGAAGGGCGGAGGGCCACGGGAGGGCCACAGAGGAAGCGATTTTGCGCTGCGCGCGCAGCGCCTTACACCCTTCCTCCGTGGCCCTCCGTGGCCCTCCGCCCTTCCTCCATGTTAAAAACTTGACGGCAGAAACCAGCCGTACCGCCATGGCGGCACTGAAGCCGCGGGGCAAAACGCAGCATTCGAAACCAGCGGGAAGCGGCGTATACTGCCGCAATGACCCGGCCCGCCATGACCCAGCCAACGAGTCGTCAGGCCACCTTCGCCCGGCTGACCGCGCTGGCGGCGCGCCCGGACGGCAGGCGCATCACGCCGCTGTTCGCCGCCGACCCCGGGCGCGCCCATAAGTTCAGCGCCAGCCTGGACGACCTCGCGCTCGACTACTCCAAGTCGGCGATCGACACCCAGGTGCTCGACGCGCTGATCGGCCTCGCCGAGGCGGCGGACCTGGCAGGCTTCCGCCGTCGCCTGTTCGCCGGCGAGATGGTCAACGTCACCGAGCACCGCGCCGCCATGCACATGGCGCTGCGCGCGCCGCCCGGTGCCGGCCTGAAGGCCGCGCTCGCCACCGGCATCGACGATGCGTCGAAACTCGCTGCCGCGGAGCGCGACCGCATGCGCGGCTTCGTCACCGCGGTGCATGACGGCAGCAAGCGCGGCGCCACCGGCGAGCGCTTCGCCACCGTGGTGAACATCGGCATCGGCGGTTCCGATCTCGGCCCGCGCGTCGCCACCGAGGCGCTCACCACCGGCCGCACCGACGCACGCATGGACGCGCGGTTCCTGTCCAACGTGGACGGCCACGCGTTCCTGGCGGCGATCCAGGGACTCGATCCGGCGCGCACCTTGTTCCTGGTCGCCTCCAAGACCTTCACCACGCTGGAGACTCAGACCAACGCCCACGCGGCGCGCGATTGGATCGCCGGCGCGCTGGGCGATGCCGCGGTCGGCAAGCACTTCGCCGCGCTCTCCACCAACCTGAAGGCGGTGGCCGAATTCGGCATCGCGCCAGACCACACCTTCGGCTTCCGCGACTGGGTGGGCGGCCGCTATTCGCTGTGGTCGCCGGTCGGGCTGGTGATCGCGCTCGCCGTCGGCTGGGAGAAGTTCCAGGCGATGCTCGATGGCGCCTGGGCGATGGACTGCCATTTCCGCGACGCGCCGCTGCGGCGGAACCTGCCGGTGCTGCTCGGGCTGGTGGGTGTGTGGCACGTCAACGTGCTGGGCTGCGCCACGCAATGCATTCTCGCTTACGACGACCGGCTGCGGCGTCTGCCGGCGCACCTGCAGCAGGTCGAGATGGAGAGCAACGGCAAGCACGTGACGCTGGCCGGCACGCCCGTCGATGTCGACACCTGTCCCATCTTGTTCGGCGAGCCGGGCACCAACGCGCAGCACAGTTTCATGCAGTTGGTGCATCAGGGGACGCGGCCGGTGCCGGTGGATTTCATCCTCGCCGCCAATCCGGATCACAATCGGCCGGAGGCGCACCGGGCGCTGGCCGCCAATGCGTTCGCCCAGGCCGAGGCGTTGCTGCGCGGCCGGTCCGAGTTGGAGATCCGCGCCGAGATGACGGCGAAGGGCGCTTCGCAGACCGAGATCGATGCCGTGGCACCGCATCGGGTGTGCGTCGGCGAGCGGCCATCCAACACCATCATGTTCGGGCGGCTGGATCCGTTCAGTCTGGGGCGGCTGATTGCGCTGTACGAGCACAAGGTGGCGGTGCAGGGCTGTGTCTGGGACATCGACAGCTTCGATCAGTGGGGGGTGGAACTGGGCAAGGAACTGGCCGGCGGAATCCTGCCGGAGCTGGCGCCGGGTGTGGTACCGGGCGCGCATGATTCGTCCACCACCGGGCTGATTGCGCGCTTCCGCTCGCTGCGCGGCGAGCCGTGACGATCCGGGTTGGTCTTGCCTGCCTATCGTGTGACAACCACGCGTAACCGCATGCCCGCAATCCGCATCCTCCCCGCCCACACGGTCAACCGCATCGCTGCCGGCGAGGTCATCGAACGCCCCGCCGCCGCGGTAAAGGAACTCATCGAAAACGCGCTTGACGCCGGCGCCACCCGCATCGCGGTCGCGCTCGATGCCGGCGGCATCGACCGCATCGAGGTGACCGACGACGGCACCGGCATGGACGCCGCATCGCTCGCACTGTCCGTCCTCCGACACGCCACCTCGAAACTGCCCGACGAAGACCTGGTGCGCATCGCCACCCTGGGCTTTCGCGGCGAAGCCCTTCCGTCCATCGGCGCAGCAGCCCGCCTGACCATCACCTCCCGCCCGCGCGACGCCACGCACGCCTCGGAAATCCGCGTCGAAGGCGGCGAGGTATCCGACGTCGCCCCGGCCGCCGGCGCGCCGGGCACGCGCGTCGTGGTGCGCGACCTGTTCTTCGCAACCCCGGCGCGCCGCAAGTTCCTCAAGCATCCGCGCACCGAGGCCGACCACGCCGAAGCCGCGGTCCGCCGCCTCGCCCTGGCCGCGCCGTCGGTGGCGTTCCGGCTGGAATCCGACGGCCGCATCGCGTTCGACCTGCCCGCGCAGGACCGCGCCGACCGCGTGGCCGCGCTGTTCGGCACCGAGGCCGCCGATGCGATGGTCGAGGTCGCCGGCGAACGCGGCACCTTGCGCATCGCCGGCTACGCCTGCTCGCCGGCGGTGACGCGCGCCACGGGCGCCGCGCAGGCGCTGACGGTGAACGGCAGGCCGGTCGCCGATCCGATACTGAAGGGCGCCGTGCGTGTCGCCTATCGCGACGTGATCGCGTCGGGCCGGCATCCCGTGGTGGCACTCTGGCTCGACCTGCCGCCGGACGAGCTCGACGTGAACGTGCATCCCGCCAAGCACGAGCTGCGCTTCCGCGACGTGGGCGCCGTGCGATCGCTGGTGATCGGCAGCCTGCAGCGCGCGCTCGCCGGCGGCGCCGGCACGTCGCTGCCGGCGCCGCGACCGTCATTGCATCTGGTGCATTCGCGTGCGCCGTACCCGGTGGCGTACCGGTCGGTGCCATTACCCGGCATGGCGGAGGCGCCGCTGGCATTCGGTGCGTCGCCCGCGGCGCGCATGCTGCCGGCGACCGAACCGCGCGCCGAACATCCGCTGGGTGCGCCGGTGGCGCAGGTGCTCGACACCTACGTGATCGCGGTTGCCAGCGATGGGTCGCTGGTGCTGGTCGATCAGCACGCGGCGCACGAGCGGCTGACCCACGAAGCGCTGCGCGACCAGATGCTGGATGGCGGCGTCCGCTCGCAGCCGCTGCTGCTGCCGGCGGTGGTCGACATGGCGCCGGGCGATGCCTCCCGCCTGCTGGCCCGCGGCGACGAACTGTCCCGCCTGGGTCTGGAGATCGAGGCATTCGGTCCCGGTGCGGTGCTGGTGCGCGCGCTGCCCGCGGCACTCGGCTCGCCCGAGCCCGGTCCGCTGCTGCGCGATCTTGCCGACGAACTGGAGGAACTCGACGAAGCCACCGCGTTGACCGCGCGGCTCGATGCGGTGATCGCGCGGCTCGCATGCCACGGCTCGATCCGCGCGGGGCGTCGCTTGAATGGGGCCGAGATGGATGCGCTGCTGCGTCAGATGGAGGCGACGCCGCGCGCTGCCACTTGCAGTCATGGGCGGCCTACGTTCCTCAAGCTGACCAAGGCCGAGATCGAGAAGCTGTTCGTCCGGCGGTAGAGCAGGGGAGGTAAGGTAAGGCAAGGTAAGGTAAGGTAAAGCAAAGTAAGCAAGTCTTTGGCACAGATTACACGGATTAAGCAGGGATTTTCACAGAAAGATATTTTTGCGCTTCGCGCGAAGTGGCTTTCTGGTTCTTTGTGAAAATCCCTGCTTG
>DATKFJ010000528.1:0-2709 GCA_035511435.1 Acetobacteraceae bacterium | reverse complement strand
GAATTGCGCGGAACGCCATATCGCCCCTCCCTGTCTGGATGTCCGGTTGTGACCCGACTGTAGACGGGTCTGGCGGCCCGCGCCTAGGCTCCGTCAAACGCCGCAGGGGAGGGGACAAATGCGCGCAGCCGATGCCGTGGTGGAAATCCTGAAACGCGAAGGCGTGACCACCCTGTTCTGCTTTCCCACCACGTCGGTGATCGAAACCGCGGTGGCAGGTGGCCTGCGTCCTATCATCTGCCGGCAGGAGCGCGTCGGCGTCGACATGGCCGACGGTTACGCCCGCGTTACCAATGGTCGGCCGCCCGGCGTGTTCGCGATGCAATACGGCCCGGGGGCGGAGAACGCGTTTCCGGGTATTGCAACGACGTTTTCTGATTCGGTACCGGTGCTGTTTCTACCACTGGGCCATGCGCGCGACCAGGCGCAGGTGTTTCCGATGTTTCATTCCAGCCGTACCTACGCGTCGATCACCAAGCAGGTGGAACACGTCATCGTGCCGGAACAGGTGCCGGCGGCGATGCGCCGCGCATTCAATGCGCTGAAGAACGGGCGCGCTGGCCCGGTGATGGTGGAATTGCCGCGCGATGTGCTCGACCTTGATATCGGTTCTGACGTGCTGGAGCACCGGCCGGTTCGTCCGTCGCGCAGTTCGCCGGCGTCGCGTGATGTGGAGGACGCGGCGCGTTTGCTGGTGGATGCGGCGTGTCCGGTGATCCTTGCCGGACAGGGCGTGTTGTACGCCGAAGCAAGCGATGAACTGGTTCGGTTGGCGGAGTTGCTGCAATGCCCGGTGATGACCACAGTCGACGGCAAGAGCGCGTTCCCCGAGGACCATGCTTTGGCGCTGGGTTCCGGTGGCAATGGCTTCACGGGCCACGGTGCGCATTTCCTGTATTCGAAGGCCGATCTGATCCTTGGCATCGGCACCGGGTTGAACCGCCATCCGTTGACCACACCACCGCTGCCCGCTGGTGTACGCATCATCCACGCCACCAATGACACACGCGATCTGCACAAGAGCTACGCGACGGAGGTGGCGTTGCTTGGCGATGCGAAGCTGACGCTGGCGGCGCTGGTCGATGCGGTGAAGGATCGTCTTGGCGGGCGCCTGCTGAACCGTTCGCCGGCGCAGGAGATCGCGACGAAGCGCGAGGCGTGGCTGGCGAAGTGGCAGGCGAAGCTGACATCGGCGGAGAAGCCGATCACACCGTATCGCGTTATCCACGAGTTCATGCGCGCGGTCGATCCAGCAGGCGCGATCGTCACGCATGACTCCGGTAGTCCGCGCGAGCAGTTGCTACCGTTCTACCGTGCCACTCGGCCGCGCGGTTATCTGGGATGGGGGAAGTCGCATCAGCTTGGCACCGGATTAGGACTGACGATCGGTGCGAAGGTCGCGGCGCCGGACAAGTTCTGCGTCAACTTCATGGGTGATGCGGCGTTCGGCATGACCGGGCTGGATTTTGAAACGGCGGTGCGCTGCGGCGTGCCAATCTGCACGATGGTGTTGAACAACTCGACGATGGCGATCGAGATTCCGCACATGAAGCTGTCGCATGAAAAGCATAACGCGCGCGATCTGGGCGGCAGTTACGCCGATCTGGCGCGCGATCTCGGCGGCTGGAGCGAGCGGGTCGATGACCCGTCGCAGGTGGGCGAGGCGATCCTGCGCGCGCGGCGGCAGACGGAGGAGGGCAGGGCGTGTCTGCTCGAGTTCGTCACCAATGCCGAGACGGCGTTTTCGAAGCGCGAAGGATGACCGGGGACGACGATCTGTTCGAGGCGGAGGAACTCCAGCGCGTGGCCGAGTGGCGGCTACGAAAGGTGGATGCGGATCCTGCGGACGAAGTGAGTGGGGCGGCCGCCAGGCAGTTGGAGAAACTGGCGGCGGATGTGCGCCTGCTGCGCGGCTCGCCACTGTTTCAGGAGTATCTGGCGATCTGCAATTGGTTGGGCGAGTCCGACGGCATTACCGACTTCTCGTTGCTGACCAACGATTATCGCGCGCGGATCGGTGTGGATCGTTGGGCGGACAATGGCGAGGCGTATCTGCGCGCGCTGATCGATCTCGCGAAACAGGCGTCCGGGGTGGGGTGACCGATACCGACGCCGTCCATGCCTTGGGGACCGTTGGGAAAAAATGAATCGCCGCAGAACCGGTCATGCACGCGAAGGTAAGCATCCAGCGTTCAGTTTCGCACGAAACCTTCAATCTCCCGCACCAACGCCTCCGTCGTCACCTGCCGGCAGTATCCGCGATTGTTGCGCAACGCCCACTCGTGCCGTTCCGCGCTCAGTGTCGCGCAGGCATCCGTCGGCACGGTTACCAGATACCCCAGATCGCACGCATCCCGCACCGTTGAGTCGATACACTGATCCGTCAGCACACCCGCGACGATCAGCGACCGCACGCCCAGGTTTCGCAGCACGTAGTCGATGTTCGTCGAGATGAACACCGATGACGATGTCTTACCCAGCACGATCTCGTCCGGCCCTGGCGCGATCGTGTCCAGCACCTTCGCATCCCATGATCCATGGGCCACGAACAACCGGCTGATCTTGTAATCGAGGCTCAGATCACGCCCGTCTTGCGTCAGCGCCTCGATCACGGTGTACATCACCTCGACATGAGCCCGGCGGCACGCGGCCTGCAACCGCTGCATGTTCGGCAGCGCGGTCTCGCGCATCACCTGGAAGAACCAGCCA
>DATKFJ010000527.1:0-10112 GCA_035511435.1 Acetobacteraceae bacterium | reverse complement strand
TTTCACATACCCTCGTTTGCGAAAGGCGGCCCAGCGGCCGGCTTAGCGTACGATTTTGTACAAATCGTGTGGTGACCCCAGGTATCCGCATCCACGACGGTCGTGCATCTGAGTGAACACAGGACGCGTGGCGGCCTTAGCGCGGTAAGATCGGTTCTGGCAAAGACCGGCGTCTTTCGTATGGAAGATGTGTAATATCATATGCCCGTAAACAACCAGTCCAACGCCCGGGTTATTGCGTCCCGATGTCCGGCAATCGACCCGACCGGATTGCGAAGAACCCGTACCGGCAGCGATATCATCGACTCAAGCGCAAGATAGAAGTCCTCACCTTCGTATCGCACCACAGGCAGCAACCGTCCGACTGCGCCAGGAAGCTGGGCGCGTGGCGCCATGGGCGCAACGATCCGGCCGCGTCCCTCCTCCGCAATGTCTGCCTGCAGCACGGCGATGAAGGGAAAAGCCCGGCGCGTTCGCGGCGCAGGATTTTCGTAAACCTCATGCTGCATCAGGTGGATCGAACATGTCCCGCAACTCGGCTGCGGGATCACCGTGTTCGGCGATATAGTCCGCAAGCGCCTTCATGTCCTGCCGGATCTCCCCCCGTAGAATTTCAGCCTCCCGCGCCTTCAGCGCCTGGGCCAACGCAGCCTCGGCAATCCGTGACGCGTTCATGCCGGCTGCACGAACCTTGGCATAGAGGTCGCCGTTGAGCGTCAAGCTGACAGTCCGCTTCCTGGCAGTACTGTCGTAGGGTGTATCCTGCATTGGTGAATCCGCAGCTAGTGCCCGTGTCCTTTACACTGAGAACCACGTCGCGTTCAACCGATCGCCGCCGCAACCCACTGCGCCCAGGCCAGCGCCTGCCGGTCCTCGCCGATCCGCGTGACGATCTGGATGCCGAGAGGCAGTCCATCCGGTCCCGCCCCCGCGGGCACCGTCACGCATGGCACGTGCAGGCTGGTCCAGATCAGGTTGAATGCCGGATCCCCGGTCCATTCCAGCCCGGCCGGCGCCTGGCCCGGAGCGGACGGCGTCACCAGCGCGTTCAGACCGTCCATGCAAGCGGGGAACGCGCGCTGGGCGCTCTCGAACACCGCATGCGCTGCCGCAACCTCGGCCTCGCTCCGCGACAGACCGAATTCCAGCCGCTCGCGCAGTCCTTCGCTGATCTGCTCGCGGGCGTTCGCCAGTTCCCAGCCGAGCGCCCGAGCGCTTTCGTTGTTCATGACAATAGGGTGCGCCGCCTCGATCGCCGCCACTTCCTGCGGCAACTCGCGATCGACCACGGATCCGCCCGCCCGCGCCAACGCCGACGCCACGCGCGACAGCAACGCCTCGGTCTCCGGCAGCGCCTTGTCCCAGGCCGGCGAACGGCAGATGCCAATGCGAGGCGATTTCTCCGGGCGCACATCCGGATCGCCCAGGTCGCGTCCCGACACGGCACCGGCAAACAGCGCGCAATCAGCAACACTGCGAGCGATAACACCCACAGTATCAAGGCTTTCTGACATTAACTTCATGCCGAACCGATTGATTATGCCGTAACTCGGCTTGTAGCCCACCACACCGCAATACGCCGCCGGCCGGATCACGCTGCCTGCCGTCTGGGTGCCATATGCCAATGGAAAGAAAAAATCCGCCACACCGGCCGCCGACCCGCTGCTCGAGCCACCCGGCGTATGCCCCGGATTATGCGGGTTGCCGGTCGGGCCCGGCTTGCGCGTGGCGAATTCCGTGGTGACCGTCTTGCCCATCACCACAGCGCCGGCTTGCCGCGCCCACGCCACCGCGGCGGCATCCGCCCGGGGACGCCAGCCGCGCCAGATCGGCGAGCCGTATTCACTCGGCATGTCCGCCGTATCGAACACGTCCTTCACGCCGATCGGCAAGCCATGCAGCGCGCCCCGCGGAACCGCGGCCGCCGCCTTCCGCGCGGCATCCGGGTCGAACCACGCAAACGCCCGTATCACGGGCTCCCTCTCGGCGATCCGTGCCAGGCATGCCGCCATCAGATCGGCCGATCGCAGCGTTCCCGCGCGCATCAATCGCACGGCCTCCGTGGCGCTCAGTTTCGCTGGTTCCCGCATGACTGAAATTCTCCCTCGGCAGCGCTCACGCAGGCTGGCGCAAGCCGGCCCACAGGTCCATCTTCACTTTGATGGAACCGTCGGAACAGCCCCCGTCCGTCCACGTCGGCATTGGCCCGGATGGGTCGTTGACCTACCTAGTGGACCTGCCGCCCGAGGAACTCCCCCCAGTGCACAAGCGCGACCTGGAGCGCGCTTGGCATGCCGCCCGCGACGCCGCCCTGGCACAGCGCTGGGGCGCCGTACGCGGCTTCCGCTTCCGCCGCGCCGATGGCACCCACGCCGACCTCGCGCTGGCGGATCGCGACGCGTGCTGCTGGGCCGGCGCGGTCGATGGCACGGTTGGTCTGCGCAACAGCTATGGCCTTTCGGTCTGTCTGCGCCTGCTCGCACTGGTCGATCTGCTGGCGCGGGTGCGCTGGGCCGAGTCACTGTGCCTGCTGCGACGCGACGGCGCGCAACTGGATCCCGTATTGCTCCGCGCCGCGGCAACCACGCCGCTGACCCAGGACGCACAGTTCGACGAGACCGGATTCCGCAGCCGGCTAGACCGGTTCGCCTTCGGCTTGGCGCTGGAAGCGCAAGTCGCCCCGCGCCTGACAGGAACCACCTGATGAACCGACGCTCCGCCCTGCTGCTGCCAATGCTGCTTGCGCTCGCGCAATGCGCCCCACCCCCGCCACCGGTCGGCCAGGCCCGTGCCGACGCCGAGACCCTGGCTGCCTGTCGCCAACACGCCAACGCCGTGTATGACCGCCAGAATCGCGACTCGATCTACACGATCAACAATCGCAACACGCCGTATTCGGCCAATGACTCCTATAGCGACGTCGATCGTGGCCTGTCTCAACGGTACGGCTACGAAAACATGACGCGTGATTGCGTGCGCAACACGGGCCTGGAAACAAATCGCATCGACACCGTCGCGCCGGAGCCAGCCCAACCCTGACCGGATGAACGCGACGGGGCTGGCCGGGCTGCCGTGCCAGCCCCCGCTTGTAATGATCGGCGCGGTGATTCCCGCGGCAGCGAAATCCTGCGCCCCACACGGCTGTCTGGGCTTTTCGCTGTTTCCCCACGCGCCGAAAACGCTCTAGAAGGCCCGTGAGCCAACGCATCAACGGGAGAAAAGCAGCGATGCCCAAGATTGACCGCACTGAGCCAGGCGCCATCCTATCGAAAGTCGTCGAATATCATGGTTTTGTTTATCTTCAGGGCGTTACGGCAAAGGACACCAGCAAGGACATCAAAGGCCAAACCGCCGATGTCCTGGCCCAGATCGACCAGTTGCTGGAAACCCACGGCACCGACAAGACCCGCCTGCTGCAGGCGCTGATCTGGGTGAAGAACATCCGCGACCGCGACGGAATGAACGCGGTTTGGACCCCTTGGCTTCCCAAGGACTCGGCCCCCGTTCGCGCCTGCGTGCAAGCCGAGTTGGCGAACCCGTCGATACTCGTCGAGATCATGGTCACCGCCTGTAAGTAAGCAACAACCTGTGCTCCCGGCGCCACAGTTCGCGCCGGGACACCCGGCTTCCGCCGGCAAGAAAAATCCGCCGAGTCGCCCAATCCCCGATATTTCTTAACGCTGCCCGGAACAAAACTGGGAAGTAGGACAAGATTCCCGCGCCCTGCGATCATCCACAGGGGCATTGGCGCGAAATGCAGCGCCATACCCGAAACGATCGCGTTCGTGGGTTGTCACCTTTGCAACCCTGTGGCTACCGAATCACACATCTTGAAAAACCATAATGGGAGTCAGTCGCAATGCTGGCATGGGGCACCGGCGCTAAAACTTTGATTTTGGGCTCGTTGATTGCCTTGAGTTGTCAGTTAACCCCGCAGCCTGCTGAAGCCACCTCCACCAATCACCTGCGAACTCCCACCGAACCATCCCATCGGGTCAGCCACGCCAGCGTCAGACGCGGTAAATCTCCCCTGAAAGTTCATCGGTATGCCGGCGGCGGTATTTCCTGTGTGCCGTTCGCCCGCAGCGATTCAGGCATCTCCGTCGCCGGCAATGCCTGGCAGTGGTGGGACAATGCAGCCGGTGTCTACCAGCGCGGCGCCGTGCCGGAGGCAGGCAGCGTCCTGACCTTCCGAGCCAATGGCCACATGCGGCTGGGCCATGTCGCGGTCGTCAGCCAGGTGATCAATGCGCGGGAGATCGAGATCGACCACGCCAACTGGTGGGGGCCGGGGATGCGCGGCGGCGTCGCCCGCAACATACCGGTGGTGGATGTCTCCGAAGCCAATGACTGGACCGCGGTGCGGGTCGGCCTGGGCCAGACCGACGAGTTCGGCAGCGTCTATCCGACCTATGGTTTCATCTACGATCGGCCCGACAACGGCGTGATGCTGGCAGCGACTGCGGCGCCCGCGGCGCAGCCCGAACTGAATCCTGCGCCGCGCGACCTGCGCCCGGCCACCGAACGCGGCTGGCAAACCTATGAGGAAGTCGCCGAGGCGCCACCCGTGGCACCAGCCGTGGTGCCCAGGCACCATCGGCGCGGCATCCACCTGGCGGCGCACCATGTGCACGTCGAGTCGGTCGTGGCGGAGCAGTAGCACCGGTGGCGTGTCGCCCAACTCGATGACTTGTCGCCATCCCCGCGAAGGCGGGGACCCAACGAAGGTGGGGACCCAGGCGGGCAATTCGCGCCGATAACGGCTCACGACCAACCGGTGGGTGGCACCGAGCGTCCCAGCGCCCGTCCGCCCGCGGGCCGCTACGAACCGGCATGGACCAGTCCTTTGCGTTCGCTGGGCTCTTTGTGTTGAATTCCTTCTTGCGCACCTGCGGTCAGCCCGCAGGCGCCGTAAGTGGGCAGCCGCCTGATGGAGCCTCGATCCATGGCTGAGCAACGGAACCTCGACACCAACGGTGCCCGCAGCCCGATCCGCAAGTTACCGAGCATCGTCTGCCTCGCGCTCGCATTCCTATGGGCGGCACCGCATGCGGGTCGGGCAGACCCGATAGCCGACGGATTTGCCGCTTATCAGCGCGGCGACTATTTGGCGGCGTACAGGCTGTGCCTCCCATTGGCCCAACAGGGCAATGGCGATGCGGAATTTCTGATGGGGCTGATGTACGCCAATGGACAAGGTGTCCGGCGGAACTACCAGGAGGCAGCGCAGTGGTATCAGCAAGCGGCTGACGATGGCCAGGACGTCGCACAAAACAACCTTGGTCTGATGTATGCCGCCGGGTTGGGTGTGCGCCACAGTTACGACGAGGCCGCAAAACTTTATTGGCTCGCCGCGGACCAGGGGAATCCGCGAGCGCAGTACAACCTTGCCGTTGCGTACAGAGACGGACAGGGCGTCGATCAGAGCGATGTGCAGGCGTACATGTGGTACACGCTCAGCGCTGCGGCGAAGTGGGATCCGGTGATCAGTAATCAATCCGGAAAGGAGCGCGACGAGCTCGCCAAAAAGATGAGCTCGGCGCAGATCGCTGAGGCACAGGCGAAGGTCGCGGACTGGAAGCCGACCACCATCCCCACCAGCTGGCCGCCGTTGGTGCGCTGATCTGCGTCCTTGCCGTGCACTGGCCGACACACGAGAAAAAACCGGCACGATCAATACCGACGACCGATCAGCGGTTCGTGTTTGGCAATAATACAATGCCGCGGATTGCCCGCCGGGTACAAGAACGTCTCCTCATGTCAGGATTCCGGTCGCTCCCACGGCAGCCGCGACGCCGAGTACCAGGAGCGGATGCAGTCGGGTGAACAGAAACAGCGCCGCGGCGACGATGGTGATCGCGGCGGTGCCCAGGTCGGTCGATGTCGTGCTGATCAGCAGCGCGGCGCTGGACATCACCAGGCCAGCGGTGACCGGCATCAGACCGGCTTGCACCAGCCTGCGCCACGTCGCGTCGCGGAAACGGTACCAGACGTTATAGGCGAAGAACGTCAGCACCGAGGACGGCCCGGCCACGCCCAACGTGGTGACCAGCGCGCCGGGCAGTGCCGCGACACGCCAGCCGATCAGCGTGACCACCAGCATGTTCGGGCCCGGCGCTGCCTGCGCCAGCGCAAACAACGCGGCAAATTGCTGGGCGGTCAGCCAGGGATGCACCTGTACCACCTGACGCTGCATCTCCGGCAGCACCGAATTCGTGCCGCCGAACGCGAGCAGCGAAAGCTGCATGAAGACGCGCGCCAGACTGGCCAGGGTTGCTGTGTCGCTCATCGGCGGATGTACCCCATCATCAGCGTGGCCCCATCATCAGCGTGGCCCCATCATCAGCGTGACCACATCAGCAGCGTGGAGATCGCCGCCACCGCCGGCAGCACGAGCGGCAACGGCAGCCGCAGTACCGCGATCGCGACGAACGTGGTCAGTGCGACTGCGATGCCGACCGGGCGGGTTCGCAACGGCGCGGCGATCCTCAGCGCATTGGCCAGCACCATCGCCGACGCCGCGGCGGCCAGGCCGGCGAATGCATGATGCACCGTCGGCAGCTGACCGTAGCGATCATACACGACGCCGAGACCGATGACGCACGCCACGGGCGCTGCCATCAGCCCGATGAATGCCACCACCGAACCGACGGCGCCATGAAACCGTGCACCCAGCGCGATCGTCACGTTCATGATGTTGCCGCCGGGCAGGAATTGGCAGAGGCCGAGAGTGTCGGTGAATTCGGCCGCGGTCAGCCAGCGCTTCTGTTCCACCACCATGCGGCGCGCCCAGGGCAACACGCCGCCGAAGCCGTACAGGCCGACGGACAGGAACCCGAGGAACAGTCGAAACAACGACGGAGGGGCTGGCGCATCGGACATCCCGGCTGGATACTTCGCCCGACGCCATGGGACAAATTCTGCCGCGCCTTGCCGCACTGGTCATCTGGTTGCTCGCCGGCGCCGCCATCGCGCAGGCGGACTGTCACGTCGAACCTCTCGGCACGACGCCGATCGACCTGATCGCCGGCCACATCCTGGTGACGGTGCAGGTCAACGGCGCGGACGCAACGTTCATCCTCGATACCGGTGCCGATCGAACGTTGATGAGCGATGATGCGGTGCGTCGGCTCGGACTGGAGCGCAGCGGATGGGTCGCATCGACCGTGCGCGGCCTGGGCGGCTACGAGGAGAGTCCGAACGCCCTGCCGCGCTCGCTGCGGCTTGGCGGCGTGACGCTGCGGCGCAGGACATTGAACGGCGATACCAGCGTGACGGTCGGACCGCTGCCGGTGACCGAAATCGCCGGCCGCCCGATTGCCGGACTGCTCGGCCGCGACTTTCTCGCGCCGTTCGATCTGGACATGAATCTGCCTGCGCGCACGCTGACGCTGTACGACGTGCACGATTGCCGCGCAGGTTTCCTGCCGTGGGCGCCGCCCTATGCAGCGATCCCCGCCAGCATGCCGATCGGGGCGGCGCTGGTTGTGCAGGTCCTGGTGGACGGCCACCCGCTGCGCGCGCTGCTCGATACCGGTGCCAGTTCCAGTCTGATCGTGGCGCCAGGCATATTCCGGCTTGGCCTGACATCGGCGATGCTGGCGCACGATCCCAGCGGCAACGCATCAGGTGTCGGCCCGCACCAGGTGTTCATGCGTCGCCACCGTTTTGCCGAACTGCGCGTTGGTCCGACCGTGACACCCAATCCGATGCTATGGGTCGCGCCGGTGCATGTCGTGCCGATCGTCGACATGCTGCTGGGTGCTGACTGGCTACGATCGCGGCACGTGTGGCTGTCGTTCGCGACGCAGCAGTTGTTCGTGGCGACACGTTAGGATGACGCCATTGGCGAATGACGCCATTGGCGAATGGCGCTGTTGGACATCGACGTTGCGAAAATCGCAATGCCGCGAGCGCCTTGGCATTCGCCACCGGTGATTTTCGCGCTTTGTGGCCTTGACGACGCGGAAGGCGGGCCGAAGCCCACCCCTTACGCGGACAAGCGTCACTTCACCGCGGAAAACGCCGTCGGCGCGAGAATGAAGTTCTTCACGTTGGCAACGATCGCGCCATTTTCCTCGGTCTTCGCGCGCGCGCTGTGCCAGGCAGGATCGGACTGGAACGCGTTCCACTTCTTCTCGCGTTCCGCCAGCGATTCCCACTGCACGAAGTAGTACAAAGTCTGGTTGGCTTCACCGATCACCGTCGTCCAGAAACCGGCCTGCTTGATGCCGTGCTTCTCCCACAGCTTCAGCGTGATCGTGTCGAACCGCTTCAACAGATCAGGCAACTTGCCGGGCACGCATTCGTAAATCCGCAGTTCATAAAGCATGATGGGTTGCTCCCGTTTGGTGGTGCGCTGCCAGTGTGCTGCGAGCCGGCTGGTCCGGCAAGATCAGCGTCGCCCCACTTATCGCACGACAGGTTAGAACCGTTCCACCCATGGCCGCAGTTCGACTTCCCAGGTCCACGCACTGCGCGCCTGCTGCGCCACGTGCCAGTAGCTTTCGGCGATCGCATCCGGATCCAGCATGCTGTCCGGCTTGTCGCTGGGATCGGGACGTGTGGCGCTGCGAATGCCGCCGTCGATGACGAAATGCGCCACGTGGATGCCCTGCGGCGACAGTTCGCGCGCCATGCTCTGCGCCAGGCCGCGCAATGCGAACTTGCCCATCGCGAACGGCGCCGACAGCGGGTAGCCCTTCACGCTGGCGGATGCACCGGTGAACAGGATCGCACCGGACCCGCGCGGCAGCATGTGACGCGCCGCCTGCTGGCCGACCAGGAACCCGGCATAGGCGCTGACCGCCAGTGCACGCGCCACCGCCTCGGGGTCCAGTTCGGCGACCGGACCGCGCGCCCGTGCGCTGGCGTTGTATACCACCACATCCGGCACGCCCTGCGTCGCGATCACCGCGTCGAACAGGCCGCCGACCTCTTCGGGCTCCGTGGCTTCGCAGGCGAATGTGGTTGCCGCCGTCTCGTGCGCCAGCGCCGCCAGGCGGTCCGGGTTGCGCGACGCCAGCGCGACCTGCAATCCATTGCGCGCGAACAGCCGCGCCAGGGAAGCACTCAGGCCGGAACCCACGCCAACGATCAAAGCTGACTTCATGTCCATCATCGCCCTCCCGAGATCGGCACGATCGCGCCGCTGATATAAGACGCTTCTTCCGATGCCAGCCATAGCACGGCCTGCGCGACCTCCTCCGCGCTGCCGACGCGGCCCATCGGCACGCCGGGCAGCAGTCGCTGCAACCGGTCGGGCAGTCCGGCGCGGGCGTGCAGTTCGGTCTGGATCAACCCGGGACTGACCGCGTTCACCCGGATGCCGCGCGAGGCCAGTTCCTTCGATGCACCGATCGTCAGGCTGTCGAGCGCGCCCTTCGATGCGGCGTACTGGATCCACTCATTCGCGCCGCCCAGTTCGGCCGCGCGCGACGACACGTTGACGATCGCGCCCCCTGCCCCGCCGCGGTCGGTCGCCATGCGCGCCACCGCCTCGCGGATCAGCAGGAACGGCGCGCGCACGTTCACCGCCAGCACCTCGTCGAGCACCGCCGCGGTGATCGCATCGATCTTTCCTGCGGATCCAGGTGTGCCGGCGTTGTTCACCAGCACCGTCACCGGCCCGTACTCGGCGTCAACGCGACGGAACAGCGCAAGGATCGACGCTTCGTCCGCCATTTCAGCCTGCACCGCAATCGCGCGTCCGCCGGCCGCGACAATCTGCTCCGCCACCGCTTCGGCGCGATCGCGCGATGTCTGGTAGGTCAGCGCCACGGCGTAACCGCGCGCCCCGGCAAGACGCGCGATGGCGGCGCCGATTCCCTGGCTGCCACCGGTGACGATCAGCACTTGCTGCATGATGCGGCGTCCTTTCAGGCTGTCATTGCCCAGGCTGGCATTGCCCAGGCTGGCATTGCCCGGGCTGTCATTGCGGGGAACCCAGCGACGCGGCAATCTCCTGCCCGTTGCGCGGTACTGGAACAAGATTGCTGCGTCGCCGCGCTGATCGCAATAACAGCAGCCCGGAGGCACGCCATGCTCGGATTGATGCAGCAGCAGCCACTGCTGATCTCGTCGCTGCTCAAACATGCGGCGCGGCATCATGC
>DATKFJ010000526.1:0-8256 GCA_035511435.1 Acetobacteraceae bacterium | reverse complement strand
AGCGTCGGCATCTGCGTGTGCCTGATCGTGTTCTCGATCCTGGTGTTCTTCGCGCCCAACTTCCTGGGCGACGCCAACAACTTCATCCCGGCCAACCCGCTGCAGACGCCGCCCGACATCGTACCCGAGTGGTACTTCCTGCCGTACTACGCCATCCTGCGCTCGGTGCCGAACAAGCTGGGCGGCGTGTGCATGATGTTCGGCTCGATCCTGGTGCTGTTCGTGCTGCCCTGGCTGGATACCTCGCCGGTGCGCAGCGCGCGGTTCCGGCCGATCTATCGTCAGCTCATCTGGGTGTGGGTAGCCGCCGTGATCGTGCTGGGCATCTGCGGCGCGCATAAGCCCGAGGGCATCTGGGTGCTGCTCAGCCGCGTCTGCACGCTGTACTACTTCCTGCATGTCCTGGTCATCCTGCCGGTCCTCGGCAAGCTCGAACGACCGCTGCCGCTGCCCGAAAGCATCAGTCGTCCGGTGATCGGCGGAGGCGGCCCATTGCCCACCGGCGCCACGGCAAAGCCCATGGAGAAGGCATGATGCGCACGCTGCGTCATCTCCCGGCCGCCGCCATGCTCGCCGCCGCCATGCTCACCGCTGTCGCGGCAGCACCCGCCTGGGCGCAGGACGTGCCAACGCCGCCCGCGCAGCATTGGAGCTTCGACGGCCCGTTCGGCACCTTCGACCTCGCCGCCGCGCAACGCGGCTTCCAGGTCTACTCCGAGGTGTGCTCCACCTGTCATTCGATGCAATACCTGCACTATCGCGACCTCGCCGGCATCGGGCTGACAGACGACCAGATCAAGGCGATTGCCGCCGCCGTCACGGTGCCGCAAGGCACCGACGACCAGGGCAATCCAAAGGATGGGCCAGCCACGCCGGCGGATCAGTTCCGCTCGCCCTTCCCGAACGACAAAGCAGCCCGCGCAACCTTGAATGGCGCGCTGCCGCCCGATCTCTCGCTGATCGTCAATGCCCGGGAAGGCCACGCCGATTATGTCTATGGCATCCTGACCGGATTCACCGATGCGCCGCCCGGGATCGAGATGCAGCCCGGAATGAACTACAACAAATACTTCCCGGGCCATCAGATCGCGATGCCGCCGCCGCTGTCCGATGGTCGTGTGACCTACGCCGATGGCACGCCCGCAACCGTCGAGCAGATGTCGCGCGATGTAGTGACCTTCCTGGAATGGGCGGCAAATCCGGAAATGGTCCAGCGCAAGCAGATCGGCTGGCGCGTGGCGCTGTATCTGCTGCTGATGACCGGCCTGACCTATGCGGTGAAGCGCAAGGTCTGGTCCGACGTCCACTGAAGTGACACGGTCGCCCTGAAGTGACACGATCGCGGCGCCCCGGTCGTCGCGGCGACGACGTCATTGCCAGCAGCACAGCGACGCAGCCGGCTCGCGCCGGCGACGCACTTCGACCAGGCCTGCTTCGTCGCGCCGCTCCTCGTAATGACGGTGGTTTCGCGTGATCCAGCCTGTCATCGGCATAATCGGCGGCTCGGGCCTGTATGACATCGACGGGCTGCAGGACAAGACGTGGCGACAGGTCGCCACGCCGTGGGGCACGCCGTCCGATGCACTGTTGTTCGGGCAACTCGCCGGCGTCCAATGCGTGTTCCTGCCGCGGCACGGGCGCGGCCATCCGCTGTCGCCGACGCACCTCAACTATCGCGCCAATATCGATGCGCTGAAACGCTCCGGCGTCACCGACGTGCTGTCGCTGTCCGCGGTCGGCAGCCTGAAACCCGAGCTGTCGCCTGGCCATTTCATCATCGTCGACCAGTTCATCGACCGCAGCTTCGCGCGCGAGAAAAGCTTCTTCGGCGAAGGCGTGGTCGCGCACGTATCGATGGCGCACCCGGTATGTTCGCGCCTGGGCGATGCGCTGGAAGCCGCTGCACTGGGTCTCGGTCTGCCGGTGACGCGCGGCGGCACCTACCTCGTGATGGAAGGCCCGCAATTCTCCACCAAGGCGGAAAGCGAGCTGTACCGGTCCTGGGGCTGCAGCGTCATCGGCATGACCAACATGCCGGAAGCCAAGCTCGCGCGCGAAGCCGAACTCAACTACGCCACCGTCGCGATGGTAACCGACTTCGATTGCTGGCATCCCGACCACGACCACGTCACAGTCGAGGCCGTGGTGCGCGTGCTGTTCGACAATGCCGACAAGGCGCGGGCCCTGGTCCAGCACGTCGTGCCCCAACTCGGCAAGCCGCGCGAACTCTGTCCGGCCGGCTGCGAGCGGGCGCTCGACAACGCCATCATCACCGCCAGCCACATGCGCGACCCGAGCCTGTTCGCCAAACTGGATGCCGTAGCGGGCCGGGTGCTGCACGGCGCGTAGCGCCGGACAGTTCGCGAATTCGTCCCCCCGCGCCGAACGCACCGAACCTGTCGCCGCAACCAGCGATACAAACTGTCATCGCAAGGAGCGAAAGCGATGCGGCAATCTCGTGGTGCATAACGCTCCGAGATTGCCCTCGCCTGCGCAGGAACTGGCGTTCGCCCCTCTCGCAACACCAGCAGCACAGGGGTCAGTGGACGATTTGTTCAAAACCGCATGCTAGGCCGCTACGCGATCCAATCACTCCGCCAGATTGGACGCAAAACAGATCAGATTACCGTCGAGATCGCTGACGATCAGGCTACGCATGGCCCAGGGCTCGTCGCGCGGTGCTTGCCAGATGTGGGCGCCGGCTGCCCGTAGTGAAGCGTGCAGGGCATTGACGTCCGTGACTTCGACGAAGGCGCTTAGCAATGCTTCGCCGGCGGTGTGATCGATTACAGGTTTGGTCACGTGGCGTATTGCCAGAACCGCCTCATCACGCGCCACGTGGGCGTAGAAAGGGATCTCGCCGTAGGCGAACAATGGGCGGAAGCCCAGCGGCCCCGTGTAGTAGGCGAGTGCCGCTTGGAAGTCTTTGACGAAGACGCTCGGAATTGCCTGTTTGAGCATCAACCGGTTTCCTCAGCCGAGTGGCAGGCCTACCGCAGCGGCCGCTTCGCGTGTTTCATAAGCGTTCGTTTGCACATGCTGTCGGCCAGGACGGCATGCATGACCTTGTCGCGCCATTCGGCTGGCACACGATGTTCCATCGGCGCCCTTCGAGCTCGGATGCAGCCCTTCACCCGCGAGCATGACGCCGGCCGCCACCAGCGCCTCGTTGAACTTGCCCATCTCGGTCAGCAATTCCCGACTCGGCATCACGCCGGCTTCACTGTTCTTGTCAGCCTTGACGATGATCATGAATCGCATCGTTCGCTCTCCGTCCGGTTCCGCGTTGCTCGATTGGCCGATGCCAATCAGCGCCCGCTCTGCGCTCGCCGTGCGTCCACCGCACCCATTCCCGCGGCGAAACCCCGCGGGGCAGCAGCGGGCGGTGTCAGACCATACACCCCCCGTTCGGTCGGCAGCAGCGCGAACCGGCTGGTAATGCCAAGCACCGTCTCGGCGCCACCCAGATACAGCAGCCCGTCACCAGGCATCTGCTGCGCCACAGCGTCCAGCACCCGGGCCTTCGTCGGCTGATCGAAATAGATCAGCACATTGCGGCAGAACACCACATCGAACCGACCCAGCGCCCGCAGGTCGCCCAGCAGATTCCATTCCCGAAACTGCACCATGGCGCGCAACGCCTCACTGATCCGCCAGCCCGCCGCGTCCTTGTGGAAGTAGCGCATCAGCATCTGCACCGGCAGTCCGCGCTGCACCTCGAACTGGGTGTACAGCCCATCGCGCGCCCGCCGCACCTGATCGCGCGCCAGGTCGGTGCCGATGATCTCGATCCTGCGGTTGCCGATGCTGGCGCGACACTCGGCCAGTATCATGGCGATCGAATAAGCCTCCTGCCCCGACGACGACGCAGCGGACCACACCCGCAGCGCAGCATTCGCCGGTCGCGCAGCCATAAGGCGCGGCAGCGCCTGGGCGCGGAAATGCTGAAACGGCTTGTCGTCGCGAAAGAAGAAACTTTCGTTGGTGGTCATCGCCTCGACCACCTGGCGAATCAGCGCCTCGTTGCCGGATGCACGCAGTCGCTCCGCCAATGCGGCCAGGTCGCGCAACTGCTCGCGCTTCAAAATCGCCGCGAGCCGCGTTTCCAGCAGGTACAGCTTGTCGGTGCCGATCACCAGGCCCGACCGGCTCTTCAGCAGCGTGGCAAAAGTATCGAATGCAACCGTCGACAGTGCCTGGCTCATGCCCGCACCATGCGCAACAGCTCCAGCAGCTTCGGTGCGATGCGCGGCAGCGGCAGCACCGCATGGCACAGCCCCGCCTGGGCGACCGCGCCAGGCATTCCCCACACCACGCTGGTCGCCTCATCCTGCGCCACCGCGCCGCCACCGGCTTCCACAACGCGGCGCGTGCCTGCCAATCCGTCCTGCCCAATGCCCGTCAGCATCGCCACCAGCACGCGTCCTTCGCAGGCGGTGGCAGCGCTGCGCAGCATCGGATCGACCGAAGGGCGGCAGAAATTCTCCGGCGGATCGCTGTTGACGCGCACATGCAAGCTGCCGCGCGCCATTTCCACCAGCAGGTGCCGATCGCCTGGGGCCAGATAGATGCGGCCCGCCAGCAACACCTCGCCGTCCTTCGCTTCGGCGCATGGCATGCCGCCGACTTTGCTGATGTGCTCTGCCAGAATCGGTGTGAACGTCGGCGGCATGTGCTGCGTCAGCACCACCGGCACGTTGAGTGTCTTGCCCAGCCCCTGCACCAGCGTGAACAGCGCCTGCGGCCCACCGGTGGAACTGCCCAACGCCAGCAGGCGCGGCGACATGATCGGCGCCACGCGCAGACGCAGCCCGGACGTTTCGTGCATCGGCGCCTTGGCGCGCTGGCGCAGCCTCGCCAGGCCCTTGACCTTCGCCAGCAGCTCGACGCGGAAAACCTCGTCGCCGTGCGCCGCCGAGGGTTTCGGCACGTAGTCGGCCGCGCCGAGGCGCAGCGCACGCAGCGCAATGTCCGCGCCGCGCGTGGTGAGCGTCGATGCCATGATCACCTGAAGCCCCGGATCGGCCCGCAGCAGCAACGGCAGCGCCGTCATCCCGTCCATCACCGGCATCTCGATATCGAGCACCAGCACATCCACCGCCGTGCGCCCGACTTCATCGATGGCTGCCTGCCCGTTCGATGCCCGCGCCACGACGCGCACCAACGGATCGGCTTCCAGTATCCGCGCGATCGCCCCGCGAATCACCGCGGAGTCATCGCAGATCATGACGCGCGCGATCCGCGCCTCCACGGCGATCGGAACCGTTCGTGCGCCGACGATCACAGCAGGCCGGCCTGCGTGAACTTGCCGACAAAAATCTCCTCATCGAACGGCTTCATGATGTATTCCTGCGCGCCATGGCTGATTGCCAGCTCGATCGCCGACATATCGGTCTCCGTCGTGCAGAACACCACGATCGGATTTGCCGGCCCATATTCGGCTCGCAGGCGCTTCAGGACGTCGAGACCGTTCATCACCGGCATGTTCCAATCAAGCAGCACACAATCCGGCATTTGCGCTCGACAGGCATCCAGCGCCTGCTGACCGTCGTCGGCCTCGGAAACGGCATAGCCATGGGCTTCAAGGATGCGTCGTGCGATCTTGCGCACCACGCGGCTGTCGTCCACCACCAGGCAGGTGCGCACCACGCGCCGGCTCTCAGTCCGCTTCGTTCAACGCAAGCAGCTTGCCCACGTCCAGCACCACGAGAAGCCGGTTGTCCAACCGGTAAATGCCAGTACTGAATTGCGCCCAGATCGGCGGCAGCGTCGGCGGATTGCGCTCGAACGCGCTCGCTTTCAGGCTCATCACCTCGGAAACCTGATCGACCACCAGCGCGTAAAGTTCGCCGCCCTGCTCCGTGACCACCGACATGCGTGGCCGGCCGGCCGGTGCCGCCGGCAGGTGCAGACGTGCCCGCAGGTCGATGGCGGTCACGATGCGGCCGCGCAGGTTCAGGCTGCCGGCGATCTCGCGTGGCGCAAGCGGAATACGCGTGATCGCATGCGTCCCCAGGATGTCGCGCACAGCCAGTACCGGCACGCCGCAAAGCTGATCCGCGACCGTCAGCACGACAATGACGCGTTCCTCGTCCTCGGTCGCCGCGTCAGCGCGTTCCCGCACATCGGTGGTCATGTGTCATCCTCTATGTCGCGATCAGCCGCTATGGACACGCCCCCGCATTGCCCGTCACACCGGCAAAAGGCCCGCCATCCACCTCTTTGCTGATCACATCCCACCGGGTAAACCACTAGCGAGGCACGTCGTGGCTGCGTCACGCTCGCGCACGACAGGCATCACACTGCCGGACATCTGACCTCCCCCGCTCATCCCGCAGCAATCCGTTCCGCAAGGCATTGCCGCAGGCTGACAATCAGTGCCTCGCGTTGGAATTTCGCGACGTAGTCCGTGAAGCCGGCATCGCGCCCCGCCTCGATATCGCGCGGTTCGGCGCGCGCTGACAGTGCGATCATCGGCAGCGCCGACCAAGGACCACCCGCGCGCACCGTGCGCGCAAAGTCGAGCCCATCCATGTCCGGCATCGTGATGTCCGACACGATCACGTCGAACATCGCACCACTGTCGCGCAGGCGCAGCGCCTCGGCTGCACTCGGCGCGGCAGTAACGCGATAGCCGGCGGCACCAAGAATCGGTGTCAGCAACTGGCGGAAGAAGTTGCTGTCCTCCACCACCAGCACGCGCCACGTCTTGGGACGGTCGGCCGTCTGTGCCGATCCGTGGAACCAATCCCGCCACGCCAGCGTCAGCCAGTGACCGGTATCGATGACATCGGTGGCGGACCCGCCGATCACCGCCGTGCCAAGCAGGCCCGGACGAGCGCCCGACAGCTCGATATTCAGGTGGTCCTCGATCACGTCGATGATCTCGTCCACCATCAGACCCATGTTGCGGTCGCCATCATTGAACACCAGCACCGACTGGCGCGGCTTCACGTTGTCCGGATTGGCAGCCAGCGGCACCAGCGGCATCAGCTTGCCGCGATACTGCGTCACCGACGCGCCGCACGAGGTCTCGATCTTGTCGCGCGGAATGTCCTCCAGCCGTGCGACCAGCCCCAGTGGAACCGCCATCTTCTGTTCGCCGCCCGCGCGGAACACCAGCATCGCTGTCAGCTCGCCGGAGCGTGACTGACCTGTTGCATTGGTCGACGCCGCCTTGCTGTCGCCGCTCGCCGTGATACCCGTCGCGCGCGCGATGCCGTTCGGATCCAGGATCATGATCACCGACCCGTCGCCCAGTATCGTGTTGCCGCTGAACATCGTCACGTGCCGCAGGATCGGCGCCACCGGCTTCACCACGATCTCCTCCGTGTCGAACACCCGATCGACGATAATGCCAAGCAGGCTGGCGCCGACCTGTGCGACAACGATGTAGGAGCGGCTGTCATCGCTGCGCGACGACCCGAGTGCCAGCAGGTCGCTAAGGTTGACCAGCGGCAGGAGCCGATCGCGCAGGCGCAGCACCGGCGTGTCGTTGATCCGCTCGATGACGGCTTCCGGGCCCGCGCTTTCGTTGTGCCCGCGACCCACCGCCTTCCGCGCGCGCACCAGCTCCACCACGCTGATCTGCGGTATCGCGAAGCGTTCGCCCGCGGCTTCCACGATCAGCGCGGAGACGATCGCAAGCGTAAGCGGAATCTTGATGATGAATCTGGTGCCGACTCCCTGTGTGCTTTTCAGCTCGATCGTGCCGCCGATCTTCTCGATGTTGGATTTCACCACATCCATCCCGACGCCGCGGCCGGACACCGCGGAGACGACCGCGGCGGTGGAAAATCCGGCACTGAAGATGAACCGCTGCAGCTGCTGTTCTGTCATGGCCGCCAACTCGGCTTCCGTCGCCAGGCCATTCGCCAGCGCCTTGGTGCGTATTCTGTCGAGCGGCAGGCCCCGCCCATCGTCCGCGACCTCGATGATGATGCGGCCACCTTCGTGGTACGCATGCAGCGTGATGTGACCCGTCTCCGACTTGCCCGCGGCTCGGCGTTCGGCTGGCGATTCCAGACCGTGGTCGCCGCTGTTGCGCACCATGTGCGTCAGCGGATCCTTGACCAGCTCCAGCACCTGGCGATCCAGCTCGGTCTCCGCGCCGAGCATGGTCAGCTCTATCTTCTTGTCCATCTCGCGCGCCAGGTCGCGCACCAGTCGGGGCAGCTTGTTCCACGCATTGCCGATCGGCTGCATGCGCGTCTTCATCACGCCTTCCTGCAGTTCGGACGTGATGTGCGACAGGCG
>DATKFJ010000525.1:0-15552 GCA_035511435.1 Acetobacteraceae bacterium | reverse complement strand
CAGCAGATGCCGAGCCCATGACACCGGGCGTTCGACATGGCCGTACATGATCGTCGATGTGGTGCGCAGGCCAAGCCGGTGCGCGGTGCTGACCACATCGAGCCACTGCGCGGTGTTGACCTTGTCCGGGCAGATGATTTTCCGCACGTCATCGTCGAGAATTTCCGCCGCGGTGCCCGGCAGTGTGCCGAGCCCGGCGTGTTTGAGCTGCGTCAGGAAGTCGTGCAGCGTCAGGCCAAGTGTTGCCGCACCCTGCGTCACCTCGAGCGGCGAGAAGGCGTGGATGTGCATGTCCGGCAGCGCCGCCTTGATCGCTCGGCAAATGCCCAGGTAGGTCGCGCCGGTATAGTCGGGATGGATGCCGCCCTGCAGGCATACCTCGGTGGCGCCGCGATCCCACGCCTCGCGTGAGCGACGCACCACTTCTTCCAGGTCCAGGTCGTAGGGCGTGCCGCGCAATGCCTCGTGCGTCTTGCCCTTGGAGAAAGCGCAGAACTTGCAGCGGTAGTAGCAGATGTTGGTGTAGTTGATGTTGCGGTTGACGATGTAGCGCACGGTTTCGCCGCTGACCGTCTGGCGCAAGGCATCCGCGGCGGTGATGACGTGTTCGTAGTCGGCGTCGCGTGCGGCGAACAGGCGGACGATCTCGGCTTCGTTCAACCGCGCGCCGGACACGGCCGTGGCAACCGCCGCGCCGATCGCGGGGTCGACGTTTTGCAGCAACGGTGTGCGCCGACGTGGCAGCACGGTCAGGCCGGGCGCCCAGTCGTCCTCGCGCGCCCAGCCCTCCGCGTCGATCGCTCGGCGAACACGTGTGGCGATGTCGGGCGCGCACCAGCGATCCGCATCGAACGCATAGGTCGGATAGACCGGCAGCCGCGGCACCAGCACCTTGCCCATCTCGGCGGTGCGTTGCGCGAGCGCTTCAATCTGCGGCCACGGTGCTTCGGGGTTCACGTGGTCCGGGGTTACCGGAGACACGCCGCCCCAGTCGTCGATCCCGGCGCCGATGAGTTTCTCGTAGACGCCAGGCGAAAGATTGGGCGGTGCCTGGACATGCACGTCGTCCGGCAGGATCAGGCGTGCCGCGGCGATGCTCCACAGCAGATCGTCCAGATCCGGCTCGGCCGCGGTGGCCCGCTTCGTGTTGGGCTTGGCGCGGAAGTTCTGCACGATGACTTCCTGGATGTGCCCGTACCGCGCGTGGAGGTCGCGGATTGCGACCAGGGATTGCAGCCGTTCCGCGCGCGTTTCGCCGATGCCGATCAGGATGCCGGTGGTGAATGGCACCGCCAGTTCGCCTGCGAGGCGCATCATGTCCAGTCGGACCGCGGGCGCTTTGTCGGGCGAGCCGTAATGCACGCCGCCCGGTTCGCACAGACGCTCGCTGCTGGATTCCAGCATGATGCCCGCGCTGGCGGACACTTCCCGGAGCGAGGCAATTTCCTCGCGTGACATGACACCGGGATTGATGTGCGGCAGCAGGCCGGTTTCCTTCAGTACCAGCGCGCACATCTCGCGCAGGTACGAAATGGTCGTGTCGTGCCCGAGCTCCGCCAGCGCCTCGCGCGCGGCGCGGTAGCGAAGTTCCGGCTTGTCGCCAAGGGTGAACAGCGCCTCCGTGCAGCCCGCCGCGGCGCCGGCGCGCGCGATGGTCAGCACGGCATCGGGCGACAGATACGCGGGCCGTCCGGCGCGCGGCCGTTCGGCGAATGTGCAGTAGTGACACACGTCGCGGCACAGCTTGGTCAGCGGAATGAACACTTTCCGCGAGTACGACACCAGCCGGCCGTGCGCCGCATCGCGCTTTGCCGCGGCCTGCGCGGTCAGCGCAACCAGCGGCGTGTGCTCTATCCAGCCGAAATTCTCGTCGGTCATCATGCCTTGCGTACCACTTCTTCCCCGAAGTGCTGGATAACCTCCAGCGTCTCCTCGATCGTCGGGCGTTGCAGATAGAGGATCACGTGCTCTGCCCCGGCCTTCCCCAACGCCGCGGCGTCCGCCAGCATGTCCGATGAACTGCCGCTGAACAACTGTCGGCCGTCGGGACCCTGCTGCGCGGTCCACACGGGCGGCGCGAACCACAGGTAGCCGACATCGATCGTGCCCGGATCGCGCCCCGCCTTTTCCGCCACGCGATGCAACCCGTCGATGCCGTCGCGCAGCCGTTGCGGCGTATTCAGCCGAATGGTCTGGTTGTTCGATACGGGGTACCACGCATCGCCGAACTTCACGGTGCGGCGCAGTGCGGGCGGACTTTCGCCACCGACCCAGATCGGCAAATGCGGCTTCGATGCCGGCTTCGGGGCGAACACCACGTTGTCGAATTTCGCGTAATTGCCGTCGAGCGCGGGGTGTTGTTCGTCCCATAATGCGCGCCAGGCCTGCAGGTATTCGTCGGTGACCGCGCCGCGTTCGGCGAACGGCGGTGTCCCAAGTGCCTCGAACTCTTCCTTCATCCATCCGGTGCCGACGCCGGCGATGACCCGGCCGCCCGACAGCACATCGGCGGTCAGCAACAGCTTCGCCGCCAGCACGGCCGGGCGATACGGCACGACGGCGACCGAGGTCAGCAGCTTGATGCGCTGCGTGCAGCCGGCGATGAACGCCAGCGTGGCGACGGCGTCGAAGCATTCGCCGGTCGGTGCGCCGGGCCAGATGCCGTCCACCGTGTAGGCATAGCGAATGTCGGTATGTACCGGCACGATCAGATGATCGGCCACGCCGAGATACGCATAACCCAGTCCCTCGGCGCGCCGGGCGACCGCCATGATCGGCTCACGTGACGCGAGGCATCCGCGCGTGCCGATATGAATGCCGAAATCCACCGCTTACCCCGCCTGGCTGCGTGTTGCCGATGGTGTGCTATCATCTGTGCTATCGTCCCTGTCCACGCAATCCAAGCGGAGGAACAAATGCAGATCGGATGCAGTGCACCAACCAGCGGACCCCTGATCGCGCCGGACAGCCTGGTCCGCATCGCGACGGAAGCCGAGATGCTGGGGTTCGATTACGTCACCGTCAGCGACCATGTGATGATCCCCAAGAGTATCGCGTCGCGCTATCCGTACAGCGAATCCGGCGAATTTCCATCCGGCGCGGGTGCCGCGCGGCTGGAGCAGCTTACAACTGCCGCGTTCATCGCGGCGGCCACGTCCAGGTTGGGCATCGTCACCTCCGTGATGGTCGTGCCGCATCGGCCGGCGGTGCTGACTGCGAAGATTCTGGCCACCATCGATTACCTGTCGAAGGGCCGCCTGACTCTGGGTATCGGCGCGGGCTGGTGCAAGGAGGAGTTCGAGGCGATCGGTGCCCCGCCGTTCGATGACCGTGGGCACGTGACAGACGAGTGGATGATGGCCTGCAAGGAGTTGTGGGCGAAGGACGATCCGGCGTTCGACGGGAAATATGTGAAGTTCTCCGAGGTGGTTTTCACGCCGAAGCCGGTGCAGAAATCGATCCCGATCTGGGTTGGTGGCGAAAGCGGGCCCGCGCTGAGGCGGACCGCGAAATACGGGGATGCGTGGTATCCGATCGGCACCAATCCGCAGTTCCCGATGGATACGCTGACGCGGTTCAAGGCGGGTGCCGCGAAGTTGCGCGATCTGACCACGAAGGCGGGGCGCAATCCGTCGGCGATCGGGCTGACGTATCGCGTGTCGTCGAATCCCGAGGCGCAGCCCAAAGGCAGTGTGGATGGCGAGCGCAAGCTGTTCACCGGCGGGGCCGTGGACTTCGCCGGCGATATCCGCGCGCTGGCCGAGGTTGGCGTTTCATCGTTCGATTTCGGCCTGTTCGGCGCGACGCTGGCGGCGACGATCGATAACATGCGCCGGTTCAAGGACGAGGTGATGGCGAAGGTGAAATAGCGGGAGGCACTGATGCAGATCGGCTGCAATGCGCCCACCAGCGGGCCGCTGATAGAACCGGACAGCCTGGTACGGATTGTCACCGAGGCCGAGGCGCTTGGCTTCGACTACCTGACGATCAGCGACCACATCATGGTGCCGCGCAACCTGTCGTCGAAATATCCCTACACCGACACGGGCGAATTCCCCGCTGGCCCGGCGGCGGCGTGGCTTGAGCAGCTGACCACCACCGCGTACATCGCCGCGCTGACCAAGAAGTTGCGCTTCGTGCTGTCGGTGATGGTGGTGCCGCATCGGCCGGCGGTACTGACCGCGAAGATTCTGGCCACGATCGACCATCTGTCGAAGGGGCGACTAACGTTGGGCATCGGCGTTGGCTGGTGTCGCGAGGAATTCGAGGCGATCAACGCGGCGCCGTTCGATGACCGCGGCCATGTCACCGACGAATGGATGATGGCCTGCAAGGAACTGTGGGCCAGCGACGATCCGCGCTTCGACGGCAAATATGTGAAGTTCTCCGACGTGGTGTTCACGCCGAAGCCGGTGCAGCAACCGATCCCGATCTGGGTCGGCGGCGAAAGCGGCCCGGCACTGCGGCGAACGGCACGCTACGCGGATGGCTGGTACCCGGTTTCCACGAATCCGCAATTCCCCATGCACACACTGGGCAAGTTCAAGGCGGGCATCGCTCGGTTTCATGGCGTGGTGGAAAAGGCGGGGCGCGATCCGTCGCAGATCACGCTGGCATTGCGCGTACTCGCTGGTCCCGCTGCTCGGCCCAGGGTGATGGCGGATGGCGAACCGCGCCTGTTCACCGGCGGGACCGCCGACTACGCAGCGGACATCAAGGCGCTGGCGGAATTGGGCGTGGGCGCGATCGACGTCCGTCTGTTCGGCGCCACCGCGCAGGAGACGGTGGACAACATGCGCCGCTTCCGCGACGAAGTGATCGCGAGGGTTCGATAGAAGGAGTACACGCGATGCAACTTGGCATGACGATGCGGATCAACGGTGCATCGCCGAAGCTCAGCATGACTGAGGTGCTGGAGGCGGAGCGGCTTGGCTACGTATCGGTATGGTCAGGTGAAGCCTGGGGCACCGATGCGGTATCGCCTGTTGCGTGGGTGCTGGCCCGCACCACGAAGATCAAGGCTGGCACAGCGATAATGCAGATGCAGGCGCGCACCCCGTCCTGCGCGGCGATGACAGCAATGACGTTGAATGCACTGTCCGGCGGGCGGTTCCTGCTGGGTGTCGGTCCATCCGGGCCGCAGGTGATCGAGGGCTGGCACGGCGTTGCGTATGGCAAGCCGCTTGGCCGCACCAAGGAATATATCGAGATCATCCGTAAGGCGTTGGCGCGCGAGGCGCCGCTGACCTATCAAGGCGAGCACTATCACATTCCGTACGACGGCCCGGGCGCCACCGGGCTTGGCAAGCCGCTGCGTAGCATCGTGCACGGCGATCCCGACATGAAGATCTACACCGCGTCGATTACGCCGGCCGGTCTTCGTACCGCGGGCGAAGTATCGGATGGCACGCTGCCGATCTGGTTTTCGCCGGAAAAGGCGGATCAGGTGGTGCAGCCGATTCTGGATGGCCGTGCGAAGGCAGGCAAGTCGCGCGATCTGGATGGGTTCGATCTGGCACCGTATGTGAAGATCAGCATGGGCAACGATCTGGCTGCGTGCCGTGATGCGCTGCGGCCGAATCTGGCGCTGTATATCGGTGGGATGGGCGCGCGGTCGAAGAATTTCTACAACGATTTCGCGGTGCGACTTGGCTATGAGGAAGCGGCCGCGAAGATTCAGGACCTGTACCTGGATGGCCACAAGAAGGATGCGGAAGCGCTGGTGCCGGACGGGCTGATCGACGAGATCGCGCTGGTCGGATCGGCGCAACGGATCAAGGACCGCCTGCAGGCGTGGCAGCAGGTGGCAAAGGACGGCAAGCTGACGACGATGGTGCTGACCGGCGCCACCGTCGAGGCGCTGCGCGTGGTGGCAGAGGCGGTGTTGTAGTGCTCATGACGACCGGCATCGATCTGCCGGACGTCGTTCGTCGCCAATGGCCGTTCCAGCCGCGTTTCGCGCGCGTGAACGGCTGGCGGATGCATTATGTCGATGAAGGTGCCGGCGACCCGGTCGTGTTGCTGCACGGCAATCCGACCTGGGGTTTTCTGTATCGCGACTTCGTTGCTCCGCTGACCGCGGCAGGCTATCGCGTCATCATACCCGACATGATCGGCTTCGGCCTGTCGGAGAAGCCTGTACGCGAACAGGCGCACAGCCTCGATGGTCACATCGCGAATCTGACTGCGTTGCTGCGGGGTCTCGACCTGCAGAGCGTCACTCTCGTCTGCCATGACTGGGGCGGCCCGACGGGCCTTGGCTTCGCCTTGTCCAACATCGCGCGCGTGAAGGCATTGGTGTTGATGAGCACATGGGCCTGGCCATTGCCGCCAGCCGAGTTCCACACACGCATTTTTCCGTGGCGCATGATGCACGCGCCGCTGGTCGGTCCGTATCTGCTGGGGCGACACAATGCGTTGGCGGGGCGCGGTGTCTATCTGTCCGTGGTTGATCGCAAGCGGTTCCAGCAACGCGCACAGGCGGCGTACCAGGCCGTGCTGCCCGACCCCGCGACCCGCCTGCTGACCTGGACATGGCCGCGCTGGATCCCGCTGGATACTGCAGCGCGCGCACTCGAACGCTTCGCGTGGCTGGAACGCGAACTTGCGGCCTGCACATTGCCTGCATTGTTGATCTGGGGCCGCGAAGACGACGTGTTCAATGCAGCAACATTCATTCCTCGGCTGCAGCAATTGCTGCCGCATGCCGAAGGTCCGCATCTGGTGACCGGCCGTCATTTCCTGCAAGAAGATTCCGGGCCCGAGATCGCTGCGCACATTGTCGAATTCCTGCGGAGCCACGCGTGACGACGGTGCGTATCGTGTCGGAACCATCGCTCGACGGCATGCGGTTGGCTTTTGTGTTGGCAGAGGATCGACTGGGCCATTATGCCGAATTTCGCGCGTTCTTCGCGCGCATGTTCGATCTCGACAGCGTCGGCCTGGCCCGGCCCGGCTACCTGCAGGCGCCATCCGGAACTGTCTATGCGCTGATCTTCATCGGACGCAGTGGCGAGCCATTCCCGTCCAGCGTGGAAATTCATGCGGCGGTCCCGGCACTCGAACCATTCGATGAAACGCTCGTGGATCGTGATCTGTGGGCGATCTTGCACTGGATGATCGAGGGCGTCGGCGGCGAATGGACGCCGGATGCGTTGGACGCGACCGGGCGCCTGTTCCGCATATCGGCCAGCATGGACGCAGACCGCTCGCTCTCCTAGCATCCGTGCAAGGTGTCAGGGGGAACGGGCAATGAGCGGATCATCACCTGTCAGCATGGAACGTCAGGGCGACATTGGCGTCATCGTCGTGAATTATCCGCCAGTGAATGCACTGGGTCCCGGCGTCGCGGAGGGCATCAAGGATTGCCTGGCGCGTGGCAACACCGATCCGGCGATCATGGCGATGGTGCTGATCGGTGCCGGACGCAGCTTCATCGCCGGTGCCGATATTCGCGGTTTTGGCACGAACCGGCCGCGGCTGCCATTGGGCCAGCGTGTATACGACGTGCTGGATGGCAGCGAAAAGCCGGTGGTCGCCGCCATCCATGGCTATGCTCTCGGTGGCGGGTTGGAGATCGCGATGGCGTGCCACTATCGGATCGCATTGCCAAGTGCGAGGGTGGGACTGCCGGAAGTGCTGATCGGCATTTTACCGGGTGGTGGCGGCACGCAGCGTTTGCCGCGGCTGATCGGTCCCAAGGCCGCGCTCGACATGATTGTCACCGGCCGGCACGTGCCGGCAGCCGAAGCGCGCAAGCTTGGCATCATCGACGAGGTGCTGCCGGAGAATTCCGATCTGCGTGAGAGTGCGGTCGCCTTTGCGACGCGCATCATCGATGTGCGTCCGTTGCCGCGCGTGCGGGATCGCGCGACGAAGCTGGAAGACGTGGGCCTGTTCGATGCCATGCGCAAGTCGATCGCCCGCCGCGCGCGCAATCAGACCGCGCCCTATCACTGCATCGCGGCGGTGGAGGCGGCGTGTTCGCTGTCGTTCGACGATGGCTGCCGGCGTGAGGCCGATCTGTTCAAGGAACTGGAGAACTCGGCCGAAGCCCGCGCGCTGCGCTACGCTTTTTTCATCGAACGCGAGGTGGCAAGACTGCCTGATATTTCAGCCAACACAGCGGTTCGTGAATTTACCACGGCCGCGGTGGTGGGCGCCGGCACCATGGGCGGTGGCATCGCGATGAGCTTCGCCGACTACGGTTTCCCGGTGAAGATCATGGATGCCACGCCGGAGGCGCTGGAACGCGGCATGCAGCGTATCCGCGATAATTACGCGACATCGGTGCGCCGAGGCTCCTTGGCCGAAGAGGAGATGCGACGGCGACTTGCGCGCATCGAACCGGTTGCGGGATATGACGACATCAGTGATTCCGACATCGTCATAGAGGCGGTGTTCGAAGAGATGGACGTCAAGAAGCCGATCTTTGCCAAGTTGGACGAAGTGATGAAGCCCGGCGCGTTGCTGCTCTCCAACACCTCGGCGTTGGATGTCGATCAGCTTGCCGCGATGACCAAGCGGCCGCAGGACGTGGCGGGGACGCATTTCTTCAGTCCGGCGAATGTGATGAAGCTGCTGGAGGTGGTGCGCGGCGCGAAGTCGTCGCCGCAGACGCTGCTGTCGGCGATGCAGATGGGCCGGCGAATCGGCAAGCTGTCAGCGATGGCCGGCAACACCGATGGTTTCGTCGCGAACCGTTCGCGCGCGCCGTTCAACAGCGAGATGGTGATCCTGCTGGAGGAAGGCTGTCTGCCGGAGCAGGTCGACAAGGTGATGGTGGATTTCGGCTATCCGATGGGGCCGTTCGCGGTAGGCGATCTTGCCGGCCTGGATGTCGGCGCCGCCGGTCGTCGTCGCCGGGCCGCGGCCAATCCGGACTATCGCAAGCTGCCGATTGCGGACCGGTTGGTGGAGATGGGTCGCTACGGGCAGAAGACCGGTGCTGGCTGGTATCGCTATCAGCCGGGCGATCGCGCGCCGCATCCCGATCCGGAAGTTGCGGCGATCATCAGGCAGGTCGCCGCCGAAATGGGTGTGCCGCAAAAGGCGTTCACCGATCAGGAGATTTTGCATCGGCTGCTGTTCTCCTCGGTGAACGAAGCGTGCCGCATCCTGGAGGAAGGCAAGGCCTACCGAGCCAGCGATGTCGATGTGATGTGGCTGCACGGCTTCGGCTTCCCGCGCTACCGCGGCGGCCTGTTCTATTGGGCCGACGGCATCGGCGTGCGCGACGTCTACAATCAGATCGCGAATTGGCATCAGCAGTACGGCGAACGCTGGGCGCCATCGCAGCTGTTGCGCGAACTGGCAGAGGCCAACACGCCGTTCCGCGACGCCAAGGCGGCCGCCTTCGTGCCATAGGGGGAAATCGTTCCATGACAGCAGTGACTGCCGAAACCGACGACCTCAATCAGCTTTCCGACGATGAATTCCGCATGATGGTGCGGCAGTGGATCCAGGCGAACTATCCGGCGGAAATCCGCGATCCGCCGTCACGGTTGCATTTCAAGGATACCAAAACCTGGTACCACAAACTGGCGCGAAAGGGTTGGCTGTGTCCCAATTGGCCGCGGGAATTCGGCGGCATGGGCATCGTCGCCGGCAAGCAGCTTATCATGCTGGAGGAGAAAGAGCGTCACGGCTGCGCACGGCTCAATGAGATGGGCATGACGATGCTTGGCCCCTTGCTGATCCGCTACGGCACGCGGGAACAGCAGGACTTCTACCTGCCGAAGATTCTGGCGGGCGAACATATCTGGTGCCAGGGTTATTCCGAACCGAACGCGGGTTCCGACCTTGCATCGCTGCGCACGGAGGCGGTGCTGGACGGCGACCACTACGTGGTGAATGGCCAGAAGATCTGGACGTCGCTGGCGATGGACGCCAACTGGATTTTCCTCCTGGTGCGCACCGACAAGCAGGCGAAGAAGCAGGAGGGCATCAGTTTCCTGCTGGTGCCGATGGACAGTCCCGGCATCACCGTCCGGCCGATCACCAACCTGGATATGGAAGACGAATTCTGCGAAACGTTTTTCGACAACGTGCGTGTGCCGAAGGAAAATCTGGTTGGCCAGATCAACAAGGGCTGGACGATGGCGAAGAACCTGCTGGGGTTCGAGCGCATCGGCAGCGGCTCGCCGCGTCAGTCTTCCTACGCGTTGGGGCGATTGCGGCTGCTGGCCGATCGCATGGGTGTCTGGGAAGACGACCGGTTCCAGGATCGCTACACGCGGCTGCGCCTGGACCTTGAGGACCATAAGGCGCTGTACAGCGAATTTGTCGCGAAAGTGTATCGCGGAGAGGCACTGGGCCCGGATGTGTCGATGCTGAAGGTGCACCAGACCGAGTTGTACCAACGGATCACCGAAACGATGCTGGAGATCGCCGGCGAGTATGGCGGGCAGTTCGGCCCGCTGGATGGCAACCGCGAGTTGAATCCCGCCGGTCTTTTCATCCAGTCGCGCCCGTCCACGATCTACGCCGGGTCGAACGAAATCCAACGCAACATACTGGCGAAGAACGTGCTGGAACTGCCCGGGTAAACGCTGTCATTGACGTTGTCTGAAGCCGCGGCATATCGTCGCGTCTGAAATCAAGTGCCGGGGCGCCACGAAGATGACCCCGCCGAGGGAGGCCGCCGAAGGTGGAAGACGCTGCTCGTCTGCTGCAGCTTATTGTCAATGGTGCAGCGGCCGGCTGCATCTATGGCCTGATCGCGCTCGGGTTCGTCCTGATCTACAAGGCGACCGAGATGATCAACTTCGCCCAGGGCGACATCATGATGCTGGGCGGGTTCGTCGCATTCAGCCTGATCGCCCAGCACGGCCTGAACTATTGGATCGGCGCGCTGCTCGCGATCATGATCATCGCCGCGTTCGGCTTTGCACTCGATGCCATAATATTGCGCCGCGTGATCGGCCAGCCGCAATTTGCGGTGGTGATGCTGACGCTAGGTCTGGGCTTCATCTTTCGCGCGTATGCCGGCATCACCTGGGGCTACGATTCGGTCGGCTTCGAGACACCGTTCACCAACAAGACACTCAACATCGGCGGCCTTGTGCTGGGCCAGGACAACGTGTCGATCATCGTCGGCACGGTGCTGCTGTGCGGCGTGCTGTACGTTTTCTTCAGCCGGACCCGGCTTGGCATCGCCATGCAGGCCTCTTCGCAGAACCAGCTTGCCGCCTACTACATGGGCATCCCGGTGCGCACGGTGTTCTCGCTGATCTGGGCGATCAGCGCCGGCGTCGCGGCAGTGGCGGGCATTCTGCTCTCGCCGGTTTCGATGATTGACGTGAACATGGGCTTTCTCGGCATCAAGGCTTTCGCCGCGGCGGTACTCGGCGGCTTCGGCAGCATCCCCGGTGCGCTGTTCGGCGGCGTGCTCATCGGCATCGTTGAGCAGCTCGCCGGTTACTTCCTGCCTGCCGGCTTTCAGGAGGTCACATCCAACGTCGTGCTGCTGGCAACATTGATCCTGCGACCTCAGGGCCTGTTCGCAGAGGGTATGGGAAAGCGGGTCTGACACATGCGCTATATATTCAAGACAAACTACCGACAGGACTTGGCGCTATGGCGCCACCGCGGCGACGTGTTCTGGTACGGGCTGCTGCTCGTCGTGCTGCTGCTGATACCCGGCATGCTGGGCGAGTTCTACATTGGCGAATTGGGCGCCGTGTTCATCTTTGCCATCGCCGGCGTCGGATTGATGCTGCTTGCCGGCTACACCGGCTTGATCAGTCTGGGCAACGCGGCGTTCCTGGGCATCGGCGCCTACACGAATTCCGTCCTGCTGGCGCATGGCGTGCCGTTCCTGATCACACTGCCCGTGGCCGGCCTGTTCACCGCGCTGTTCGGGGTGGCGATCGGTCTGCCGACGTTGCGCATGAGCGGCCTCTATCTCGCCATCGCGACGTTGGCGTTCGGCAGCATCGTTGGCACCGTGTTCCAGAAATGGAATGCGGTCACCGGCGGGTTTGATGGATTTGCCGTGCCCACACCGTACATCTTCGGATATCCGATCGAGACCGCGAACGGTATCTACTATGTGTCACTCGCGGTGCTGGTGTTCGTGTTGTGGATGGCGGCCAACCTGCTGCGTACGCCACTCGGCCGCGCCATGGTGGCGATCCGCGACAGCGAAATCTCCGCCCAGAGCATGGGCATCCATCTGGCGCGGTACAAGACCTTCGCCTTTGCCATCAGCGCATTCATGACCGGGCTGGCGGGCGCGCTGTTCGCGCATTACGTCCGCTTCCTGGCGCCCGACTCTTTCGACGTGCTGCTGTCGGTGCAGTTTGTCACCATCGTCTTCGTGGGCGGCCTGGGGTCACTGCACGGTGCAGTACTCGGCGCCATGTTTGTCAGGTTGCTGCCACAGGTGATCGCGATCCTGCGCGACGACCTGCCATTCGGCATCGGTCGCATGCCGGGGCTGGAACCGTCGTTGTTCGGTCTGGTACTGGTGCTCGTGATCCTGTTCGAACCAGGCGGCATCTACGGCCGCTGGATGAAGATCAAGCATTGGTTCCAGGCCTATCCGCTGAAACGGCGCACCGGTTTCCGTCGCCAGAAATCATACGCCCGGTCGGAGCGGCTGCGGTGAGCATCTTCCGAGCCGATGATATCGCCATCCGGTTCGGCGGCATCCGCGCGGTCGATGCGGTCAGCTTCGAGGTGGAACAGGGCGAGGTGTTCTCCATCATCGGACCGAACGGCGCGGGCAAGACGACGATTTTCAACCTGATCAGCCGCATCTATCAGCCCAGCAACGGCAGGCTGTTCTTCCAGGACCGGGACATCACCGAAATTCCGGCGTATCGCATCGCCGGTTTGGGCATCGCGCGCACTTTCCAGAATATCGAGCTGTTTCCCAATGCGACGCTGCTGCAAAATCTGCTGATCGGCCGCCATTGCCATTCGAAGGTGGGAGTGCTTTCCCAGCTCGCTTTCCTGCCCGCCGTGCGACGCGAGGAATTGCGGCACCGCGAGAAGGTGGAAGAAGTGATCGCCATTCTCGGCCTTGAACGCTACCGCGACACGCTGATCGCCAGCCTGCCGTACGGTGTGCGCAAGGTGGTCGAACTCGGCCGCGCATTGTGCATCGAACCGAAACTCCTGCTGCTCGACGAACCGTCTTCCGGACTGAACGTGGAAGAAACCGAGGGCATGGGTTTCTGGATCGAGGACATCAAGAAGGACCTCGGCATCACCGTCATCATGGTCGAACACGACATGAACCTGGTGCGCATGGTGTCCGATCGGGTGATGGCACTGAACTACGGCAGGGTCATCGCACTTGGCACGCCGGACGAAGTGCAGAACCATCCGGAAGTGGTCCGCGCCTATATCGGGGGCGACGCATGAGCGCATCCACGCCACTGCTCGACGTCACCGCCATCGAGACCTTCTATGGACCGATTCAGGCGATCCGCGGCGTAAGCCTGCAGGTGGCGCAAAGCCAGATCATTACTGTGCTGGGTGCCAACGGTGCCGGCAAGACCACAGTGCTGCGCACCATCTCCGGCGTTTTGGATCCGGAACGCGGCCAGGTGCGCTTCGAAAACCGCGAGATTGGCCACCTGCCGCCCGATCGCGTGATGCGCCTGGGCATCTGCCACGTGCCGGAAGGCCGCGAGGTGTTCCCGTTCCTGACGGTTTACGAAAACCTGCTGATGGGGGCTTATTCGCGCCGCGACAAGGACGCGGTCCACCACGACCTGGAGCTTTGCTACACCTATTTTCCGGTGCTGAAGGAACGCACCCACCAGCGCGCCGGATTGCTGTCGGGCGGCGAACAACAAATGTTGTCGATCAGTCGCGCGCTGATGGGCCGGCCGAAGCTGCTGCTGCTGGATGAACCGTCGCTCGGCTTGTCGCCGCTGCTGGTCACCCAGATCTTCCGCATCATCCGTCGCATCAACCAAGAGCAGGGCGTCGCCATCCTGCTGGTCGAGCAGAATGCACATATGGCGTTGCAGACGGCGGACTTCGGCTACGTGCTGGAAGTCGGGCGCATTGTGCTGGCAGATGATTGCGCCAAACTTATGCAGTCCGACGCAATCAAGGAATTCTATCTCGGCCAGAAGGACGCCGGCATCCGCGGGCAGCGTCGTTGGAAGAGGAAGCGGCTGTGGCACTGAACCTCGGCGCAAACCCCGACACAATTCCCGCACTGGTGGCAACGCGCATTGCCGCGCACGGTGACGAGATCATTTTGCGCAAGAAGAACCGAGGTATCTGGAATTCGGTGACGTGGTCCGAACTCGGCACGCGCACGCGGGCAGTTGGCATGGGGCTGAAGGCGGTCGGCTTCCGGCCAGGCGATGTCGCGTGTGTGCTGGCAGAGACGCGACCGGAATTCGCCTATGTCGATCTCGGGATTCTCGGTGCGGGCGGTGTCAGCGCGGCCATTCATCCGGAGGAGGAAGCCGAAGCGCTGGGTGAGACATTGCGCCAATCCGATTGCCGTGTGCTGTTCGTGGAGAACGATGAACAGCTCGACAAGGTGTTGTCGGTGCGCGATCGCTGCCCAGCGCTGCAACGCATCGTGATTTTCGAGATGAAGGGCCTGCGCGACTTCGCCGATCCGATGTGCGAGGGCTTCCAGCTTCTTGCCGCGCGCGGCGCGGATCATGACCGCACTCATCCCGACGAATGGCAGACCGGCATTGCGGCAATTGCCAACGAACAACCAGCGGTGCTGCTGCTGCCGAATGGGGGTGGAACCGCCGCCAAGGGACGCGTGCTGACGCATGGCGATGCGCTGCACCTGATTGCCCACGCACGGACGTTGCTGGCGCCACGGGTCGGCGACGAACGTCTGGCACTCCTGCCGATGTGCCATATGATAGAGCGAGTGTTCGGACTCTATCTGGCGCTGGATGCGCGTGCGGTCAGCAACTACCTGGAAAACCCCGACACCGTCATGGAGAATCTGCAAGAAGTGCAGCCCACGATGTTGGGCACCGACCGCCAGGTTTGGGAGCGGCTGTACGCTCGGGCGACGGATGGCGCCACCGGAGCCACCCATGTGCAACGGCTGTCTTATCGCGCGGCGATCGCGGCGGCGCAGCGTGGCGGACCATCGGCGCTGCTGGCGCGTCTTTTGGTGCTGCGCGCGGTGCGGCGGGAACTCGGGCTTGGCCGGCTGCGGCACGCCTATATCGGCGTCGCTTCCCTACCGCCCGAGATCGAACGTTGGGCCATGGCTCTCGGCATGGTCATTCAGCAGATCGACGGCCACGCGACCAGGGGCACCGAACTGGACGCGCGCTATCGCGCCTTGATGGAAGAAGCCTACAGTACGTAACGGAAGGAACGGCACATGCGCAACAAATTTCTGGCAGTGGCACTTGCCACCGCTTTGATCGGTCCCGCCTTTGCAGCGGACAGTCAGCGTGGCGTGACCGATAACCAGATCATTATCGGCACCTACACCGACCTGTCGGGTGTGACCGCGATGTGGGGCGTCAATAATACCAACGCCTGGCGCATGGTGTTCGACGAGGCCAATTCCGAAGGCGGCATCAACGGGCGCAAGATCAA
>DATKFJ010000524.1:0-10799 GCA_035511435.1 Acetobacteraceae bacterium | reverse complement strand
GGCGGAACAGAACCTGATCCACAGCCAGTGCCTGAAGGACAAGCTGGCGCCTGCGGATGTGACACGCGTCGTGTTGTGGCTTGCATCCGACGACAGCCGGATGTGCACGGCGCAATTGTGGGTCGTGGATGCCGGCAGGATATAAACCCGCTCGCGCTGACCGACGACGACGGCGGCGGCGGCCCGCCTTGCGATAACCCCGCACCCCCCGCATCATAAACGCAACAACAGGGCAAACATGACCATGTGGCAACCTAGCGAGCGCTATCCCGATCCGGCGGTGCAGGTACTGGACGCCAGCTTCAACCGATACCGCCTGCCGCTCGCGTCGGTGGAGCGCCTCGCCACAGGCTGCCGCTGGTCGGAGGGGCCGGTATATTTCGGTGATGGCCGCTACGTACTCTGGAGCGACATCCCCAACGACCGCATCCTGAAATGGGAAGAAGAAACCGGCGCAGTCAGCGTGTTCCGAAAATCCTCCAACAACGCCAACGGCAACACCCGCGACCGCCAGGGCCGCCTGGTGACATGCGAACACCGCGGCCGCCGCGTCATTCGCACCGAATACGACGGCGCCATCACCGTGCTGGCCGACAGCTATCAAGGCAAGCGCCTCAACTCGCCAAACGACGTGGTGGTGAAGTCCGATGGCTCCATCTGGTTCACCGACCCGCCATTCGGTCTGCTCGGTTACTACGAAGGCGAGAGGAACGAACCGGAACTCCCAGCCAACGTCTACCGCGTCGATGGTCAGACCGGCGCGGTCACCGTCGCGGCGGATGATGTGCAGGGGCCGAACGGCCTGGCCTTCTCACCCGATGAAAGCAAACTCTACGTCGTCGAATCGCGCGGCGTGCCATCGCGAAAACTCCGCGTGTTCGACGTCAACGCCAACACACTCGGCGCCAGCAAGATGTTCATCGACGCCGGCCCCGGTACGCCGGACGGCTTCCGCGTCGATATCGACGGCAATCTGTGGTGCGGTTGGGGGATGGGTGAGCCTGACCTGGATGGCGTGCGCATCTTCAACCCGGCAGCCGAACCGATCGGCCACATCGCACTGCCGGAACGCTGCGCCAATCTGTGCTTCGGCGGACGCTGGCGCAATCGCCTGTTCATGGCGGCGAGTCATGGGCTGTACGCGATGTACGTGAACACGCAAGGCGCACTCGGCGGCTAGCACTCACGCATGTTCGATCTGCGCGAACAAGGCACGTCGGTTCGCACGGAACTGTTGGCCGGCCTCACCACCTATCTGACGATGGCCTACATCGTTGTGGTCAATCCCTCGATCCTGGCGCAGGCGGGGATCGACCACGGCGCCGCGTTCGCCGCAACCTGCATTGCAGCGGCCATCGGCTCCGCCGCGATGGGCCTGTTGGCAAATCTGCCGCTGGCCCTGGCCCCTGGCATGGGGCTCAACGCCTACTTCACCTTTGCCGTGGTGAAGGGCATGGGCGTGCCCTGGCAGGTCGCTCTCGGTGCGGTGTTCCTCTCCGGCGTGCTGTTCCTCATCATCAGCCTGCTGCGCATCCGCGAGTGGCTGATCAACGCCATCCCGATGTCGCTGAAACTTGGCATCGGCGCCGGCATCGGACTGTTCCTCGGTCTGATCGGCCTGCACGAAATGGGCATCGTCACCGGCAATCCAGAAACCCTTGTCGCACTCGGCCATCTCGGCACGCCGGCAACCCTGTTGTCCTGCCTGGGCTTTCTCCTCATTGCGGGACTTGCCGCGCGTGGCATGGCCGGTGCGATCCTGATCGGCATCGTGGTATCGGCACTGCTCGGCATTCCGTTCGGACTGACCGCGCTGCATGGCCTGATATCCGCACCGCCCTCCCTGGCGCCAACCTTTCTGCAGCTCGACATCGCCGGTGCGCTGCCGCTTGGCGTGACGACCGTGGTGCTGACGTTCTTCCTGGTCGATGTGTTGGACAATGCCGGTACGTTGATCGCCACGACCCAACGCGCCGGGTTGATGCGCGCCGACGGCACACTGCCGCGCCTGCGTGAGGCGCTGATGGCCGACAGCGGCGGCGCGATCATCGGTGCGGTGCTGGGGACCAGCACGACCACCAGCTACATCGAAAGCGCCGCCGGCATCCAGGTTGGCGGCCGCACCGGTCTCACTGCCGTGACCGTCGCAGTGCTGTTCCTGCTCACCCTGTTCTTCGCACCGATCGCAACCGCCGTCCCAAGCTTCGCCACCGCGCCGGCACTGGTGTTCGTCGCGTGCCTGATGGCGCGTGCGCTGCGCGATATCGGCTGGGACGACGCCACCGAATACGTGCCCGCCGTAACGGTGGCGATCGGCATTCCGTTCACCTTCTCGATCGCGACCGGCATCGGGCTCGGGTTCATCGTTTACGCCGCGGTGAAAACGGCGGCGGGACGCATCGGCGCGATCGCCGGCGCGGTGTGGCTGATCGCAGGATTGTCGCTGCTGAGGCTCGCACTCGGCGATTAGACCAACGCGCGGCCCCCACGGTCGTGTGATATCGCGCAAAATTTCATGCATCACCCGGCACGAGTGCGGGACCATTCCTGCCGCCGCGCGTTGCAATGGAGCCTGCCGGCGCCGCTGAAGCAGCGTCTCGGGCGTCGAGCCTCCGTATCATGCCCCTGCATCATGCCCCCGCATCATGCCCTCTGGACAGGTAGGACGAGTGGATCAATTTGATATCTCGGTGCCGTCGCCGTGCGCGCCGGAGCTTGACTGCGTGCGCGGCTGCGGCGCCAACCCGGTCACCGTCGTTACGATTCCCGCCAGGGATGAAGAAGACCGAATTGGCGCCTGCATTCAGGCGCTGGCGCGGCAAACCAGAAGGCCTGATGCCATCCTTGTGCTGTTGAACAACTGCACGGACCGAACCGAAGCCGTCGCTCGCGGTTTGGCGAGCAGCCTGCCATGCGTTCTGCGTATCATTCCCCATGCTTTTCCGCCGCACGGCGCCAACGCCGGCAATGCGCGAAGACTCGCGATGCATCATGCGGCCCACATCGCGGGCAGCAACGGCGCTCTGCTGACAACGGATGCGGATACGATCGTCGCGGACGATTGGGTTGACCGGAACGTGGCGGCCTTGCAGGCCGGTGCTGATGCGGTTTGCGGGCGCGTCCACCTCGATGCGATGGAAGCTGCGCTGATCCCATCCCATCTGCACGAAGACGACGCACTGGAATGCGAGCTGACGGAATTGTTGGACAAGATCGCATGCATCCTCGATCCGGCACCGCCGGATCCTTGGCCGCGGCATACCGAAGCGGCGGGTGCCAGCATTGGTGTCACGGTCTCGGCATTCCGCCGGGCCGGCGGTATTCCCTCGGTCGCCGCGGGTGAAGATCGCGCCTTCATCACCAGGCTCGCGCGGATGGATGCACGGATCCGTCATGACCCGACCATCGCCGTTACCGTCTCCGGGCGGCTTCATGGCCGTGCGCCCGGGGGCATGGCTGATACCATCCGTCGGCGGATGCAGCAGCAGGATGAATTCACCGACGACGCGCTGGAACCGGCGGCGGATGCCTATCGGCGGGTCGATTTTCGCCGCCGGGTTCGTCTGGCGTGGCGGGACCAGCGCGCGGGCTTCACGCCGCGAAAGGAGTTGGCGGCCGACCTCGGCATGTCCCATGCGTTGCTGCAGCGCAGGCTGAACAACCATTATTTCGGCGCCGCCTGGACAGAAGTGGAATCCGCCAGTCCATTCCTGGTACGACGGCGCGTGCGGTTCACCGAACTTCCCAGGCAGATCGCCTACGCGCGGCAATTGCTCGAACAGCATCAGGACACGTACCGCGACAGCATGCTCGTGAAGACCGATCCATGCAGCTAGTCGCACAGCACCACGACCCTGCCGCTGCGACGGACAACGATATCATCGCACGAGTCGCCGCGCTGGTTCCATCGATGCAGCAACGTGCCGCGCAACACGATGACGCCGCGGTGTTTCCGGCCGAGGACATTGCGGCATTGCGCGCAGCGGGCGCGTTGGCTCTGCCACTGCCTGTCGCGCAAGACCGTGCAACGGCCGCTGTGTGTGACCATCTCGCCGACCAATTGGCTGGCGTTCTGGTCCACATCGGCATCGGCAATCTTGCGGTGGGGCGCCTTTTTGAGGCGCATATAAACGCGCGACATCTGATCGGCCGTTGCGGCTCGCCCCAACAAAAGGCAGCGGCCGACGGGGATGTTCGCGATGGGCATCTGTTCGCGCTGTGGGTAACCGATCCACCGCGGGGTGGACTGCGCATGATCGAAACGCGGCACGGGATTCGGCTGACGGGCGGCAAGATGTTCTGCTCCGGCGCTGGCTATGCGACGCGCGCATTGGTGACCGCGGTGAACGAAAATGGCGAGTCGCAGATGCTTGTGGTCACGTTGGGTACTGCCGAACGGGTCTCACCACTCCAATCGCCGTTGCAAGGTATGCGTGCCGCGGTGACCGGCGCCGTCGATTTCACCGGCTGCACCACGTCGAAAGACGCGTGCCTGGGCAAGCCGGGCGACTATCTGCGCGAACCGGATTTCTCCGCCGGTGCATGGCGCGGTTCGGCTGTCGCATTGGGCGGATTGTGCGCCCTGCTGGATCAATTGAAGGTGCAGTTGAATGCAGCGGACCGACTCAACAATCCGCATCATCTGCAACGCCTGGGCAGCGCGGTGATCGCCTGTGAAACCAGCCGGCTATGGTTGCGCCAGGTCGCGCGGACCGCCGAACATCCGAATACCGATCCGGGCCATGCCGTCGCCTATGTCGGGCTGGCGCGCATCGCCATCGAAACCGCGTGTCTGGATGCCATGCGGCTCGTCCAGCGGTCGCTTGGTCTGTCGGCATTCCGCCACGGCAACCCGGTAGAACTCATCTGTCGCGACCTCGGCACGTACCTTCGCCAGCCGGCCGCCGATGAAGTGCTGACCGAGGCGGCCGCCTGGTTCGCCCAGCAACCGACCCTGGAATGGCGATGATCGCGGCGGGCCGTGTGCATCAACTTTGGCGAACCCTGCCAATCGGCACATTGACCGATGTCATCGGCGCCGGCACCTGTCTGATCCTGGCGCCGCATCCCGACGACGAAAGCCTCGGTTGCGGTGGCCTGATCGCACAATGCTGTGACGAATCGCGGCCGCCGGTGGTGGCGATCCTGACCGACGGCAGCGGTTCGCATCCGGGCTCGCAGCTATATCCGCCTGCGAAATTGGCCGCGTTGCGCCAGCACGAAGCGGCGCGCGCCGTGCAGATTCTGGGACTGCCACAGGACCGGTTATTTTTCCTCCGTGCGCCGGACACCAACGCACCACACGCCGGTCCGGCATTCGATGCCATCGTGCAATATCTAGCTGAACGGGTGCGGACGTTTGACTGCTCGGCCATCCTGGCGACGTGGCGGTTCGACCCGCATTGCGACCACGCAGCCGCCGCACTGCTTGCATCCGCGGCTGCGCGCATAACGGGTATTCCGCACCGATCGTATCCCGTATGGGGTTGGACCCTGCCGGATGATACGTCGGTCGACGCAGGCCCGATCCAAGGTTGGCGCCTCGACATGACAGCTCACCTGGCGGCCAAGCGGCGTGCCATTGCCGCACATGCCTCGCAATATGGCGGACTGATCAGCGATGACGCAGGCGGGTTTCAATTGCCGGCTGCGTTGTTGCTGGAATTGGACGGCCCGTGGGAGACGTTCCTATTGCCATGACCACACGGCGACCCTCGCGTGATCCGGCACATTTTCAACGCCTGTATGACGCTGATCCGGATCCGTGGCGCTTTCGTACCAGCGACTATGAACAGGCAAAGTACAATAAAACGATGGAGGCTCTGGGGACGCGGCGCTTCCGCCATGCATTCGAGGTGGGCTGTTCGATCGGTGTGATGACCCGGATGCTGGCGTCACGCTGCGATCGGCTGCTGGCGGTCGATATCATCGAACAGCCTCTGGCCATCGCGCGGGCCGCCTGTACGGATCAGCCGAGGGTTCGCTTCAAGCGGATGCATGTGCCGGGCGAATGGCCCGATGAAATGTTTGATCTGATCGTGCTGTCCGAGGTGCTTTATTTTCTCTCTGCCGATGACATTGCCGCGGTGGCGGATCGGACTTCGACCACTCTGAAAACGGACGGTCTCGTGCTGCTGGTGAATTGGCGCGGCGAGTCTGGCGATCCCTGTACGGGTGATCCCTGTACCGGCGACCAGGCGGCCGATACGTTCATGGCGCACGCACAGGGATTCCTGCGACCTATGACGCGGTACCAGGAGGATCGATATCGGCTGGATCTTCTGGTCCGGCAGTGAAACGGGGTGTGGTCAGGCCACACCCTCCAGGCGGAACGTCATGGTGCCGCGCAACGTCTCGCCGGCGCCGAGGGTGCGCAATCCATGGTCAGGGACAGCGTCCATCCGGTTGATGGCATCGGTCATGTGGCTGACCGGTTCCAGGCAGAAGAAGTCCTGACCGGGCGGCGCATAGACGATCAGATGGCGGAACAGGTCATCTGCCTCGACAACGACACCTGGGCCCTCGGCATCCCACCCGATGCGCGCCCCGCCATCCCACCCCGCATAGCAATTGTCCAGCGGCGTGCTGCCAATTCGCTGCCCGGCCGTATGATCCCACTCCGGCGGCACGGGGATACATTTCGCGGGCAGCATCGTCTCGTCATTCAACCAGGCATTCGCCGCGTTGAATCGCAACGTCGGTGAATCCGCGCGCGGGAAATACGGATGCAGGCCAAGGCCCGCCGGCGCGGCGCGCGGATGCAGATTGGTGAGCATCAGCACAACGCTCAGCGCATCCCGCGACAGCGTAAAATGTTGTTCGGCTGCGAAGGCGAACGGCCAGCGGCGCGCCTGTTCACCGGCGGCATCATGCCGCAGCGTCATGACAACGGTTGTCGCGGACACGGTCGCAACCTGCCACGTGCTCTGCCAACCCACCCCATGGATCGTATGAGGATGATCGCCGAGATTTCGCGGCATGATGTGGTCGCTGCCGTCCCAGCGGAACTTCCCCCAGGCAATGCGGTTGGAGAACGGAATCAGCGGGAAACATGCGAGCCCGTGGATACTGCCTTGCACGATCGCGTTGGGGTGCGGTCGGCGCAGCAGGGGTACTGTGCCGAATGTCCAGCCGACGATGGCGCCGCCGATCTCGGGCGCCAGGACCAGCGAGGATTCGCCTGCATGCAAGGTCAGCATCGCACCAGCCTAGCGCCTATCGGTTGGCCGGCGTAAATCGGGCGCACGGCGGCAAGGAGATTTTCCGTGGAGTGGGTGGATTGCGTCGTGGTGGGTGCCGGGGTGGTCGGTCTGGCAGTGGCGCGTGCGCTCGCGCTGGCGGGACGTGAGGTGATTATCCTCGATGCCGCGGAAGGCATCGGTACCGAAACATCGTCGCGCAACAGTGAGGTGATCCACGCCGGCATCTACTATCCCGCAGGCAGCTTCATGGCGCGGTTCTGCGTCGCGGGTCGCCAGGCGCTGTATCGTTATTGTGCGGAAAAGGGCTTGCCGCACATCAACTGCGGCAAGTTGATCGTCGCCACCAACTCCGAAGAAGACGCCATGCTGGCCGGCATCAAGCGCCGCGCGGAGCTAAATGGCGTCGCTGGCATGCGCGTGCTCACCGCGGCCGAGGCAATCGCGATGGAGCCGAATCTGTGCTGCACCAGCGCGCTGCTGTCGCCGGTCACCGGCATCATCGACAGCCACGCCTTCATGCTGGCGTTGCAGGGCGATGCGGAGAATGCCGGCGCGGTACCGGTGTTTTTCAGCCCGGTCACCGGCGGGCGCGTCGTGCAGGGCGGCGTGGAGATCGATGTCGGCGGCATTGATCCGATCACGCTGCGCTGCCGGTTGCTGGTGAATTCCACCGGCCTGCATGCACCGGGTTTCGCATCGCGCATCGTCGGCATGCCCGCGGAACGAATCCCGCCGGCGCATTACGCCAAGGGCAATTACTTCACGCTGACAGGTCGGTCGCCATTCTCCCGGCTGATCTATCCGGTGCCGGTACCCGGCGGCCTCGGCGTCCATCTGACAGTCGATCTGGGCGGCCAGGCGCGGTTCGGGCCGGACGTGCAATGGATCGATGCAATCGATTACACCGTCGATCCGGCGCGCGCGGACAGTTTCTATGCCGCGGTGCGCAAGTATTGGCCGGCGTTGAAGGATGGCGCGCTGCAACCCGGTTACGCTGGCATCCGTCCCAAGATCGTACCGCGCGGTGCGCCGGCGCAGGACTTTGTGGTGCAGGGACCGCAGACGCACGGTGTGCCGGGGTTGATCAACCTGTTCGGTATCGAGAGCCCGGGACTGACCGCATCGTTGGCGCTGGCCGATCATGTGCTGGAAATCGCCGCGACAGGTTGAGACAGGTCTTGGATGCGTTGCAACGGCGCGTCAGGGCGTGGACCTCGCCGATGCTCGCCACCACGCATCACGCTACATGGCAGAGCGTTTCGCCACTTCGACCGTGCATTCGTGCGCAGGGCCCAGGCAGCATCGACCCGCATTGTCGCCGCCGCCGCACAAGCCGTAGACTCACCGATCGCGTCAACGCGACAGGGGAGGAATCATGGGACGATTCGCGTGCAAGGCGCTGGGCCTGGCCGCCGTGCTGGTGGTGACAGCACAGGCGGCTCAGGCCGATGCAATTCCTGCGGTGGCGGAATCCAGCAACATGCAGATCATCGGCCACAGCGACCTGAATGGCGTGGGCAAGGGAGGCGAGGGCCTCGCGCTGCACCAATATCCCGACGGCCAGCGCGTGCTGTTCCTGGCGCATGAATCGGCGCCGATGTGTTTCAGCGTCATTGATGTGACGAAACCCGAGGATCCGAAGGTCATCTTCCAACTGCCGGTCGAGCCCGCATCCGCGCGCTGCAACTCTCTCGGCTTGTCCGGCACCACATTGGCGGTGGCGCATCAGGTCGACAAGGTGGGCCAGCCCAGTGCCGGCATGGATGTTTTCGATGTTGCGGATCCCGCGCATCCGAAAAAGCTGTCGCATTTCGACACATCGGGTCCGCATTCGCGTGGCGTGCACTATCTTTGGTTTGTTGATGGCCGGTTCGCCTATCTCTCGACCGGCGCAAAGGATTTCGAACCTCGCAACAAGAACGACGACCAGTTCCTGATGATCGTCGACATGCGCGATCCGACGCATCCGAAGGAGGCCGGACGCTGGTGGCTGCCGGGCACGCGGGTGGGCGACAAGGAGCCGTCGCCGCCGCGCGTCACGCCGTTCGATACCGGCATCCGCATGCACACGCCAACGCTGACGCCGGAGCATCCCGACCGTGTCTACATCGGCTGGATCGATGGCGGTCTGGTGATCCTGGATATCTCCGACAAGGCACATCCGAAGCTGGTGATGCACCGCTCCTGGCAATCACTCGGCAACGGCTTTGCCCACACGCTGGTCGCCATTCCATCGCGCAACCTGATGATCCAGAGCGAGGAAGCGACCGCCAACAACTGCAAGGACTGGCCGAAGCGCGACTGGGTCTGGGATATCAGCAACGAGACGAACCCGGTTCCGCTCGCGCCAATGCCGCCGCCGGCGGATTTCGACGCGTTGTGCAAGGCGGGCGGGCGCTTCGGTTCCCACAACATCGACATGAACCGACCGGTCAGCACCTCGCGTACGTTGAACAGGACATTGGTGGGCAGCTTCTTCGCCGGCGGCATTCGCGCCTATTCGTTCGCGGACCCGTACCATCCGGTGGAGATCGGCTATCTGGTCGAAGCGGCGCCGGCAAAGAACGCCACGCACACGATCCAGATCAATGATATCTACGTCGACGAAAACGGCTTGATCTACGCCAACGACCGACTGAGCGGCGGGCTGGACATTGTCAAGTACACTGGATCGGTGCCGCTGGAGTAGCGCCGCGATCGCGAACGGTAAAGCGACCAGGCAATCTCGTTCCCGGTGCGTACTTCGTTCGGAATTGCCGCATCGCTGCACGCGTGCGGCGCGATTGCCGTGGGCAATGACGCCAGCGCCTAGCTCCGCGCCTGATCCGGCCGAAACCGGACACCCTTGCGCGCGTAGCCGCCACCCAGTCCGATCGGCGTTCCATCAGCGCGCCAACAGGCGGCGCCGGTCATCGTGCCATCCGCGTCGAACTGGATCGCGCTCATGCCGCCGCCGACGTTGCCGACCGCGGCGACATCGTGCCCGCGGTCGCGCAGCGCTGCCAGCACATCGGACGGGACGGAGTTCTCGACTTCCACGCCGAAGCCCTGGGTCCACAGACGCGGTGCCTCCACGGCCTCCTGCACGCTCATGCCGTGGTCGATCAGGTTCGACAGCGCCTGCATCACCGAGGGGAAAATGCGCAGCCCGCCAGGCAAGCCGAGTGCATAGCGCGGGGTGCCGTCGCGCAGCACGATAACCGGCGACATCGACGACGTGACGCGCTTGCCCGGCGCCACCGAATTGGCGCGGCCCGGATGCGGTGTAAACACAAACATATAGTTGTTGGGTATCATGCCGGTGCCCGGCACGATGTAGCGCGCGCCGAACAGTGAATTGATGGTCTGCGTGCTGGCAACGATATTGCCCATGCCGTCAGCCACCGTCAGATGGGTGGTGTGGGCGCCTTCGCCCGGCGCAACCTCCGCGCTCCAGGCCTGTGCGTGCGCCGGATCGATGTGCGCACGGCGATCCGCGGCATAGGATTTCGACAGCAGCTTCGCCACCGGCACTTGCACGAACGCCGGATCGGCGGTCGCCGCGGTACGGTCGGCAAACGCGATCTTCAGCACCTCGGCCAGCAGATGCAGCGTGTC
>DATKFJ010000523.1:0-2279 GCA_035511435.1 Acetobacteraceae bacterium | reverse complement strand
GCTGTACATTTTCAGGGGCCGCAGAGGTGACCTGATCAAGATTCTGTTTTGGGATCGCCAGGGGATGTGCCTGTACGCGAAGAAGCTGGATCGTGGCCGGTTTATCTGGCCGCAAGCCAAGGACGGTGTGGTTTCGCTGACGATGGCGCAGTTGTCGATGCTTTTGGAATCGATCGACTGGCGCGCAACGGCCTGGACGGCGAGGCCAGAAGTAGTTGTCTGAACGCAGAAATCTGCGCCTCGGCGGCAGTCCACTCTGGTACCCATGTCGCGAATCGGATAGGCTCGCGACATGGTGGACACGCTGTCGCCTGAAGAGCAGATCATGGGGCTGCGCCGCGAGTTGGCACAGCGGGACGCGATCATCGCGGCGCACGCAGCGGAACTCGCCGAGGCTGCTGTCGTCAAGGCCAGGCTGACAACGGCGCTGCTGGAAATTGAGCAGATCAAGATGCAGCTGGCGATGCTGCGCCGGCAGCGCTACGGCCAGTCCTCGGAGAGGTTGGACAGCGACATCGCCCAGCTCGAGATGCGGCTGGAGGATTGCGAGGAGGATGTCGGCGAGCAGATCGCGGCGCGTCCGGAGCCCGATCGCCGCCGCGCGTTCAGGCCACGCGAGAAGTCTGCGCGCAAACCTCTGCCGCCGCATCTGCCGCGCGAGGTGGTGGTGCACGAACCTGAGATCGTCTGTAGCTGCGACAGTTGCGATCCCGCGCGTCTGGCCAGGCTGGGCGAGATCGTCACGGAAGTGCTGGAGAAGATCCCTGCCAGGCTCAAGGTGATCCGACACGTCCGGCCCAAATATGCCTGCCGGCTGTGCGAGAAAATATTCCAGGCGCCGGCACCGGAATTGCCGATCGAGAAAGGGCGGCCCGGTCCCGGACTGCTCGCCCACATCGCGATCTCGAAATACTGCGACGGGCTTCCGCTCTACCGCCAGTCGGGCATCCTGGCACGCGAGGGCGTCGAGATCGATCGGACCACCATGGCCGAGTGGATGGGCCACGTGGCGTGGTGGTTGCGTCCCCTGGCGGCGCTGATCGGCGGCTACGTCATGGCGCAGTCGGTGATCTGGACTGACGATACGCCGATCCGCACGCTGGCACCGGGGACCGGGAAGACCAGGCTGTCGCGCTTCTGGTGCTATGCTGTCGACCCGCGGCCATACCAGGGGCCTGGCTATCCGGCTGTGCTTTATCGCTACAGCCCCGACCGGAAGGGCGAGCGTCCCCGCAGCCATCTCGACGGGTTCAACGGCTACCTGCATGCCGACGCCTTCGCCGGCTACCAGGCGCTGTATCGAGCCAATGGCCGCAACTCGCCGCGGATCACCCACGTGGCTTGCATGGCGCACGCCCGACGCAAGCTGTTCGAGGTGTTCGACACCACGAAGTCGCCGATCGCCGAGGAGGCGTTGCGGCAGATCCAGGAACTCTATGCCATTGAGGCCGATATCAAGGGTAGATCCGCTGACCAGCGTTGGATGCAAAGGCAGACACGCAGCAAGCCGCTCCTCGATGCATTCCATTCCTGGGCGATCGGCCAGCGACGACGGCTGTCCGGCAAGACGCCGTTGGGCAAAGCGTTGCAGTACGGGTTGAGCCGCTGGGATGCCTTGACCCGCTATATCGACGATGGCCGGCTCAGCATCGACAACAATTTGGCGGAGCGACTGCTGAGGGGCATCGCTGTCACGCGCAAAAATTTTCTGTTCCTCGGTTCCGATAGCGGCGGTGACCGCGCGGCAATCCTGTATACGGTCATCGAGACTGCAAAGCTGAACGGTCTCGACCCCGAGGCTTATCTCGCCAGCGTGCTGGACCGCCTGGCGCGAGGTCATCCCAACAACCGCCTCGAGGAGTTGCTGCCCTGGAACTTCATGCCATCACTGGCATTAGCCGCCTGAGCATCACGATCACGGCGACAATCGCTCGAATAGCTTCCTGAACAGCCGCTCGCTCTCCGTCAGCCCTTCATCGGTCAGCACCACGGACTTCGCCTTGCCGACCGGGTTATCGATCATCCCCTTCTGATACAGACGATCCAGCGCGTCCCAATCGTGGCCCTTCCAGGCACGAGCACCATCGTGCAGTGTCAGGTAAAGCAAAGCGAGCACTGCTTCGTCGATCTTGTCCGCGTCAATCTCCATCGACGAACTCCGGGTTCATCGGACAGATCGTCAGAGCCCGCCGCCACAAACGTCAAGCATGCTAATCGGCTCACGCTTACGTTCGAGTGGGTTGGTGCTGTGTATCTTGGTGCGATGCTGTGCCGGGAAG
>DATKFJ010000522.1:0-10199 GCA_035511435.1 Acetobacteraceae bacterium | reverse complement strand
ATATGCGTGATGAAGCGCGGTGCCTTCACCGCAAACACAAAGCCATCCGGCGCGCGATCCGCCCAATCGCCGAACGAATCGGGCTTTTGCATGCCGTAAAACGTGCCGTTGATCTCCAGCGAGTTGAACTGGCTGGTGGTGTATTCCAACTCGCGCTTCTGCGGCAGGCCCTTCGGATAGAATACGCCGCGCCACGGTGCATAGGTCCAGCCAGAAATGCCAATTCGGACCGTTCCTGCACACGTCATGCCGACCCCTGACCAGGAGGTGTTCAGCCTCCCGGTAGCTTTACGCTGTCCCACCCCGAGAGTTTCTCGATCGCGCGACCGATGCGGAACACCATTGGTTCATCAAATGGCCGTCCGACGATCTGTACGCCGATGGGCAGTCCATTCGCGCCGAGACCGGTCGGCACACTCATGGCGGGATGGCCGGTGACATTGAACGGGATAGTCTGGATCGGCGATGCAGAGGACAACGAATCGGTCGGCTGATCGAATCGCGGCGCCGTATTCAGCGCGGACAGTGTCAGAAGCGCATCGTAGTGCGACAACGCCCCATTCACTGCATCGGTCAGTTCCCGGCGCGCACGCAGGGCGTGAATGAAGTCGGCAGCCGTGATCGCAGCACCAAGAATGAAACGTCCCGCGGTAATCTCGCCATAGTCGAGCAGGCGGGCCTGCATATCCGATTCGTGAATCGCGAAGGCCTCCGCCATCATGATCACGCGTCCGACAGCCGAGAAAAGCGCGTAGTCCGGAAGTTGCACATCCTCCACCACCGCGCCCGCTTCGCGCAATTGCGATATCGTTCGGTCGATGCCCGCAGTCACGTCCCACGTGATGGCCGGCGCCGTCGCGAAGAACCCGCGCGGAACGCCAATGCGCAAACCCGCGACGCCCTTCTCTAGGTCGGCGCTGTAGTCCGGCACTGGGACGTCCGCGCTGGCGGTATCTTGCGGATCGTGACCAGCCAACACCTGCAGCGTGATTGCCGAATCTTCCACGCTGCGGCTTAGCGGACCGATGTGATCCAGCGTCCACGACAGTGGGAATACGCCGCGGCGTGATACGCGGCCATAGGTTGGCTTGATCCCGACCGTGCCACACCATGCCGCTGGTCCGCGGATTGATCCGCCAGTGTCGGATCCCATTGCCATGCGCACCATGCGCGCGCCTATCGCGGTGGCTGAACCGGACGACGAACCGCCGGTGATGTGCGCGGGGTTCCACGGATTGCGCGCGGGCGGAAATGGCAAATCGAAGCTTGGGCCGCCGATGGCGAACTCGTGCGTCGCCAGTTTGCCGAGCAGCACGCCGCCGGCGTCGCGCAACCGCGCGGCCGCAACGCTGTCCTCTTTCGGCACGTTGTGCAGACGCAGTTTGGAATGACACGTCGTGCGGATGCCCGCGGTGTCATAGATGTCCTTCAGCGCATAGGGGATGCCGTGGAAAGGCCCTCGGTCTCGGCCGGACTTACGTTCTTCGTCGGCACGGCGCGCATCGGCCAGCGCGCGCTCTTCCGTCACCAGCACGAAGGCGTGCAGCGCGCCATCCCGTGCCGCTACACGTGCGAGTGCATCGCGCGCCAGCATCTCGGCGGTAATGCTGCCCGCGCGCAACTGGCGGCCCATCTCGGCAATGGAAAGATCCTGCGTATCCATCACTTGCCTCCGGGTGGCGAGAGGCGAAACACGTTGGATGGTTCCGATTCCGGTCCGTAACGGCCATGCAGCAACGCGATCTGGCCGCGTAGATCTGCATAGGCGGCTAGCGCCGCATCTCGGCGTTGTGGTGGCACCGTGATTCCGGCACGCGACATCAAGCAGTCGAACTCGGCTGCCAGCGTGTCAGGGGGTGGGGCTTCGGCCATGTCGGCTCCTCATCGGCTGGATCGCGCCCCGATTATGCACGCCGCACGCGGGCCGGCTACACTGGCCCGTGAAGGAGGCGACGAGATGCGAACGCAGGTTGGTATCGTCGGGGCGGGTCCGGCCGGATTGCTGCTGTCGCATCTGCTGCATCTGCAAGGTGTCGAGTCCATTGTGCTGGAAGCGCGATCGCGCGGATACGTCGAGAACCGCGTTCGTGCGGGCGTGCTGGAATACGGCACCGAGCAGTTGCTGAACAAATCCGGGGTCGGCGAACGCATGCGGCGCGAGGGCCTGCTGCATCCGGGTGTGGTCATGCGATTTGATCGCGCTGATCATCGTATCGATTTTTCGGAACTCGTCGGCAAACATGTGATGGTCTACAGCCAGCACAAGGTGGTGCAGGATCTGATCGCGGCGCGACTGGCCGCGGGTGGACAGATCTTGTTCGAGGCCACCGATGTCAGCGTGCATGACTTCGACACGTCGCAGCCGCGCATCCGTTATCGGCACGGCGGTGCTGAACATGAAATTGCGTGCGATATCATAGCGGGCTGCGACGGCTTCCACGGCATATGCCGGCCATCGATTCCCGACAACGTCTTGCGTGTGTTCGAGCGTGAGTATCCATTCGGCTGGCTCGGCATTCTGGCCGAAGCGCCGCCGTCAACGGAAGAGAACGTGTATGTCAGCCACGAGCGTGGTTTCGCGCTGCTGGCGATGCGTTCATCCACTTTGAGCCGGTTGTACTTCCAGTGTGCGCCGACTGAAGATATCGCCGCGTGGTCGGACGATCGGATCTGGTCGGAACTGCAAACGCGGGCCTCTCGCGATGGTTTCGCGCTGGCCGAGGGACCGATCGTGCAGCGTGGCATCACGCCGATGCGCAGCTTCGTAGCCGAACCAATGCAATGCGGGCGGCTGTTCCTGGCGGGCGATGCTGCACATATCGTGCCGCCGACGGGGGCGAAGGGTCTCAATCTCGCGGCCGCCGATGTGGCGGTGCTGACACGCGCGATCGCGGCGTTCTATAGGGACGCGGCGACCGACAAGCTGGACGCGTATTCGACGACATGCCTGCGCCGGATCTGGAAGGTGCAGCGGTTCTCCTGGTGGATGACGACGCTGCTGCACCGGTTCTTCGACCACACACCGTTTGAAAAGCAGATGCAGGCGGCGGAGCTGGACTATGTGTTCAGCTCGCGCGCCGCATCGCTCGCATTGGCAGAAAATTATGTCGGGCTGCCACTGCCTGAATGATCGCCGCTATGCCTCCACCACGCGCTGCGTCTGCACGCCAAGACCGTCCACCGACAGCTTCATCACGTCGCCTGCCCGCAGGAATACCGGCTCCGGCTTTACGCCCTGGCCTACGCCCGGCGGAGTGCCAGTGGCGATCACGTCACCTGGATACAACGTGATGAAGTGGCTGACATAGCTGACCAGCTTGACGACGCCGAAGATCATCGTCTTGGTCGTGCCGTTCTGATAGCGTTTGCCATTTACCTCTGTCCACAGCGCAAGATTTTGCGGATCGCGGACTTCGTCCTTTGTCACCATCCATGGTCCTGTCGGGCCGAACGTGTCGCAGCCTTTGCCCTTGTCCCAGGTGCCCGCGCGTTCAAGCTGGTATTCGCGCTCGCTGACATCATTGCAGACACAGTAGCCGGCGACATAGTCCATCGCGTGACTTTCCGGCACGTAACTCGCCTTCTTGCCGATGACGATGCCGAGTTCGACCTCCCAGTCGAGCTTCTTCGATCCGCGCGGCATTTTTACATCGTCGTTCGCTCCGCACAGCGCACCCAGCGACTTCAGGAAAATGATCGGCTCCTTGGGCACCGGCATGCCCGCTTCCGCCGCGTGGTCGGCGTAGTTGAGCCCAATGCAGATATAGTTCACCGGTCGTGCCACGCAGGATCCCAGTCGCGCCGACGCATCCACCTTCGGCAGCGTAGTTGCATCAAGACCCGCAATCATCTGCAATGCCGAGGCCGACAGAGCGAACCCATCGATATCGCGCACCACCGATGCAAGGCAGCGGATCGCGCCGTCCCGATCGAGCATCCCGGGCTTCTCCGCGCCCGGCGCACCATAGCGCAGCAGCTTCATGTGTCGATCTCCTCTTTAAAGCGTAAGGCCGCCATCTATCACGATTGCCTGCCCCGTGACGAATTGCGCGGCGTCGGACGCAAGATACACGGCGAGTGCGGCGATCTCCTCCGGCGTGCCAAGTCGTCCCATCGGCTGGCGCTCGACGAAAGCTGCGCGCGCGGCTTCCACCGAACCGGCCTGTGCGGCGTTGGCTGCGATGCGCTCTTCCAGGCTTGGTGTGTGCACCGTCCCTGGACAGATGCAATTGCACCGGATGTTCTGCTTCACATAGTCGGTCGCCACCGATCTGGTCATGCCGATCACCGCGGCTTTCGTCGCGCTGTAGATGAAGCGGTTTGGCACGCCCTTCAGGCTGCTGGCCACCGACGCCATGTTGATGATCACGCCGCGGCCGCGCGCCAGCATCCCCGGCAGGAACGCCTTCATCGTACGGAACATCGATCGTACGTTCAGATCGAATGCCAACTGCCATTCGTTCTCGGTAGCATCCAGCAAGGTTCCCTGGTGAACAATGCCGGCACAGTTGAACAGTATGTCGACCGGGCCTGCGTCGATGGCCGCCTGCGCAATGTCGGCCATATGCAGAACATCCAGCTTGGCGCTATGGATTTTGTCCGACGCGATCCGATGCACCTTCGCCTCGTCCACATCGGTCGCGACGACCCGCGCATCCTCGGCTGCGAATGCCAGCGCTATTTCGCGGCCGATACCCTGACCCGCGGCGGTGACGAACGCGGTCTTGTCAGCAAGGCGTCCTGGCATGCATACCTCCCTGGTGGATCAGCCAAACGCTCGGCGGATGCGTCCCCAGTCTTCGATCGAGTGTTCCTGTCCTGGTGGGATGGAGAATACCACCTGCCCGAAGCCTGCGTCCGCCAATGCCGCAATGCGCGCCGTCAGGTCGGATGCAGTGCCGATGAACGAGGTGCGGCGGATTATCTCCGCGGTGATGAAGCGGCGTTCGTCCGGGCGTACGAACATCAGGTGACCGCGATGATTGGACAGATAATATGCATCCTTCGGTTCGAAGCGTCGCGCCTGTTCGACGTAGCCTGCGACAGCGTCGGTGAACTCCGGCAACATGGCAAGTGGAGCGGGATAGCCGGCCAGCGCGGTGTCGGCGGCGCGATGCAGCAACATCGCGGCGCGCGGCGCGGCCAGCGCCATGCCGCGCGGACCATCGGCAGGCTCGCCTTCATCCAGCACTGCGCCGCCGATCCAGGCGATCGCGGACAGGTCTTCACGTGCACGGCCGGCTTCCTGCCAGGTCGTGCGCATCTGCTGCAATGTGGCAACACCCCGGTCTACGTCAGCAACGTTATCGATCCATCCGGCGCCAAGTTTCGCTGTCAGCTTGCGTGCGCGCGGTCCGGATGCGGCGATGAACAGCGGGATCGGATCATGCGTATTGATCAGGCCAAGCTCGGGGTTCAGCAGGCGGATCGGCCGGCGCTTGCCTTCCAGTTCCATGTCCACCGTCTCGCCGCGCCATAACGCCTGCACGATGCGGATATATTCTTCCATGTCGGCAAGCTTGACAGCACCGAGCCCCATCGTGCGGCGGCCGGTGAATCCTGTGCTGACACCGAACACAATGCGACCGGGCGCCAGCTTGTTCAGCGACGCGAACGCTGTGGCGGCGACCGGTGCGATGCGGTTAGACGGGATCAGGACGCCGGTGCCCAGCTTGATTCGCGTGGTCTTCATTGCCGCAGCCGCCATGGCAACAAACGGGTCGGCGCTGAGCATCTGCGTGTCGAAGAACCACGCGTTGCTGAAACCCAGTTCTTCCGCACGGCGCACGAGGCGCCAGGAGTCAGCGGCAGTTGGGATGGCTATGCCGAATTGCATGAACGTGGCTCAGTGGTTGTTGCGCGATTCGCCGCGCGTTTCGATGACATTCAGGAAAAGCGTCGCCGGCTCCAGACACGCGCCGGTGCCCAACTGGCCGACCATGGAACGATAGATCTCCTCCCACGGCGTCATGTTCACCAGTTTCGCCGGCTGCCATGCGGCACGCCGTGCTGCCAACTCGCCCGCCGGCAGCATCACGTCCACCTTGCGCGTGTTGAGATCGATGCGGATGCGATCACCGGTCTTGAGCAATGCCAGCCCGCCGCCAACCGCGGCTTCCGGTGACACGTTCAGGATCGACGGACTGCCGGATGTACCGGACTGCCGGCCGTCGCCCATGGTGGGCAGCGTATTGATGCCGCGCTTTAAAAGTGCAGCCGGTGGCTGCATGTTTACCACCTCGGCGCTGCCGGGATAGCCGACTGGACCGCAATTGCGGATGATCAGCACCGACTGCTCTTCCACACCGAGGTCGGGATCCTCGATGCGGTGATGGTAGTCCTCCGGACCTTCGAACACGATCGCCTTGCCCTCGAATACGTTCGGACGCTCGGGATTGGACAGAAAGCGTTTACGAAATTCCTGATCGATGACGCTGATCTTCATCACCGCGCTGTCGAACAGATTGCCCGACATCACCACGTAGCCCGCGGCTGCCAGTAACGGCTTGTCGTAGGCGCGGATCACCTCGCGATCGCCATCCGGCGTGTCGCGCAAGTTCTCCGCCAGTGTTCGTCCGGTGACCGTCATTGCCTCGCCATGCAGCCTGCCAGCCCGCAGCAGTTCCTTCAGCACCGCGGGAACACCGCCGGAGCGATGGAACTTCTCGCCCAGGAACCGTCCCGCCGGCTGCACGTCGCAAAGCAGCGGGATGTCCGGCCCCAGCCTCTGCCAGTCGTCCAGAGAGTGCTCCACGCCCATGTGGCGCGCGATCGCCACCATGTGGATCGGACAGTTCGACGATGCCCCCAGCGCAGCGGCCGCGACCACCGCGTTTTCGAACGCCTGGCGCGTCATGATGTCGGACGGGCGCAGGTTTTCCTGGACCATCGCCACGATCCGCTTGCCGGTCTCGTACGCCATCCAGCCGCGCTCGCGATACGGTGCGGGAATCGCTGCGCAGCCAGGCAGCGACATGCCCAGCGACTCTGCAAGTGAATTCATCGACGTGGCTGTGCCCATCGTGTTGCAATGGCCGACCGACGGTGCCGACGATGACACCATCTGCATGAACTCGTCGTAGCCGATCTTTCCCTCGGCGAAGAGTTTTCGACCCTCCCACACGATCGTGCCTGATCCTGACAAGCGGCCTTGCCACCAGCCGTCGAGCATCGGACCGCCCGATAACACGATCGCCGGAATGTTCACCGTTGCAGCGCCCATCAGGCACGCCGGCGTGGTCTTGTCGCAACCGGTGGTCAGCACCACGCCGTCGATCGGATACCCGTGCAGCACCTCCACCAAACTGAGATACGCCAGGTTGCGATCCAGCGCCGCGGTCGGACGCTTGCCGGTCTCCTGGATCGGATGGATCGGAAATTCCAGCGGCACACCGCTGGCGGCACGGATGCCATCGCGCACCCGGCTTGCCAGTTCGACATGATGCCGATTGCACGGCGACAGATCGGACCCGGTCTGCGCAATGCCGATGATCGGCTTGCCGCCGCGCAGTTCATCCGGTGTGATGCCGTAATTCATGTAGCGCTCGAGATACAACGCCGTCATTGCCGGATCCGCTGGCTCATCGAACCAGCGCCGGCTGCGCAGACGCCTCCCGTTGCCTTCATCCGCGGGCATTATCAAGCCTCCTGCTTCGGACGCGGCGCAGACTGTGCGCCAGCGATTGGGGTGTCAAACGCAGCCGAGCATCGCGCGGCAACTACACCATGCCAAGAAACGCCTTGACGTGTGCCTGTATCGCACCGGCAGCGAGCTGCACCGTGTCGTGCTCCGGCAGTTCCGGCGGTGCTGCAATCAACCGCTGGACATGTGCCGCAACGTTGGCGCCCAACGTCGGCAGATGCGCGGCCGCGCCCGTCAGGCTCGCCTGCAGATCGTTCGGCGGTTTGCCGGCCACGCGAGCGACCTCTGCCGCTGCTGGCGGCGGAACGGGTGCGTCGATACGCTGCAGCGCATTATTGTTCGGCTGCGTGTCGAGCGCGCCGAGCAGATCGGGCGCGCCCGCATCACGCGCCGTAAGCGGGCGGATGCCGTACAGACCGCGCAGCGTCGCCGCGATGGACGTGTGATCGAATGGGATGTTGCCGGGTGGGCGAATGATACTGCCCTTTTGCACATAAGGCGAAACGATCACCGCGGGAACGCGTACGCCGTAACGGTTGAACGGCGCATTGGCGGGAGATGTATCAGGCGGTACCGCCGCTGGCGGCAAGACATGATCATAACATCCGCCATGCTCGTCGAAGGTGATGATCAGCAGTGTCTGGTTCCATCGCGGACCCGCTCGAACCGCATTGAAGACCTGGGCGACCAACTGCTCGCCGTATGCGATGTTGTGCGGCGGGTGCATGTCATTGGGAATCAGATTCAGCACGGTGTCGGCGAAATAGCGCGGCTCGATGAAGCTGTAGGTCGGCAACCCGTCGGCCGCTGCATCCGCGGCAAACGCGTTGAAGTAACGAAAGTGGGTGGGCACATCTTCCCATAACGTCGCCAGCGTCGCGGCATGCGGGAAATCGTGAAAATACACGCGCCAGTCGCAGTGTTTCTCGGTCAGTCGGCCAAACACTGTCGGCATCGTGTAGGGGAAGTGCGGCGGATCGTTGTTGAGCCAGCCACCAGCCGTCGCGGTATGGGCGAAGAACCGATTGGGCCAAGTCTGGCACGGCGCCGAGGCAAACCAACGATCCGATACGCCGAATTCGTAGGCAAGCTGACTCAATACAGGTACCTGATCCGGTGTGAAGTAGTGCATCACAGCCTTGGGATCGTAAGGCCGATCCGCCGGCTTCTGGTTCATGTAGTCGTCGACGAAGCCACCCATCGGCGCATCGCCATTCATGCCACGAATCTGCAGCGCGATGTCGGTGTAAAGCTCACCCGGATCGGGATCCGGGATAGTGGCCGACAGCGATGTCATGGTCGGGTCGTTCCAGACACGAACGTCGGTCGAACCATTCGGGGCGTGCCAGACATTGGTCTCGTCGCCATTCAACCCGTCGATCCCGGTGATCTGCGCCTGCAACTTGCCAAACATGCAGTCGAACGAGCGGTTCTCCAGCATGAGAACGACGACATGAAGTATGTCCATTCGCACGGACTCCCGGCGTGATCGGTCGTCAACGGGCGTGGCGGCATATCGCCGCCACGCCCAAACGCTTCAGGACTGCGCGCCCTCGATGACGTCGCCGAAGCGCACCCACGTCTTGCCGTCCCACTTCTGCAGCTGCATCGCACGGATCGGATGAAAATTGGTCGGGCTGGTATTGATCTTGATGCCAGGCAGCAGCACGGGGCTCTCGACGTTATGCAGGTCAGCCACCTCCTTCATGATGTTCTCGCGTGAGAAGTCGCCGTTGCACTGCTGCAGCACCTGCAGCATCGTCTTGCTGAGACCATAGGCAGCGATGTAGCCGCCGTCGGTCAGGTCGGCACCTGGCATGTACTTGCTCATGAAGGCGCGCCACTCGTTCATGCCCGGGTCGTTGTTCCATTCGGGATCAGTAGCGTCCTTCAGATAGCCGGCGCTGATGATGCCAATGCCGTTCTCCGGTCCCGCCGGCGTCATCACCGCGCCGACCGAGATCGACACGTTCGACATGAAGAACATCGGTTTCCAGTTGAGGTCATGCACCTTGCGGATGGACTGCGCGGCAAACTTCGGAATCGCAGCAACCAGCAGCACATCGGCGCCGGATGCCTGTAGCGTGGTGATCTGGCTGTCGATCGTCGGGTCGGTTGTCTCATAGGTCGCGGTGACGACCATCTTGTCGAATTTGTCGCCGAGTACGTCCTTTACGCCAGCCGGATAATCCTTACCGAAATCGTCATTCTGATACAGTATGGCAATCTTCGCATTCGGCTTCTGCTGCAGGATGTACTTGGTATAGATCTGCGCCTCGGTGCGATAGCTTGGTTGCCAACCGATCGTCCACGGGGTCTTCTTGTAGTCGCCCCACTTGTCGGCGCCGGTGGCGACGAACAGCTGCGGCACCTTCTTCTGGTTCAAGTAGTGCACGATGGCACTGTTGGTCGGCGTGCCCAGCGTGGCAAAGGTGAACGCGACCTTGTCCTCTTCCACCAGACGACGGATCTGTTCCACCGCCTTGGGCGGGCTGTAGTTGTCGTCGAGCGAGATAAAGTTGATTTTGTGACCGGCAACCCCACCGCGATCATTGAC
>DATKFJ010000521.1:0-7878 GCA_035511435.1 Acetobacteraceae bacterium | reverse complement strand
ATCGTTCAGGTGCAGGCCGGCAGCGTTTAGGTGTAGGATCAATGAGTTTGTTGGCGATTGCCCCGAGGAGCCACCCCATGCGCCGCACCCTGAGCCTGTTCGTTCCCGCCACTGCCTTGACCTTGGGTGCCTGCGCCGTCGCACCCCCGCCCGGGCCGTCGGTCATGGCTCTGCCAGGACAAAACAAAAGCTTCGAAGCCTTCCAACAGGACGACATGGCGTGCCGCCAGTACGCCGCACAGCAGACCGGTGGCGTCTCACCCGCCGCCGCGGCAACCCAGAGCGGGGTCGGTAGTGCCGTCGTTGGCACGGCATTGGGTGCCGCGGCGGGCGCCGCCATCGGCTCAGTGGGCGGCGCGGTGGGCGCGGGTGCCGCGATCGGTGCCGCCACCGGGCTGATCGCCGGCAGCGCGATTGGCGCTAACACTGCCGCCGCTTCATACGGCGGCGTCCAGCAGGCCTACGATGTCAGTTACACCCAGTGCATTTATGCGCATGGCGATACCGTTCAGGCGCCGCCTACCGGCTACGCCGGCAGCCCCTACGCACCCTATCCCTATCCAGTCGGTCCATATCCGTATCCCTATGCCTATCCGGGCTATTACGGCCCCGCGTACTACGCGCCGTCCATCGCGATCGGCTTCGGCGGTGGCTGGGGATGGGGCGGCAGGGGTGGCTGGGGCGGTTGGGGCGGCTGGGGCGGTCACGGCGGCTGGCACCACTGACGATGCCAGGCGCGATCCCGCGCCTCCGGAAATAATGCAGCGGCGCAGGCGGTGTCCGCACCCGGGCCATGGCCGGTGCGGCCCGGGCTGCCACGCCGCTTTCGCGGCCGAACTGGACCGCTATGGGATCTGGGCCAGATGCGCACAAACCTGATCTCGCGTCCGCTATCAGTTTCCCCCACGGGTGTTAAAATCATGCGTCCAAGCAGAACTCAGGGAGGAACCGATGGCACGGGTCGCATTGGTCACAGGCGGGACACGAGGGATCGGCGCTGCCGTCAGCACGGCACTCAAGCACGCCGGCCGGATAGTCGTCGCCAACTTTGCCGGCAATGAAACGGCCGCCGCGGCCTTCCATGAGGAGACCGGCATCCGCACCATGCAATTCGACGTCTGCAGCTTCGAGGCCTGCGAGAAGGCCGTGGCGCAGATCGTCGCCGATGTCGGCCCGATCGAAATCGTGGTGAACAATGCCGGCATCACCCGCGACGGCACGCTCGCGCGCATGTCGCGCGACATGTGGGATGCCGTGATCGATACCAACCTCGGTTCCTGCTACAATCTGTGCAAGCTGACCTTCGATGGAATGCGCGCCGCGAAGTTCGGCCGCATAGTCAATATCGGCAGCATCAACGGCCAGGCCGGTCAGTATGGCCAGGTCAATTACGCCGCGGCCAAATCCGGCATTCACGGCTTCACCAAGGCGCTGGCACAGGAGGGCGCTCGCTTCGGCATCACGGTGAACGCCATCGCGCCGGGCTACGTAGACACCGACATGGTGCGCGCCGTGCCACCCGAGGTGCTGGAGAAGATCGTTGCGCGCATCCCGATCGGCCGCCTGGGCCATGCCGCGGACATCGCCCGCGGTGTGGTGTTCCTGACTGCAGACGAGGCCGAGTTTATTACGGGATCGACACTGTCGATCAACGGCGGGCAACATATGTACTGAGGCGCCGGCAACGATGCCCAGATAACACGCAGAAAGATCGCCGACGAAAACCACGAGATGCTCAGGTGCCAGGCGCGGTTCCGCGTGGCAGCAGACACCGGCGTGCCGCCGACACGCCGACGAGCTGTCAGAAGCTACCGGACCGCCTGCCACTTCCCACTCACGAGGTTCAGAGGCATCATTCCGGGCATAAGGAGGACCAGTCCATGAACGCTCCGCGCAACACCAAGTACCGTTACCTGGAAACCCACCGTATCGCCGGCTCGCTCGGCGCCGTGGTCGATGGCGTCGATCTGTCCGAGGATCTGCCCGACGATGTGCTGGCGGAAGTCCGCGCCGCGCTGCTGGACAACAACGTGATCTTCTTCCGCGACCAGAAGCTCACCCCCGAGCAGCAGCTCCGTTTCGCGCGCCGCTGGGGCGAGATCCATCTGCATCCGTTCATGCAGGGCATGGCCGACTTTCCGGAGATACTCGAGATCATCAAGACGCCGGATGACAAGAAGAACTTCGGCGGCTCCTGGCACACCGACCAGATGTTCTCGCCGCAGCCGGCAATGGGCACGATCCTGTACGCATTGGAAGTGCCGTCCGCCGGTGGCGACACGATGTTCACCAACCAGTACCTTGCCTATGAAAGCCTGTCGGACGGCATGAAGCGGCTGGTCGAGCAGCTCCATACCGTCTGTGTCGGCGACAACTTCAAGCAGCATGGCGGCCAGTCGCGCGCGCAGCGCTATGACCGGCAGATGTCGCATATGAAGGTCAAGGACCCCGGCAACGTACAGACCACGTCGGTGCATCCACTTGTGCGCACGCACCCCGAGACCGGGCGCAAGGCACTCTACATCGGCGGCCACGTGCAGCATTTCGATGGTATGACGGACGAGGAAAGCGAGCCGTTGATCGACTATCTGAAGAAGCACTCGACGCGGCCCGAGTTCACCTGCCGCTTCCGCTGGGAATCCGGTTCGCTGGCGTTCTGGGACAATCGCTGCACGCAGCACTTCGCGATCAACGACTATCCGGCGGAAACACGCATCATGCGCCGCATCACGGTCCGCGGCGATACACCGTTCTGAGTGGTCCCGTCATGGCGGGCGAAGGCCCGCCGTGCACGTGTTTCCTTGATACGATCGGCGACCGGCCTTCATTGTCATTGCCCTTCAGTGACAAGAAAGCACCGCGCTACGCCAGCGCGTATTCCACTTCCGCGGTATAAACCGCCTGGTCCTTGCCCAGCAGCGAGCTGAACAGCGTGAAGTGCTCCACCGGCACCGGTTCGGCACGGAACAGATTATGCGCCTGCACGAACGCCGCCAGCTTCGCCTCCACCGGATTGTCCAGCCGCGCCAGGGTCAGGTGCGGCTGAAAGCGCCGCCGCTCGGGCTCCAGCCCACAACGCTGCAACGCCGTTTCGATCTTGCTCCGCAGATGGTCGAGCTGCGGATTGCGCTCCACCCCCACCCAGAGCGTATTGCTGCGCCCACCCTTCCCGAACGTCCCCACGCCGGCCAGCGCCAGCGAAAAGCCCCGCGCCTTCAGCGCCAGAAGAGCGTGATCGACCTCCTCCGCCACGTGTCGCGGCGTTTCCCCGATAAAGCGCAGCGTCACGTGATAGTTTTCCGCCGGCACCCATCTCGCACCCGGAATGCCGGCACCCGACAGCATCGCCACGCGCTGCCGCAGGTCCCAGGGCAGATCGAGACCGACAAACAGCCTCATGCCGGCGGAACCTCCGCGAGCAGTTTCTCCACCAACGGCAACAACCGCGCGACGATCCGCTTCACCCCTTCCGCGTTGGGATGCATCCCGTCGGACTGGTTCAACGCTGGGATGGTCGCCACGTCCTGCAGGAAGAACGGATCGTAAAGCACGTCCGGCCGCTTCCCCAGCCGGTCGAACACCGCACGAAACGCCGCACCGTAATCCGCCCCCAGATTAGGCAGCGCGTACATGCCGCTCAACAGCACCGGGATGTGCCTGGCCGCCAACTTGTCGAGAATCGCCGTCAGATTTGCCTCCGTATCCGCTGGATCGACCCCCCGCAGTCCATCATTCGCCCCCAGCTCGACGATCGCGGCGTCCGCACCACCGCCGAGTACCCAGTCCAATCGCGCCAGCCCACCAGCCGACGTGTCGCCCGACACAGCGCCGTCGATGATCCGCACGTCATGGCCATCTGCGCGCAAGGCGGCTGCCAGTTGCGACTCGAACCCCTCGGTCTGCGCCAGCCCATAACCGGCCGACAGCGAATCGCCCAGCACCAGCAGCCGCACCGGGGCGGCCCCCGCCACGGGAACCGCCGCCAGCATGATCAAGGTCGACACGATCAGGGTCAACGCGATCACGGCCTTCCGCCACCGTTCGCGGACGCCATATGGTGCCGCCATGGATGCCATCCCGCCGTCTCCGGTTCCCTCCGCCACCGCAGCGCCATTGGTTCAGGTCAGGAACCTGCACCTGACCGTGCCTTCCACCGCCGGACCGGTCAACATCCTCCGCGGCATCGATCTGGATATCGCGGCAGGCGAGGCCGTCGGCATCATCGGTCCCTCCGGTTCCGGCAAGACCAGCCTGCTGATGGTACTGGCCGGACTGGAACGCGCCACCGGTGGGAGCATCCTGCTTGCCAGCCATACGGTCACTGCGATGGACGAAGACGCCCTGGCCCGACTTCGCCGGGAGACCGTCGGCATCGTGTTCCAGGCGTTTCACCTCATCCCCAGCATGACGGCGCTGGAGAACGTCGCGGTGCCCCTCGAACTGGCCGGTGTCCGCGACGCGGCGACCCGTGCGGCGCGGGCGCTCGATGCCGTCGGCCTGGCGCATCGCCTGACGCATCTGCCCGGGCAGCTTTCCGGCGGCGAGCAGCAGCGCGTGGCGCTGGCCCGCGCCTTCGCACCACGTCCCCGACTGCTGCTGGCCGACGAACCGACCGGTAATCTCGACCAGGCCACCGGCGACGCGGTGATGGACCTGCTGTTCCGGCTGCGCGCCGAGACCGGCACCACGCTGCTGCTGATCACCCACGATTCGCATCTGGCGGCCCGCTGTACACGCCGGATCCACCTGGCCGACGGCAGGGTAACCAAGGCCGAATTTTCACCCGTTTCCGCCGGTCCGGTACTGTGACGCCAGCATCATACCCGTCCTCCCCTTGCGGGACAGAGTTGCGAGGAGGGGTCCCGGCGCCACCGAAACCGCGCACCCCCCGCCTGTCGCCCCGCTTCGCGCAATCAGCCCGGCCATGTCGAGCGCACGCCGTCGGATCGCTGGAGCGGTGACCTGATGCTGGCTTTTCGGCTGGCGCGGCGGGAATTGCGAGGCGGCGTGCGCGGCCTGTGGATCGTGCTGCTCTGCCTCGCTCTCGGCGTCTCGGTCATCGCCGCGGTCGGCACGCTGCGCGCGGCGACAGATCGAGGCTTGGCGACCGATGGCCGCCGTATCCTGGGCGGCGACCTGGAGGTGGAAAGCGGCTCTCAGCCATTGCCGGCCACCCTGCGCGACTGGCTGCGCGCGCGCGGCGCAACGCTATCGGGCGTGGTGCAGATGCGATCCATGCTGATAGCGAACGATGGCCAGCGGCAACTCGTCGAACTGAAGGCAGTCGATCCAGCGTGGCCGCTGGTCGGAGAAGCGCAGATCGCCCCCAAGTCTGAACCTGTTACGCCGCCCCTTGCGGGCGGAAATAAGGGCACGCAGCAGCAACGCGGCGTCGCGACCGCGTTGGCCGACCATGGCCTGCTGGCCGAACAGGTCATCCTGGATCGGCTAAACCTGCATCCCGGCGACACCGTCCGACTGGGCAACGCCAGCTTCACCGTCCGCGGCGCCCTGATTTCCGAGCCCGACCGCGTCGCCGCGCCACTGATCCTCGGCCCCCGCGTGCTGATCGCGAGCGACACGCTGGCATCGACCGGACTGATCGCCCCCGGCTCCATGGTGCAATACGCACTCCGCGCCACCTTGCCAAACCCGGGCACGGCACCCGCCGTCCTCGCAGCGCTTGGACAAACCTTCGACGGTGAAGGCTGGCGGATCCGCGACCCGCATGACGCCGCACCCGGCGTAACCCGTTTCATCGACCAAACCAGCCTGTTCATGACTTTGGTCGGGCTGACTTCCCTGCTGGTCGGCGGCATCGGTGTCGCCAACGGCGTGCGAGCCTGGCTGGATGCGAGGGCCCGTACCGTCGCAACGCTACGCTGCCTCGGCGCCTCCTCCGGCCTGGTATTCGCGGTCTGCCTGATCCAGGTAATGGCGCTGGCCATGTGCGGGGTGGCGATCGGCCTCACAATTGGCACGCTGTTGCCCATCGCCATGGCCGACTGGCTGAAGGATGTGCTGCCGGTGCCGCCGGTACTCGGCATCTATCCCGGCCCGCTCGTCCTCGCCGCCGGCTATGGACTGCTCACCGCGCTCGCCTTCTCGCTGTGGCCGCTGGGACGAGCTGCCCGTATCCCAGGCAGCGCGTTGTTCCGCGATGCCATGATCCCGCAGCGAACGCGCCCATCCCCGCTGCTGATGGCGGCCAACACCGGCGTCGTGACCGCGTTGATCGGCCTCACGATTGCAACCTCCGCCGATCGCCATTTCGCGCTGTGGTTCTGTGCCGCCGCCCTGGGCACACTGACACTCTTCCGGCTGGGCGGAACCGCCGTCGTGCTGGCGGCCCGGGCAGGGCGGCACGTCGGTGGCGTCTCCGGCCGTCTCGGTCTCGGCAACCTGCATCGACCAGGCTCGACCACGCCGCTATTGCTGGTATCGGTCGGCCTGGGCCTGTCGACGCTTGCCGCCGTTGCACTGATCCAGGGGAATGTACAGCGCGAGATCCTGGAACAGTTGCCCGCGAACGCGCCGAGTTTCTTCTTCATCGACATCCAGGACAGCCAGTTGCCGCGCTTCGAAGCCGTGGTCCATGGGCAGCCCGGCGTGCAGGACATGCAGCAGGTGCCCAGCATGCGCGCCCGCATCGTCGCGGTGAATGGCGTGCCGGCCCAGCAGGTGCAGGCAACGCCCGACACGCGCTGGGCGCTGCGCGGCGATCGCGGCCTGACGTACGCCGCTACGCCGCCGCCGGGCACTCGCATCGTCGCCGGTAAATGGTGGCCGCGCGACTACAGCGGCCCGCCGCTGGTCTCTTTCGACGCAGGCCTGGCCAAGGGCTGGGGCGTCGGCGTCGGCGACACCATTCGGGTCAACGTACTCGGCCGCGACATCGACCTGCGCATCGCCAGCCTGCGCGACATCGCCTGGCAGTCGCTGTCGCTGAACTTCGCCCTGATGGCGAGCCCCGGCCTGCTTCAGAATGCCCCTCACACCCACATCGCCACCGTCCGTGTGGCCGACCAGGACCAGGGCAGCCTGTTGCGCGCCGTCACGGACGCGCTGCCCAATGTCACCGGCATTCTTGTGAAGGATGTGCTCGCCGCCGTGTCCGCCCTGCTGGACGAGGTTGCCGCCGCGCTCACCGCCACCGGCTCGCTGACCCTGCTGGCCGGCGCGCTGGTTCTGGTCAGCGCGGTGGCCGCCGGACAGCGGCGTCGCACGCACGAGGCCGTCATCCTGAAGACCCTCGGTGCAACCCGCCGGCAGCTCCGCGCGGCATGGCTCGTCGAGTTCGGTGTGCTGGGCTTGGCCGCCGGCCTGATCGCCGCCCTGGTGGGCACACTGGCGAGCTTCGGCGTGGTTCGCTACATCATGCATATCGACTGGGTGTTCCTGCCGGAAACGCTTGCGGCCACCCTGCTGGCATCTCTCGCCATGATGCTTGTATTCGGCTATGCTGGCACCGTGGCCGCCCTACGGACGAAGGCGGCGCCCATGTTGCGGAACGAGTGAAGGCCGGCAGACACCGGCAGGGGTTACCGAGCTTTCATTGCGATCTGGCTTGAACCATCCCGGGCGATCTCCAAAATGAGAAAGCACGGGCAAACCGCCTGAGACATAAAGAGGGAAACCATGGCCTTCAGTCCCGATACCCGGACCTACCCAAGAGCATCGGCGGCCACGACCGCTGCGGTCCTGGACGCCGGCCTCCGCGCGTACATGCTACGCGTCTACAACTGGATGAGTTCCGGTCTCGTTCTGACCGGCATCATCGCCTATGCAATCGCCAACACCAGCTTGATAGACGCGTTCTATCCGCTGGTGCAGACGCCGTTCGGCATGGTGCGCCACGCCTCGGCCTTGGCGATGATT
>DATKFJ010000520.1:0-10600 GCA_035511435.1 Acetobacteraceae bacterium | reverse complement strand
CCAAGGGCGGTAGGGATGCGATGTGCTCTGCGACTTCCATCGCGCGCGCCATCAGCGTGTCGTGCGGCACGAGCCATTGCGCGAGGCCGATGCGATAAGCCTCGTCGGCCTTGAGCGGGAAGCCGAATGCCGCGCGCATCGCCAGGCCCTTGCCGACCCAGCGCGCCAACCGCACGGCGCCGCCCTGCGCGGGGATGATGCCGAGGCCGGTCTGCGGCAGACGCCATTCGGCGCGGTCGGAGGCGACGATCATGTCGCAGCAATAGGTGACGATGCAGCCGATGCCGACGGCGTAGCCGTTCACCGCGGCGATGATCGGCTTGGCGAAGTCGGTCAGCATCGGGATCGGATGGCCTCGGCGCCGATTCGGCAGGTCCTTCAGAAAGGTGGCCACCGACTCCATCGTGTGGGTGCGCGGGTTCTTCAGGTCGGCTCCCGCGCTGAACGCACCGCCGCGGTCGTCGCCGGTCAGGATGACGCAGCGGATGTCGCGGTCATCCTCCAGTTCCGTCAGGTGCTGTGGCAGGCCGGTCTGGAATTCCTCGCACCAGGCGTTGCGCGCTTCAGGTCGGCTCAACATCAGAATGGCGACGGCGCCACGCTTCTCGCAGAGCAGGGGCATCGCTGTTTCCTCTACTGTGTTGTTATACCCGCGTGTTGTCATCCCAGCGATAAGCGGGGCCCAGGCCATCCATACCGTCCCGTCGCCCCGGCCCCTCCCGTCGCGGAACTGACGACGGGGCTGACCTATCTGTCGTCCCAGCGCAGCGGTTCACGCGTGACGACGACCCGGCCGGCCGCGGTCAGCCGGATCAGGTTAACCGTTTGCGCGAGATCGGGCGAGCCTGAGTAGTACGCCGGCACGACACCGTTGCCAACGCGCACCGGACGATCCCAGTGACCTAGCGCCAGGTAGTCCGCTTCGGTCGCGGCGATGGCATCGTCGCTGAACAGCCAGGAAGGCCGCAGCGGCGTGGCAAGTGTCTCCGGCGGCTCGTAGTGGCCGTGCGCCATGGCGATCTGCCAGCGCGTGGAGCGTACGCGCGGGCCGCGCAAGGGGACCATGTTCTCGTAGTCGCGATGCGCGTGGCCCCAGATCTCCAGGTCGTGCAGCGGGAAGTCCACTGCCTCTTCATGCGTGACGCCGAGTACCGTGACGTTGGGAATGGCGGCGAGGCCACCGCGGACGAAGACGCTGTTCGGCAATGCGGGGTCGTGGTTGCCCGGCAGGATCACCACCGGCCGGCCGGCATCGGCCAGCAACTGTGCGGTGCGGTCGAGCACGAGGGGGGCGACGCGATTGTTGTCGAAGGTGTCGCCGGCGAGCAGCACGACATCGGCGCTCGCCGCGCGTGCGACAGCGAGCACAGCCGCGAGGCCCGCGGCCCCAGCGCTGTGCTTGGTGCCGTTACGCTCGTCATCGACGTGCAGGTCGGAACTGTGGACCAGGAGCAGGTCCACGGGGGGCGGCGGGTCGGGGGGCATGGGCGGTATCGTAGCGGGCGAGGCGGAAGGGGCAAGAGCCGACCAGCGGCGTACTCGGAGCGCTTAGGCAATCGGCGTCAGATCCGAAGGGATACCGAGGTAGCCGGCTCGATCGACACAATGTCTGGTCCCCGATAAGGGGCTTTGCAGGAAACCACCTGCGACGGACGCAGGCATCGAACACGACCGCGCGATGCAAAAAGTCTTCCTGCGCGCCGCACTTCAGATCGATGTCCGGACCCCGAGCACGTCGGGCGCCGCTGCGGTGACAGTGTGCGCGCTCGTGTCAGACGGCGCGGGGACGCATAAAGCCTGGCCCATCACGTCCGGGTGTTGGCTTTGCCCAACAGCTCCGCTGGCAGCCAGACGCGGGTTACCTGCCAGGCGCCGGAGCGCAGTTCCAAGCGGAGGCGGATGGGCGAGGCTTGTCCCGGTGCGTGCAAATCCACCACGAATGACCCTGGACCAGTGAAGAAGGCCCAACTCACCTGGACCGCTGCGCCATGCGAAACCGGCTGAACGGCCATTGGCTGTTGTGCTGCCACAGCCAGCAACGCCTCCGGTGTTACTCTTTCATCGACTGCATTTGCCGCGATACCGCGCACGAAGCTCGCACCAAACGGCGGCAGTTGCCCGCCGGTCTTGGTCTGCGAAGGCTCATCGACCACCAGATCGCAGATGTCTTCCTTGATCCCTTCGCGCACCAAGCTCCAATCGACCATCGACTGCAATGCGGGCGCGTCACCCTGTCGGATCGCTTGACCCAGCCGGTACAGCGTCACGTAGGGGTAGGCGGCATAACCGATGGCAATCGCCAGCAAACTTCCGAGAATTGGCCTCTTACCTAACATCGCGGCACGCGCCTCCCGAATCACATGTCATTTCATAAGGGCTGGTCCGAACGACTTTGGCTCCGGTTAATGGCAATTGCGTAGTGCGTCAGATTACAACCGTGTGACAACGAAAACGTCTTCGAGACTATGGCACATCGCGTAGAGTTCGTCACATGCGGGGATGTACGTAGTCCCAAGAAACCGTGAGCGCACGGCCTTGTGCGACAGAGGCATGGCTGCCGGCCGGGACTGCCGCTCCACCGGTTACTCATAACGAACTGGTTCAATCGTACCCAGCCGGCCAATCTGGCAGGAAGATGGGGTGAACAACTGAAGCACTCTGGCCGACCCAACTTTTTTGTCATTGCGGTTTGTCATTGCGAACGGGGCGTAGCAATCGCGGACGCGTGAGGCATTTCGATTGAGGTTGCCGCATCGCTGTGCGCCTTGCAATGCCAGCAAAGCCCGGCTGCCCGCCATGCCCCCGATTGCTCTGGCCACACCAAGACGCCTTGCTGACAATACTGGGCAGACTGGATGATTGCGCTTGGATCGAACCGTCCCGTGTCCGTGCAGGCATCACCGGATTTTTGCTTTTGTCAGCAGCGACATTGCGGATTGGGTCGCCAGGCGAATTCAAATGGCCGGCCACTGCCGATCTATGTCTTGAGCAGCGACAGCAGGCCCTGAAGCAATTGGGTCGGCGTCGGCGGACAACCACGAACGACGATGTCCACCGGCACCACTTCGGACACCGCGCCGATGCACGCCGGGCTGCCGGCGAACACGCCGATGCCGGCGGCGCAATCGCCCACCGCTACCACCCATTTCGGATCCGGTGTGGCACGCCAGGTGCGTTCCAGCGCCTGGCGCATGTGCTTCGTCACCGGGCCGGTCACCATCAGCACGTCGGCATGCCGCGGTGATGCAACGAAGCGCAGGCCGAAGCGTTCCAGATCGTAGAACGCATTGTTGAGGGCGTGGATTTCCAGTTCGCAGCCGTTGCATGAGCCGGCGTCCACTTCGCGGATCGACAGGCTGTGGCCAAGCCGGCGCTGCGCCGCACGATCGAGCTTCGCGCTCAGCGCGGCGAGTTCCGGATCATCGAGCGCCGGTGCCGGTTCGGTAACCGGCGGACGCAGGCCTTGCAGGAACGTCTTCAGCATTGTCGTCCGGCCATTTCCATAACGTCGCGGCTGGCACGAGCCTGGTGAAGCCCGCAGTCGAGCGTCATAGGTCGTGTCCGGAATAGGAGCAGTTGAACGACTTGTTGCACAGTGGAAAGTCGGCGACGATGTTGCCCTCGATCGCGGCTTCCAGCAGTGGCCACTGGAACCATGAAGCATCGCGCAGGTGGCAGCGGTCGATGCGACCGGCGTCGTCGATGCGGAGCCATATCAGGACATCGCCTCGGAAGGCTTCGATGAGTGCCATACCCTCGCGGGGGCCGACTGGTTCGATTGCAGTGCGTACGTCACCTGCCGGCAAGTGGTCCAGGATTTGCTGGATCATGGACAGGCTCTGTTCAATCTCCTTGACGCGTATCCAGGCACGAGCGTTCACGTCGCCTTCGTGCAGCACCGGCACGTTGAAGTGAAGCTGATCGTACGGCGGGTAACCGATCGAACGTCGCGCGTCGAAGTGACGGCCGGAGGCGCGACCGACATGGCCGCCGGCACCGAAGCGTCGCGCCAGTTCCGCGGTCAGGATGCCGGTGCCCACTGTGCGGTCCTGTAGCGAGGCTGTGGCTTCGTACAGTTCAATCAACGGTGCAAAGCGCGATCGCACATCAGCGATGAGCGAACGGGTCAGCGACATGCCTTCGGGTGTCAGGTCGACCGCCACGCCGCCGGGCACGATGCGGTCCATCATCAGGCGGTGGCCGAAGCAGGCGGCGGCGCAGCGCAGCACAAGCTCGCGCAGCATGCCACAGTGGGCCAACATGATGCTGAATGAAGCATCGTTGCAGATTGCGCCGAAATCGCCGAGGTGGTTGGCGATGCGTTCGAGTTCCGCCATCAGGCCGCGCAGCCATGCGGCACGGGGTGGTGCGTTTGTGCCAAGAGCCGCTTCGACGGCGCGTGCGAAGGCAAGCGCGTAGGCGACCGTGCTGTCGCCCGAAGTGCGGCCGGCGAGACGAGACGCCTGCTCGATCGTCGCGCCGTGCATCAAATGCTCGATGCCCTTGTGTACGTAACCGAGGCGCTGTTCCAGCCGTACCACGGTTTCGCCGTCGGCGGTGAATCGGAAATGTCCCGGCTCGATGATGCCGGCGTGGACCGGGCCCACGGGAATCTGGTGCAGGCTGTCGCCTTCAACCGGCAGGAACGGATAGGCTGTTGGGTTTGGGCCGTGGTCCAGCCAGGGGCGTGTGTCGGGCAGACCGATCGGGTCCAGACCGTACAGGTCGTGCGCGGCGCGTTCCAGGCGGATTGCCGGCGCGTGGATTGCGCCGATGGAGGGAAAGCTGTTGTCGGGGCAAGCAAGACTATGCACCGCGATAGTTGTTGCGTCGCGGTCGAGAATCGCCATGTGTACGCGGCCTGGCTCGCCCCATAAGCCGAGCAGCGTGCTATCACCTGCCGCCAGATCTTGCGCCACACTCCACCACTGCGAGGTGTCGACCGTGCTCATCCCAGCAGTGCCGCGACGTGCTGGAACCAGGTGACCAACGGACCTGGCAGATAGATGCCGGCGATCAACACCAAAGTGAGGTGGGCGAACATTGGTAAATACGATGCCGTCACTGGCCCGGTGGCACCGCGTGGTTCGCCGAACGCGACTGAACTGATGCGCAGAAACAGGGCGCCGAACGAAACCAGCAGGCCGAACACGAACAGGATCGCAAGTACCGGTTCGCGCGCGAAGGTAGAACTGATCACCAGGAATTCGCTGGTGAACACACCGAACGGCGGCAGGCCTGCGATGGCAGCGACACCGGCAATGAGACCCCAGCCGAGTATGGGATGCGTAACGGTGAGGCCGCCCATGTCGGCGATGCGTTGGGTGCCCTTGACCTGCGCGACATGACCCACGGAGAAGAAGATCGCCGATTTGGTCAGGCTGTGCATGGTCATTTGCAACAGGCCGGCGAAGTTGCCGAGTGGTCCGGCCATGCCGAAGGCGAACACGGTGATGCCCATGTGCTCGATCGAGGAGTAGGCGAACATGCGCTTGATGTCGCGGCGACGGTACAGCATGAACGCCGCGAAGATCAGCGAGATCAAGCCGAGTGCGATCATCAGAGGGCCGGGGGCGATGGCGGCGGGGTTGGCTGCCAGCAGCATCTTGAAGCGCAGCAATGCGTAGAGAGCGACATTCAGCAGCAGGCCCGATAGCACGGCGGAGATCGGCGTCGGGCCTTCGGCGTGCGCATCCGGAAGCCACGCGTGCATCGGGGCGAGGCCGACCTTGGTGCCATAGCCGAGCAGCAGAAAAACGAAGGCGATGTTCAGCAGGGCTGGATCCAGGTCGTGCGCTCGGGTGATCAGCACGGTCCACACCATTGCGTCGAGGCCCTCACCGATCACGGGGCGGGCGGCGGTGTAGACCAGGATGGTGCCGAACAGCGCGAGCGCGATGCCGACGCTGCCGAGGATGAAGTATTTCCAGGCGGCCTCGATGGCTTCGTGCGTGCGGTAGATGCCGACCATCACGACAGTCGTGAGTGTCGCCAGTTCTACTGCAACCCACATCAGGCCGATGTTGTTGGCGATCAGTGCGAGGTTCATGCCGAACAGCATGAGCTGATACATGACGTGGTAGAATCGCAGGTAGCCTGGCGTGAGGCGGCCGGTTTCGAGTTCGTGGGCGATGTAGCTGGCGCTGAATGCGCTGGTGGTGAAACCGACGAAGGTGTTGAGCAGGATGAACACCACGTTCAGGTCGTCGATCAGAAGAAACTGCCCGGTTGCGGGGCGACGGATCAGTAGCAACAGGGCGCAGAGGAAGGATAGCAGGCTGGCGGCGACGTTGATGCGCGCGGACAGGCGGTAGTTGGGAATTGCTGCAAGTATCGCGGCGGCGAACAGGGGGACGAAGAGGATGGCGTATTCGGTCATGTTGTTGCCCTCCCGTCGCGGCAGGGGGGAGCAGGGAAGGGGCCACGCTGCACCAGCAACTGCGCTCGGCTGCCCCCCACCCCAACCCTCCGCCGCAAGGGGCGAGGCAGCAACATTCCGGCGCTCATCGTTTTTCACCGCGGAACGCGTCGAGTGCTTCGAGGTCCACCGTGTCGAAGCGTTCGCGGATGCGGAACAGGAATATGCCGATCACGATGAATGCGATCAGGATGGAGAATGCGACGCTGATTTCGACCACCATCGGCATGCCCTGGGCGCCGGTGGCTGCGAGGTTCACGCCGTTTTCCAGCGACAGGAAACCTACCACCTGGCCGACCGCGTTGCGTCTCGTCACCATGATCAGCAGTCCGATGAGTACGACGGACAGGGCCAGTGCGATGTCCTCACGCGCGATGGGGTCGGCGTGCGCGGTGACGGGCAGCATCACCATCATCGACAGGGCGACCAACGCGATGGCGGCGAGCATGGTGAGGCCGATGCTGACGACAGTCTCTATCTCGCGGTGAATGCCCAGGCGGAACACCATGCGGCGCAGCGCCCAGGGGACGGCGATGGCTTTGAAGCCGAGGGCGATGGCGGCGGTGATGTAGAGGTGCGGCGCATGCTGGATATGCGCCTGCCAGGCTACCGACAGCGCCAGGATGAGCGCCTGCAGGGCCAGCATGTTGATCAGTGGATACAGTCGGTCCTGATACAGCATGGTGAAGCTGAGCAGCACCAGCCCGCCGGCAAGCATGTGCGCGATGTCGAAGGCGTAGCCGTGCATCACATGCCTTCCGATACGAACAGCAGCAGCACGCCGAGCAGACCCAGCATCAGTGCGGCGCCGAGGAAGTTGGGCACGCGGAACACGCGCATCTTGGCGATCGACATCTCGAAAACCCCGAGCAGCACGCCGGCTACGGCGAGCTTGAACAGGTACAGAACGAAGCCGATCGCATAGCCATGGGCGAGTCCGACGGGGCAGAAGATGCAGGCGATCACTGAAATGTACAGCAGCAGCTTCAGCGCCGCGGCGAGTTCGATCATCGCCAGGTGCCGGCCGGAGTATTCCAGCACCATCGCCTCGTGCACCATGGTGAGTTCCAGGTGCGTGGCGGGGTTGTCGACCGGAATACGCGCGTTCTCGGCCAGCGCGACGATGATCAGCGCAACCAGGCCGAGTGCCAGCGATACGCGGAGGCCGACGGCGGAGAAGGCCATGTAATCGGCGATGGTGGAGAGTTGCGTGGAGCCGGCGACCAGCGCGACAGTCAGTGCGATCATCAGCATGGCGGGTTCAGCGAGCGAGGCGATCATCACCTCGCGTGAGGCACCGATGCCGCCGAAGCTGGTGCCGATGTCCATTGCGGCGAGCGCCTGGGCGAAGCGCGCGCTGCCGAGCAGGGCGGTGATGGCGATCAGGTCGCCGGACCAGTTGAACAGCAGGCCGGTGCCGAAGGTTGGCACCAGTGCGGCGGCCACCCAGGTGACCGCGAAGATCACGTAAGGCGCAGTGCGGAACAGCCACGATGCGTTTTCCGCGAGCACCACTTCCTTGCCGAGGAGACGCTTGAGGTCGCGATAGGGCTGGATCAGCGATGCGCCGCGGCGACGTTGCAGGCGCGCCTTCACCTTGCGCACAAGGCCGGTCAGCAACGGCGCGAGCAGCAGCACCAGCGCCATCTGCACGCCCTGCACGAGAAGACCCTGGATCACTGCCATAGCGCCAACGCGAACAGCAGGATTATCAGTGCGGCGAAGACGAAGCCGAGATAGCGCCGTATGGTGAGGAATTGCAGGTGGTTCAGTATCTCGGACGCGCGCCAGATTGCGCCGGCGATCGGTGCGTAGAACACATCCCAGATCACGTCGCTGAAGTGCTTCTCGATGCGCGCGGGCGCGATATCGCCCGGCGGTGGCATTGTCACTGTCTCGTGCGTGCGGAACACGACCGCGCCGTAAACCCGGCGGATCGGCTGGGCGAAGCTGCCGCCGGTATACTGCGTTTCCGGGCGCGGATCCGGGAAGCCGCAATCCCATGCCGGTGCACGACGCGTTGCGCGTGAGGCGAAGCGGTGAACGACCAGCACGGCCAGCGAGGCCGATGCGGCGATGAAGAGCAGTACCAGAAGCCCGTTGTACGAACTGCGTGCACTGGCAACCGGCAGGATGGACAGCCACGCCACGCCGAGTTGTGTCGGCATTCGCGCGCCGGTCAGCGTGTGCACCACTGGCGCAAGCAGGTCGATCACCACGCCGGGGAAGATGCCGGCCAGCAGGCAGAGCGCGGCGAACACGTACATGGCGGCAATCGAGCAGCGCTCGACCTCGTGCGCATCTATCGCTGCGCGTGTGCGTGGCCGACCGAGAAAGGTTACGCCGTACGCCTTGACTAAGCAGGCGGCGGCCAGTGCGGCGGACAGCGCCAGCAGCGCGCCATCCGCCGGGATGGCGATCTTCAAGCCCCATTGCGGCAGGTTGGGGTGAAGCAGGATCGCCTGGAAGGTCAGCCACTCGGACACGAAGCCGTTCAGTGGCGGCAGCGCGGAGATCGCGACGCAGCCTACAAGAAAGGCAAATGCGGTTTTCGGCATGCGATGGATCAGGCCGCCGAGATGATCCATGTCGCGCTCGCCTGTCGTGGTCAGCACGGCGCCGGTGCCGAAGAACAGCAGGCTCTTGAACACCGAGTGGTTGAACACGTGGAACAGCGCGGCGGTCAGTCCGAGTGCGGCGGCGGCCGCAAGTCCGTTGGCGCCGAATGCGATTGCCAGGCCGAGGCCGATGAAGATGATGCCGATGTTTTCGACGGTGTGGTAGGCGAGCAGGCGCTTCAGGTCGTGTTCCATCAGCGCGTACAGCACGCCCATCACCGCGGTGATGCCACCGACCGCCAGCACGAGGATGCCGGACCACGCGGTAGGCGCGCCTATCAGGTCCAAGGCGATGCGGATGAAGCCGTAGACGGCGACCTTGGTCATCACGCCGCTCATGAGTGCGGAGACGTGGCTTGGCGCGGCGGGATGCGCGAGCGGCAGCCAGGCGTGCAACGGTACCACGCCGGCTTTCGATCCGGCGCCGATCAATGCGAGCACCAACGCGATGGCAGCGAGACCGGGCGTCGGATGCACGGCGCGCATCGCGACGAAGTCGTAGCTGCCGGTTGGTCCCGCGAGCAGGCCGAAGCACAGCAGCAGGGCGAGGCCGGAGAAGCTCGCCATGATGATGTAGACCAAGCCGGCGTGCGCGTTGCCGGGCTCGCGATCGTGCGACATCACGAGCGCCCAGGAGGCGAGCGACATCAGTTCCCATGCGAACAGGAAGCTGAAGGCATCGTCGGCCAGGACGACGAGGTTCAGACCGGCGAGGAATACCGGATAGAATGGCAAGACGCGTTGCGGTTCGGGTTCGTGTGCGCCGTAGCCGAGAGCGTAGAGGCTTGCACCGGCGCTGCCGAGGCCGACAACGAAAAGAAAGAACGCGGCGAGAGAGTCGAGGCGGAAATGCGCGCCGATCCATGGCAGGCCGAGTGGTAGTGTTATGGTCGATGGTGTCGCGGCAAGGGATAGCAGCGCGATCGGCAGCGATATGCATGAGATGCCGAGGCTGCCGCCATAGACGATGCTGTTTCCCGATGGCGTGTGCGCGAGGCGTGCGCCGGCGATACCGAGACCGAGCAGCAGCAGGATGCAGACCAGAACGAGCGATATCATGTGTGGCCCGACCCGGCACGGCGCGGTGTCGGAGCGGGTCTGCTCAGCCGCACTCCTCTGCCACCATGGCCACTGACGGCATTGTCGGCGATCAACTCGATCCCTGCCGCCTGCAGCGCATCGACCAGCTTCATCAGCGAATCGACATTGCCGCGTACCACGCCGTCGCTCGCCTCCATGCGCTGGATGGTCGGCAGGGACAGGCCGGAACGTTCAGCCAGCGCCCGCTGGTCGATTCCGAGCATGGCGCGCGCCGCCCGCATCTGCGCGCCGGTGATCATATCCAGAACATGCCTGATGCTGTACAGGACATCACAACCCAGTATGCAGCATCAGTTTTGCTGGTTCAAGCGTCTGCGTCCTGGCGTGGGTATCCTGGCGTCTACGTCCCTGGCGTGGGCGGGCGACTGGCTGGCCGCCTGCGGCAAACCCCGCGTCAACGATTGGCTAGGGATTTGCTGCCTACAATGGCCCAGCCGAAGAGACAGCAAGGCATGGAATCTCT
>DATKFJ010000519.1:0-11310 GCA_035511435.1 Acetobacteraceae bacterium | reverse complement strand
CGGCTGGGGCGTCGAAGTGAACGAGGCCGCGGTGCGCGCCCATCCTCCCCAAACGCGATAACCAACCACCAAACCTGTCACCGCGAGAAGCGCAGCGACGAAGCAATCTCGCGCCAGCGTGGCCACTTCGCCGGCGCAAGCAGCAACCCAGTAACCCGGTAACATTGCAGGACCAACATGCCCATTCGCTTTGACATTCTCGGCATCGGCAACGCCATCGTCGATGTGGTGGCCAGCGCCGACGACACGTTCCTGTCGCGCCATGACATGCGCAAAGGCTCGATGACCCTGGTCGATGCCGATACGGCCGACGCGCTCTACGCAGCATTGCCGCCAGGCCAGGAGAGCAGTGGCGGCTCCGCGGCCAACACCTGCGCGGTGGCAGCGGCGCTGGGCGCGCGCGTGGCCTATCTCGGCAAGGTCGCGAACGATCAGTTGGGCACCGTATTCCGCCACGACATGACCGCGATCGGCGTGCATTTCCCATCGACACCGCTGTACGGCGGCGCATCGACCGCGCGCTGTTTGATCGTCGTCACCCCCGACGGCCAGCGCACCATGCACACCTACCTCGGCGCCTGCGTCAGCTTCGGCGAGGCGGACGTTGCCCAAAGCCTGGTGGCCGACGCCGCGGTAACCTACCTGGAAGGCTATCTGTTCGATCCGCCGGCAGCGCAACGTGCCTTCCGCCGTGCCGCCGCCAACGCGCACGCCGCCGGCCGCCAGGTCGCGCTGTCGCTGTCCGATGCGTTTTGTGTCGATCGGCATCGCGCAGCATTCCGCGAATTGGTGAAGCAGGACGTGGACATCCTGTTTGCCAACGAAGCCGAAGTAACCAGCCTGTACGAGGAAAACTCGTTCGAGGCCGCGGCAGAGGCAGCGCGGCGCGATGTGGCGCTGGCGGCACTCACGCGATCCGAGGCCGGCAGCGTGATCCTGCGCGGCGCCGAGACGGTGGAGATCGCCGCCGAACCGACCCGCGTGGTGGACACCACCGGCGCCGGAGACGCCTATGCGGCCGGCTTCCTGGCAGGCCTGACGTCGGGCAGGTCACTGCCGATATGCGGCAAGCTCGCCAGCATCGCCGCGGCCGAGGTCATCAGTCACTTCGGCGCGCGGCCTCAGGCGGATTTGCGAAAGCTGGCGGCTACGGCGATCGGCTGACCGCTGCACGGTATTGCCTAAGCCGCAACGTTTCTGTTAGAACAAATAATAGATAAACTAACAGAAACCGCCGCCCGAAACCCCGCGTCGCGCGCGCGTCGTCCACGGCCTGATCAGTTCTGCATCACCGGTCGCAATGGGCAAAAAAAGGAATATTCGACCACAGATGCACGCAGATAACGTCAGCGCCAACAGTGCGAAACTCGTCAGCTTCGGCACACTGCCCCTGTTTCTGATCTGCGTTAATCTGCGTGCATCTGTGGTCGAAATACCTTTCCTGCTTCTCGATCCGTACGGCGAGCGGTAGCCCAGATCGCGACCGGCCCGCCATCCTTGTCATTGCGAGAGGAGCGAAAGCAATCTCAGAATCCAAACACTCCGCCGCCCAACCGATTACCTGCCCCTACAACCCAACCCGCGTTGTCATTAACCATTTGTTCACTAAATGTGTCACGCGACACATGGCTCCCAATCCGTCACGACCCGCGAATCACCGTCCACCCCAGCCGATCGTCCCCGCCCCACACGCCGCCCACCATCCCAACCTCCATCGCCCCCTTGACCTCGATCGACCGGAACCGCTGCGCCGTGAACCCAGCGGAGAAATGCCCCGCCGCCATCCCCGCCTTCAGCTTCAGCGCCGCTAAAAACTGCCGCGGATCAGCCAATTCCTCCCACACACTCGGCAGGAACAGCGATCGGCACCCGGCATCCTCGATGATCAGCCCGTCCACCCCCGGCCGAAGCTGCGCCAGCAAATCCGCCTCGTCGGCGAACCGCATCGGCACAGGCGGCGTCAGCACGGAAACCGACAGCTCCAGCCCGGCCACCTCCAGCAATCCCAGCCTAGGAAACCGCCAATCCAGGAACGCCGCGTTGAACGCATGCTGCACCACATCGACGATCAGCGGCCGGTGCGCGACCGCCGACCCGATGCAGCCGCGCAACGCGCCGCCACGCCGCAGCGTGACGAAAGCCGCACCAGGTGCTGCAAGCAGCGGCGGCAATCCGGCATTGGCCGCAACGCCGGGCGCCGCCCCGGTATCCAGCCCAAACAGGATCGACTGCCGCGCCAGCTCGATCAGCGTCGACCCGATCGCCTCCACCGCCAAGCGCTCCGCATCCGCAGGCGCATCAGGCTCGAACAGCGCCCACGCGCCATAACCCACGACGCGGTCGCGCCCGCCGGCCGTATCCCCCGAATTGCGCAGATCCAGCCGCTCGATCGCCAACCCCCGCCGCTGACCGCACAGCAGCAGCCCCCGCGTCGGCACCGCACCGCAAGCATGCGCCGGCGTAATAGCCGCCATATCGAACCGCTCGATCGCCTCGGCGGTGAACTGGTCGGACCGCTGGCAGGCGGCATAATCCAGGTAGTGCGACAGGTCGGTGGACACCACGATCAGCGTCTCCGCCCCACCCCACACCGCGTCCAGCACCGCACTCACCACCTCGGCCGGCGCATCCCCGGCCACGATCGGCACCAGGCGAAAATCCCCCAGCACATGCCGCAAAAACGGCACATGTACCTCCAGCGCATGCTCGCGCTCGTACGCGGCGGGCAGCTCCCCCACCATCGGCAGCGCGCGCAGCCGGGCAATCGCCTCGGCATCCAGCGCCACGGTGCCGGCAGGCGAGGCCCACGCCTCGGCCGTATCCACCGCCAGCCCGCGGAACGCGACGTAATGCGACGGCCCGATCAGCACCACCCGCCTGATCCGCCCGCGCGCCGCGGCCAGCCGAGCATATGCCCGCGCCGCAATCGCCCCCGAATAGGCATACCCGGCGTGCGGCCCGATGATCGCCTTCGGCAGCGCCGGCGAGCCAACATTGCCCGCCTCGGACAGCAACCGTCCAAGTTGCCGCTCCAGCACGTCCGGTTCGGCCGGATAGAACGTCCCGGCGACAGCGGTTGGGCGAACAACGGTCAACGCGCGTGCCTTCGAAGGTGAACTGCGGCAGACTATCACCATGGACACCGCGATCGAAGGCTCGCTGTTCCCCGCGCGCTATTGGCACGCGCTGGCGGATGGCCGCATCCAGTGCGACGTCTGCCCGCGGTTCTGCAAGCTGCACGAGCACCAGCGAGGCCTATGCTTCGTCCGCGCCCGCCACAACGACGCCCTGGTCCTGACCACCTACGGCCGCTCCTCCGGCTTTTGCATCGATCCCATCGAAAAAAAGCCGCTGAACCATTTCCTCCCCGGCACCCCCGTCTTCTCCTTCGGCACCGCCGGCTGCAACCTGGCGTGCAAGTTCTGCCAGAACTACGACATCAGCAAAGCCCGCGAAATCGATCGGCTGAACCAGGACGCAACACCCGTGATGATCGCCGATGCGGCGCGGCAACTCGGCTGTCGGTCGGTCGCATTCACCTACAACGATCCGGTGATCTTTCTGGAATACGCGGTGGACACCGCGCGCGCCTGCCACGACGCCGGGCTGAAGACGGTGGCTGTGACCGCCGGCTACATCACGGCCGAGGCGCGCGGCGAATTCTACGCGGATATCGATGCGGCGAACGTCGACCTGAAGGGCTTCACCGAGCCGTTCTATCGCAACCTGTGCGGCGGCAGGCTGTCCGATGTGCTCGATACACTGGTATGGATAAAGCACAAGACAAATGTATGGTTGGAAGTAACTACGCTGCTGATCCCTGGCGAGAACGATGGCGACGCCGAGATTGCTGCGCTCGCCGCGTGGTTCGCCGCCGAACTCGGTCGCGACGTGCCGCTGCACTTCACCGCGTTCCATCCCGACTGGCACATGCGCGATCATCCGCCGACGCCGCCGGAGACGCTGACTCGCGCGCGGGCGATCGCGATGGGATACGGGCTGCGCTACGTCTACACCGGCAACGTGCACGACCCTGCGGGCGGCAGCACGTATTGCCATGGCTGTGGCACGCTGCTGATCGGCCGCGATTGGTACGAGCTGACAGGTTGGCGACTCGACGCGCACGGACGCTGCCGATCGTGCGGTACTGCGGCGGCGGGGGTGTTCGAACCTGCACCCGGCACGTGGGGGCGCAAGCGTCAGCCGGTGCAGTTCCAGCAAGGCAAATAAGTCGGACGCAGCACGGACATGGCTGTTGCTGCGTCACTGATCCAAATACCCTGCGGCTCCGCGACGGGATGCATCGGCGCTGCTCCGTAACGCCTGCGCGAGGCGCCAGTCGGAATCTTCCATCGGACTCTATCTATCTGAAACCCTGTAATGGAGAAACCAATATGCCGGCCTCAACCGAGCGGATCGCGCTGGTCACTGGCGCTAACAAAGGCATCGGTTTGGAGATCACCCGCCAGATCGGGCGGACGGCCGATCGCACGCTGCTGGGCGCGCGTGATGCCACGCTGGGCGAAGCAGCGGCAGCGGCGCTTCGCGCGGAAGGCATCGAGGTGCGCTGGATCCACCTCGATCTCGGCAAGCCTGCCAGCATCGCGGCGGCCGCTGCCGCGATCGAGGCCGAGTACGGCAGGCTGGACGTGCTGGTGAACAACGCCGGGATCACCGACCGCGCCGACGGGCCGCCCAGCACGGCCAGCATCGACGCCGTGCGCCGCGTCTTCGAGACCAATTTCTTCGGCACGCTGGTCGTCACCCAGGCGATGCTGCCGCTGTTGCGGCGGTCCGATGCGGGACGCATTGTCAACGTGTCGAGCGGGCTCGGCTCGCTGGCGCGCAACAGCGACCCGGCATGGGAATACGCCCGGCTGAAGATCATGGGTTACAACGCGTCGAAGGCGGCGCTGAACATGCTGACCGTGCAACTTGCGGCGGAACTGAACGGCACCGGGATCAAGGTCAACTCGGCTGACCCAGGATACACCGCCACCGATCTGAACGACCATCGAGGTCATCAGACCGTGGAGCAGGGCGCTGCTGCCGCGGTGCGTCTGGCGCTGTTGGCCGATGATGGACCGACCGGTGGGTTCTTCAGTTCGGACGGCCCTCTGCCTTGGTGACGGGGCGCCGATCAACGTCCGGCACTCGATGCGGATGTGCGTTCAGTTATGAACACTGCCCCCAATTGCCCGTCCCTGGATTTCCGCGCCGGCCCGTGGCAAGCCTGCGCCTCCGTCCGTTCCAGGTGTGCCTCATGCTGCTGCTGATCCCCGGCCCCGTCACCACCCGCCCCGAGGTGCGCGAGGCGCTGCGCTACGACTTCGCCCCCTGGGACAACGACTTCCGCCCGCTCTACGCCGGCATCCGCGAGCGCGTATTGCAGATCGCCGGCGGCATCCCGGGCGAATATGCCACCCTGCCGCTGCAAGGCTGTGGCCATTTCATCACGGAAGCGGCGGTCCGCACCTTCGTCCCGGCCGGCCGCAAGCTGCTGATCCCGGCCACCGGTTCCTACGCCGACCGGATGATCCGACTGGCGCGTGAGGCTGGCCGCGTTCCGGTGCTGCTGCCGGTATCGCCGGTCGCCGCCACCGAACCCGCCGCCGTCGCCGCCGCGCTCGAAGCCGACCCCGACATCAGCCATGTTGGCGTGGTCTACAGCGAGACCGGCAGCGGCATCGTGCACGATCCGGCGGCGATCGGTGCCGTGGCGCGTCGGCTCGGCCGGCGACTCATCGTCGATGCGGTATCGGCATTCGGCGCGCTGCCGCTCGATCTGGCGGCACAGCCGGAGATCGACGCGGTGCTGTTCACCTCCAACAAATGCCTCGAAGGCGTGCCGGGCATGGCGTTTGCCGTAACGCGCATCGATCGTGTGGAGGCATGCGCCGGCAATGCCGGAAGCTGGTCGCTCGACCTGTCCAGCATCTACGCGCACGCGCTGCGCAGCGGCTGGGGCAGCTTCCGCTTCACCCCGCCCGCACAGGTGCTGAACGCGTTCAATGTGGCGCTCGATCTGTTCGATGCCGAGGGCGGTCAGCCTGCGCGGCTCGCGCGGTATACCGCCAACATGCGGATTCTGTATGACGGCGTGCGTCGGCTGGGACTGACGCCGTATCTCAGGCCGGATGTTCAGGGTCCCATCGTGGTCAATGTGCATGCACCGGCCGACCCGGCGTGGGACCTGCAGCGTTTCGTCGATGCGCTGAAGGCGCGCGGCGTGTTGATCAGTAATTTCTACACCACCGACCAGCCGGGTTTCCGCGTGGGATGCATCGGCGCCATCACGCCGGCGGATATGGCGAGTGCCGTGGCCGCAATGGGCGAGGCATTGGGCGAGCTTGGCATCGAACAACGCAAGGCGGCTTAGTTGTCATCCCGCGTTCGCGGGTATGACGATAGTTGGGCAACAGAGGAGACACGAGAGATGCCTGAAGGCACGCGCGCGCCATACATCTACCTGGTGCAGATGGATATCCCCGCCGAACATGAGGCGTCATTCAATCGTATCTACGACACGGAGCACGTTCCGGAAATTCTGAAGGTGCCCGGGGTGCGTGGATGCTCGCGCTACGCTGTCGAGACCACCAACCGCGATGGGATGGCGCGCTATCTGGCTTTGTACGAGGTCGACTCGCCGTCGGTGGTGAACAGCCCGGCGTGGCTGGCAGCCTCGGAGAAAGGTGATTGGGCGCCCAAGATTCGCCCACACACGACCAACCGGTCGCATACCGTGATGCGTCGGATCAGCAAGTGAAGAAGTCCTGTCATTGCGAGTGGCGCGGCGACGATGCTGGCGCGGCCGGCATGCGTAAACCGACCGGGCTTGCTGCGTCGCTGCACTGCTCGCACTGACAGGTTGACCGATTGAACCGAGGACCGTGCCATGAAATCAGATCTGGAGATCGCCCGCGAAACCAAGCTCCGCCCGATCGGGGAGATTGCCGCGAAACTGCATATCCCCGAGGAGGCGCTGGAGCCATACGGCCGCCACAAGGCCAAGGTCGGCTCGGATTTCATCAATGCGCAGCAGGATAAAACCGATGGCGCACTGGTGCTGGTCACCGGCATCAGCCCCACCCCGGCGGGCGAGGGCAAGACCACCACGACCGTCGGCCTCGGCGACGCACTGAACCGCATCGGCACGCGCGCGGTGATCTGTCTGCGCGAACCAAGCCTTGGTCCGAGCTTCGGCATGAAGGGCGGCGCGGCCGGCGGCGGCTATTCGCAGGTGGTGCCGATGGACCAGATCAACCTGCACTTCACCGGTGATTTCCACGCCATCACCTCGGCCAACAACCTGCTGGCCGCGATGATCGATAACCACATCTACTGGGGCAACGCTCTCGGCATCGACGCACGGCGCGTGTCATGGCGACGCTGCCTCGACATGAACGACCGCGCGCTGCGTTCCATCACGAACAGCCTGGGCGGCGTCGCGAACGGCTTCCCGCGCGAGGATGGCTTCGACATCACCGTCGCGTCCGAAGTGATGGCGGTGTTCTGCCTGTCGAAGAACCTGGACGAACTTCAGGAACGGCTTGGGCGGATGATCGTGGCGCAGAAGCGCGACGGGTCCGCGGTGACCGCAAAGGACCTGAAAGCCGATGGCGCCATGGCGGTGCTGCTGAAGGACGCGCTGGCGCCCAACCTGGTGCAGACGCTGGAAGGCTCGCCGGCGTTCGTGCACGGCGGTCCGTTCGCCAACATCGCGCATGGCTGCAACTCGGTGATGGCGACGCGGCTTGGCTTGAAGCTGGCCGATGTGGTGGTGACGGAAGCGGGATTCGGCGCCGATCTTGGCGCGGAGAAATTCATCGACATCAAGTGCCGGTCGGCCGGGTTGAAGCCGTCGTGCGCGGTGATCGTCGCGACGGTGCGCGCGCTCAAGATGCATGGCGGCGTGGCGCGCAACGCGTTGGGCACGGAGAATGTCGCCGCGGTGCAGAAGGGTATCGCCAATCTGGCGCGGCACGTCGAGAACCTGGGAAAATTCGGTCTGCCCGTGGTGGTCGGCGTGAACCACTTCACGTCGGACACCGAGGCCGAATTTGGCGCAATCCGTGACGCGATGGCGAAGCTGGGGACCGAGGCGATCCGCTGCACGCATTGGGGCGACGGCAGCGCGGGCGCAGAGGCGCTGGCGCGCGCGGTGCAGCAGAAGATCACGCTGGGCGAGGCGAAACCGGCGCCGCTGTATCCGGATGGGATGAAGCTGGCCGACAAGATCCGCACGATCGCGCAGAAGATCTATCGCGCGGCGGATATCGCGGTACCCGATGCAGTGGCGCGGCGGCTGGAAGGATTCGAAAAGGCCGGCTTCGGTCACGTGCCGGTGTGCATCGCGAAGACGCAGTACAGCTTCACCGCGGACCCGACCGTGATGGGCGCGCCGGAGGGCTTCATTCTGCCCGTGCGCGAGGTGCGGCTGTCCGCCGGCGCGGGGTTCGTCGTGGCGATCTGCGGCGACATCATGACAATGCCGGGCCTGCCGCGGGTGCCGTCAGCCGAGGCGATCCATTTGCGGGAGGACGGCGAGATCGAGGGGCTGTTCTGAAGCAACGCGAACCGGGTTGGAACACCCGCGGTATCACGTGCAACCTTGCCTCGCCGCTACCGCCTCGCCTAATACCCCGCCTGCAACAGGAGTATCCCAATGGGCTACAGGGTCGCTGTCGTCGGAGCCACCGGGGCGGTCGGGCGCGAGATATTGAAGACGCTGGCCGAGAGGCGGTTCCCTGTCGACGAGGTGGCGGCTGTCGCTTCGGGCCGGTCCACCGGGTCGGAGGTGTCGTTCGGCGAGAAGACCGTGCTCAAGGTGCAGAACCTGGACAAGTTCGACTTCCGCGGCTGGGACATCGGTCTGTTCTCGCCCGGCGCATCGGTGTCCGCCATCCACGCGCCGCGCGCCGCCGCCGCCGGCTGCGTGGTGATCGACAACACCAGCCAGTTCCGCATGGACCCCGACGTTCCACTGGTGGTGCCGGAAGTGAACCCACAGGCGCTGCGCAACTTTGCCAAGCGCAACATCATCGCCAACCCGAACTGCTCGACCATCCAGATGGTGGTGGCGCTGAAACCGCTGCACGACCAGTTCCGCATCAAGCGCGTTGTGGTGGCGACCTACCAGTCGGTGTCGGGCGCCGGCAAGGAAGGCATGGACGAACTGTTCAACCACACCAAGTCATCCTTTGTGTACGAGTCCGCCGCGCCGCAGCAGTTCACCAAGGAGATCGCGTTCAACTGCATCCCGCATATCGACAAGTTCCTCGACGATGGCTCGACCAAGGAGGAATGGAAGATGGTGGTCGAGACCAAGAAGATTCTCGACCCGGATATCGCAGTGCATGCCACGTGTGTGCGGGTGCCGGTGTTCATCGGCCACGGCGAGGCGGTGACCGTTGAATTCGAACTGCCGGTGACCGCGGGCGAGGCGCGCGCCGCATTGCGCGAGGCGCCTGGTGTCGAGGTGGTGGATGTGCGCGAGGACGGTGGCTACGTCACGCCGCTGGAATGCGCCGGAGAAGATGCGGTGTACGTCAGCCGCATCCGCAAGGACCCGACGGTGCCGCACGGTCTGTCGTTCTGGTGCGTGTCGGACAACCTGCGCAAGGGCGCCGCGCTGAACGCGGTGCAGATCGCCGAGACGCTGATCGCGCAGCGGATGCTGGCAAAGCAGGCAGCGTGATCAGGGCGGTGGGTCGATCGCCTGGCGGAAGGCCGCGATAGCTGACGGCAGCCGCCTGGCCAACTCGTCTGCGGCATCGATTGTCGGCGTGACCTTCGTCGGATCGAAATTGTCGTAGGCGCGGGCGGCCCTGTTGCGGAATCGGCGGGTTTCGTCCGCTGCGGCAGCCAGGTCGGGCAGCAGGATCGCCGGGCGGCCTGCGAGCGCCTGCGCGACACGTCCGATCAGATCAGCATGCCAGGAGTCGCCACTCGGCCCTGCTTCGCCGAGCAGGCCAAGTACGCGCAGCAATGCATTTTCCAGCGAGGTGTGCCCGGCCTGAATGGCATGCATGAACCCCATGCGCAGCGCGGACCCGATCACGTCATCGGTCTGGAAGTTCCGGTGATGGGCGAATTCAACGCCCCGCTCGAAATTGCCCACTGCCGATGCGATGGCCTTGTCGATTTCGATCCAGCGAGCATCGCTCACTGGATCACCTCGATTTCCGGCTCGACGTGCGCCAGGAAATCAGCCTTGCACCAGGATCTGGCTATGACATCCGGCTCCAGATGACGGTCCCAGCACGCCCGCTCCGCGAAGTTCCAGGCATCGCCCAGCGCATCGGCCGGGAAATCGACGAGGATGTCCACATCGCTATCGAATCGCATATCGCCGCGCGCGGCCGACCCGAACAACAGGAACCGGCCGCCATGCTCCCGTGCATAGGCTGCCAGCGCCGACCGCAGGTCGTGCACTGCGTCGCACCGACGCCTGGCCTCCGTCGCCTTCCGCTCGGACAGGGTGACGATCCGATCCATGCCAGCTAATTAGGGCGCTCGCCGCGTCCCGGGCAAGCAGTCTGTCCCGCCCAGGTTCGCCGCCAGGGACCCGCCAACCACCTCGGCCCAAGGCGCCCTGGTCGGCGCCCCGGTCGGCGCCCTGGTCGGCGCGATGCCGAACGATCAGCGCGGGCAGCGTCCTTCTCTCGGGGCGCTCCGCCATGGCAGTGGCGCTCTCGACACAGATCGCCACCCCGCGTTGACCCTTCCCCTCTGGCAGCGTAAGCAAACGCAACGGTTTCGCGCCTGAAGGGCACTCCCCGAGGGGCGCTGTCCAAGGGGCGCCCCCACGGCCGGCCGACAGGATGGAGCGATCCATTGAGAGACGTACGCGACGCGCTGATGGTGGCGCGCAATACCGACGGCAAGCTGATCCGCCGCCCGCTCTCCCCACACCTTCAGGTCTATCGCTGGCCGATCAGCATGGCCATGTCGATCACGCACCGCGTTACCGGCGTTGGTCTGGGCGTCGGCACGCTGCTGCTGACGTGGTGGCTGGTCGCCGCCGCTGTCTCGGATGGCGCGTTCGCGTTCGTGCAGTGGTTCCTCGCCACTCCGATCGGCATGCTGCTGCTGTTCGGTTGGACACTGGCGCTGTTTTTCCATTTCTTCGCCGGCATCCGGCATCTGGTTTGGGACGCAGGCTATGGCTTCGAACAACCCTGGTATGAGCGATCGGCCTGGGCAGTGGTGATCGCCACAGTGGTGGCGACGCTGCTGCTCTGGATCATCGGCCTCGCGGTTTGGTGGTGAGGCGAGCCATGGCGAAAGCACCGCATATCGACATCATGC
>DATKFJ010000518.1:0-7628 GCA_035511435.1 Acetobacteraceae bacterium | reverse complement strand
GCAAGCGGTTCGAGCACCGCATCGAACGCCGCGCCGACAAACACCGCCTTCACCGAGGCATCGGTCAGGACGAACATCTGTTCCGGCACCGCGAGACGCCAGTTCAGCGGAACCAGCATCGCACCCAGCCGCGCGCAAGCGTACAGCAGCACCAGGTAATCCGGCGAATTGAGGGCCAGCACCGCGACGCGATCACCGCGATGCACGCCCAACTGCGACTTCATTGCCCACGCCAACGCGCCGATACGCTCGGCAACAAAGGCGTAGCTCCAAACGTCCCCCTGATAGCGCAGCGCTGCCTTGTCTGGCGTAAAACTGGCGTTGCGGTCGATCAGATCAGCAAGGTCCATCAGTCGTCAGTCTCGCCTTCCTGGTACAGCGCGCCACGACCGATCCGCTCCAGGCAGATTTCCGCCGTCCAGGGCGCCATCAGCGATCCACACCGGCTGTCTCGATAAATCCGTTCCAGCGGCAACGAGCGAAACATCGAGTGACCACCGCACGTCCGGATGGCAAGCCGCGCCAGATCGTTCGCCGTTTCCATCGTGGCGAATTGCGCTGCATAGGCGCGCAGGCGTTGCTCCGGCGTCGGGTCAACGCGCGCCTCGCTCACCGCCTGAAACCACAGCGCCTTGACCTGTTCCAGCTTGATCTGCATGTCCGCCACTGCAAGCTGCTTCACGGCACTGCCGCGACACTTGCCAGGCGGCGCGCCTGGTACCTCGCCGCGCAGGTACCGCACGGTAAAGTCAAACGCGGCCTGTGCCAGTCCCAGGTATGTCGGTGCAAGCGTCAGGAACATGTGCGGCCAGCGCGACGCCGCCTGGAAATACACACCGCGCGGCATGATCGCGGCGTCATGTTCCACGAATACATCGGCGAATTCCAGCGTGCGCGAAACGGTGCCGCGCATTCCCAACGGGTCCCATTCGCCCGACACGCGCACGCCAGGAGCCGCGGCAGGCACGGCAAGGTACAGTGTGTTCCGCCGCTGCGCGGTGCCTTCCGGTGTGACCTCTGTACACAGCACGCCGTAATAATCGGCATTCCCCGACAATGACGCGAAGATCTTCTTCCCGCTGATAATCCAACCGCCATCGACCGGTCGTGCCGCGGTGCCAAACGCAATCGCTCCTACAGCCGACGCGTTGCCTTCGGAAAACGGCTGCGCATAGATCGCGCCGTCCACCGCGATGCGCCGAAAATGGATGGCGCGCCGGCGTTCGTGTTCTGCACGCGTGGCGTCGTCCATCTGAAGATCGTCCGCCAACGGGCCGGCCCACAATGTGGAACAGACGTGCATGTTCCAGGTCAGTGCGGTCGCGCCGCAATGCCGCGCAATCTCCGCCGCGGCCAGCGCATAGGTCCGGTAATCCGCGCCAAGACCGCCATGCGATTGCGGAATGCAAATCGCCAGCAGACCGGCAGCGTGCAAATCGCGATAGTTTTCCGTGGGGAAGCTAGCTTCGCGATCGTAGCGCGCGGCGCGTGGCGCAAATTTATCCGCTGCCAGTTGCTGCGCCGATGCGATCAACGCCGCTTGCTGCGCGGTCAGGCCATACGTTGCCGGATCGTAGATGGGTGCTGCATCCATCGCTGGATGGTAGCAGCCACCCCGGCGGCTCGGCCAGTGCCTGAAACCGACGTGCTTGCCATCCGCGACGGTCGCACCGCACAACCCGGGGGTCAGCGCTTAACGGCGAAATACCGCTTCATCGGTTCGAAGTAATGTTCCTGCCAACCGCCATTCTGATAGCCGGTATGACCGTCCGGAACATCGGTGTGGTGCAGCGTGAGTGTGCTTCCTTCCGCCGTCGGCTCCAGCAGCACTTCGATGCGCGAGTCAGGATCATTCGCGGTGAACCTGGTCGTGCGCCACGACTGCACAATTCGCCGGCTCGGCTCCAGGGTCAGGTTGCGACCGGTAATGTAGCCGCCCCAAGCGGTGAAAGATGCACCCTCGATTGCCGTGGCCTCCGCGGCACTGCCGGTCATTGCCGTGTGCCCACGGCTGTCGAGCCACGCGTCGTAGATCTGCCGCGGCGTCGCCGGAATGGTGTCGATCAGCGTGAACGAAAAGCTCATCGCCGCTTGGCTTTCGTGCGTGCGGCACTTTTGCGTCTCACCGGGGCACGAGGTCGTTGGAAAAATAGTCGAATGCCGCTGACGCACAAACTCAGCATCGGACCAGCCCCGGCAAGCAGCTTCGCCATCTCGGCGTCTGGCAGGCGCTCATCATCGTCGAGCGGCAGGTTGGCCATATCGGTGGTGCTGGCAATCAGCATGATCGGTGCAATCAGTGCACCGGCCGTCCGGTCGCGCACCAGAGGTTCCCAGGCGTCCTGGCAGATCGCCATGGCCTGCAGGAAGCCGACCGCCCAGTCACTCGCATCCAGCGTACCGTCGTCCTGTTCGACTAACACCGGATGATAGGCGCCGGCGAAGGAATCGACGAGGCGGATGACCTCGTTGTAGCGGCGCATGATAATGCCAAGGATGGTCTGCGCTTCGTTCAGATCGGCGTATACGGGATCGCCATCGTGCCAGATCATCGGCAGCCATACGCTTGGCGGGATCATCTCCGGACCGACGACGATACCGGTCAAGAAGCCGTCCAGCTCGGAAACCTGCATGCAGCCGGCCGGTGCACGGTCGGAGCCGAGGAAGTCGTCGAGCATCGCGAGATCGACGGGCCCATCAAGCGGGATGGATTCCTGCATGGTGCTTGTTCCCATAGTGCTTCCTCCGGGATCGTTGCTGCCGTCTGCCTGGCACATCACCGGCGAGTCGAGGAAGGCTCAGTCGCGTGCGCGCATCGCACGAATCACACAACGCTGACCCGCATCGTCGCACGCCTTCAATGCGCGTCGGCCCACGTCCGGCCGCTACCGGTTTCCACCACCAGCGGAACGGCCAGCACCGCCGCGCTCTCCATCACGTGCTTGGCCAGCGCGGTCAGTGCCGCCACTTCGCCTTCCGGCGCCTCGAACAGCAGTTCGTCGTGCACCTGCAGCAACAGCCGCGACTTCAGTCCGGCGTCGGCCAGCGCCCGCGGCAGCCGCACCATCGCGCGCTTGATGATGTCGGCGGCACCGCCCTGCAACGGCGCGTTGATCGCCTGACGCTCGGCATATGCGCGCCGAGCCGGGTTCTTGTCCGCAATGCCCGGCACCCAGCAGCGCCGGCCGAATGCCGTCGACACGTAGCCGTTGATCCGCGCCTCGTCCTTGGTGCGCTCCATGTAGGTCCGAATGCCGGGATACCGCACGAAATATGCATCGATATACGTGCGAGCCTCGCCGGGCGTAATGCCCAATTGCCGTGCCAGCCCGAAGCCGCTGATCCCGTAGATGATGCCGAAATTGATCGCCTTGGCGCGCCGCCGCGTCATCGGGTCCATCCCCGCCATCGGTACGCCGAACACTTCCGACGCGGTGCGCGCATGAATGTCTTCCCCGCGCGCGAAGCTGTCGCGCAACGCGGGCAGATCAGCGACATGCGCCAGCAGCCGCAGCTCGATCTGCGAGTAATCCGCCGACACCAGCAGATGCCCCGGCTCCGCGATGAACGCGTGCCGGATGCGGCTGCCTTCCTCCGTGCGGATCGGAATGTTCTGCAAATTGGGATCGGTCGACGACAACCGCCCGGTCGATGCAATCGCCTGCGCATAGCTCGTGTGCAGGCGGCCGGTAGCAGGATTGATCTGCCCCACCAACGCATCGGCATAAGTCGACTTCAGCTTCTGCAACTGCCGCCAGTCCATGATGCGCGCCGGCAATTCGTGGCCCTGATCCGCCAGCGTCTGCAACACCGAAGCGTCGGTGCCCCAGGCGCCGGTCTTCATGCGCCGCCCGCCACCCAGCTTCATCTCATCGAACAGCACTTCCCCCAACTGCTTTGCGGAACCGACATTGAACTCGTGTCCCGCCAGGCGATGAATATCCTTCTCCATCACCGCCATGCGCTGCTCGAAATCCACCGACATGCGGCGCAGATCATCGGCATCCACCTTGATCCCGGCGCGTTCCATCTCCAGCAGCACCGGCAGCAGCCGCCGTTCGAGCTGCTCATACAACGCCAGCGCGCCGGCGAAGCGCAGCCGAGGCCGCAACGCTTGCCAAAGCCGCAGCGTCACATCGGCATCCTCGGCCGCATAAGCCGTGGCACGCTCGATCGACACCTGGGCGAACGGCAGCCGATTGCGCCCGGTCCCGGTAACCTCGTCATAGCTGACCGGCGTGTGGCCGAGATGCAGTTGCGCCAGTTCGTCCAGCCCATGGCCGTGCATGCCGGCTTCCTGGGCATAGGAGATCAGCATCGAATCATCGAACGGTCCCGCGGGCGGAAATCCCTCCCGCTCCATCACCAACCGATCGAATTTCGCATTCTGGTATATCTTCAGCACGGCCGGATCGGTCAGCACCGGCCCCAACGCGGCAATGGCGGCATCGAACGAAACCTGCGGATCGAGCACCTCGTGCCGCAGCGGCAGATAGGCGGCGCGACCCGCGGCCGTCGCCAGTGACAACCCGATCAGCCGCGCGCGCATCGCGTCGAGTCCATCGGTCTCGGTATCGATGGCGAGGCAGCCGCATTCGCCGACACCGGCCAGAAATGCGTGCAGCTCTGCCTCGGTGCCGATCGTCGCATATGGTCCGAACCCGGCCGCCGGAGCCTCGACCGCGCCGGACGCCGCCTCGCGCCCGGACGCCGCCTCGCGCAATGTCGGGTCAGTCAGCGGCAACGCCCGCTGCGCACGAGGCGGCGCAGTCTCCACCGATGCCGTCGCCGGCGCGGCATCGTCCAGCCCCAACCGCGTGGCGATGCTGCGGAACCCCTGCTTCCTCAGCCACGCGCCGAGTGTCGCCTTGTCGAATGGCCGTGCATGCAACTGATCCACCGGCATCGGCATCGGCGTATCAAGCCGCAGCGTCACCAGTTCACGCGATACGCGCGCCTTGTCCGCATGCTCGATCAGCGTATCCCGCCGCTTCGACGGCTTCATGCCGGGCGCCGCGGCCAGCACGCCCTCCACATCACCGAATTCGTTGATCAACTGGGCGGCGCCCTTCGGCCCAATGCCCGGCACCCCGGGCACGTTGTCGGTCGAATCGCCGATCAGCGCCTGCACCTCGATCATCTTGTCCGGCGTGACACCGAACTTCTCCATCACCTCGGCCGGCCCGATCGGCTTCTGCTTGATCGGGTCCAGCATCTCCACGCCAGGCCGGATCAACTGCATCAGGTCCTTGTCGGACGACACGATCGTCACCTGGCCGCCTGCGCCGACCGCCGCCTGCGCATAAGCGGCGATCAGGTCGTCCGCCTCCCAGTCGTCCAATTCGATCCCCGGCACGCCGAATGCCTCGGTCGCCTCGCGCACCAGCGCGAACTGCGGGATCAGATCGTCGGGCGCCGGCGGCCGTTGCGCCTTGTACGCCTCATACAGCCGGTTGCGGAACGTGACGCGCCCCGCATCGAAGATCACCGCGATGTGCGTGCCGACATGTTCACGCAGCAGCTTCGCGAGCATGTTGCTGAAGCCGAACACCGCGTTGACCGGCGTGCCGTCCGGCCGCGTCATCGGCGGCAGCGCATGATACGCGCGGAAAATGAATCCCGAGCCGTCGATCAGCACCAGGTGCAGACGCCGCTCGCCCTCCCCCGGAGCGCCCTCCTGCTTCTCCAGGACTTCCGTGTCAGTGCCCGGTGCCGTGACCCGCTCCTTCGTTCAGCACGTACAGCCGCGAGCAGTACGGGCAAATTGCGAAACCGCCCTCGAGGCGCAGGAACACGCGCGGATGGCCCAGCGTGCCCCCGCCGCCATCGCAGGCCACGACAGGGTCGTCCACGTGGATGATCTCGGTCGGCTTCGTGTCTGCGGCGGTGCCGTCCATCTGGGTGCTTCGCGTCCTCTATGGCTGGGGAGGCACGTATGATAGCGATGCGCCCCATGCTTTCAACCTCGACCGTCGCATGCGCCTCCGGGCGTTGACCATCCTGCTGGCCATCGTCATGACGGCAACCGGTTGCGCCACGCACCTCGTGCCGCCCGGTCCGGCGATCGAGGCCCCCCGCGAGACGCAGGGCGCGTTCATCATGCCCGACGGCATGCGGCTGCCGTACCGCACCTGGCTGCCGGAAGGCCAGCCTGTGGCCGTGGTTCTGGCGCTGCACGGCATGAACGACAGTCGCGATGCCTGGGAATATCCCGCACCCGATCTTGCCGCCAACGGGATCGCCGTGTTCGCGCCCGACCAGCGCGGCTTTGGCTCGACCGCCGATCGCGGCTATTGGCCGGGGACCAAGGCGCTGGTGCACGATGCGCGCGACATGGCCGAACTGCTGCATGAGCGCTATCCCCACACCCGGCTGATCCTGCTGGGCGAGAGCATGGGGGCGGCGGTGCTGATGTGCCTCGCCGCGTCGGCCGATCCGCCACCGGCGGACGGCTATGTGCTGGTGGCGCCGGCGGTGTGGGGCCGCGCGGAGATGAACGTGTTCATGCGCGCCGCGCTATGGCTGGTGGCCAACACGATGCCGGGGCTGACCACGACCGGCAGCCTCGCCGCCAGGGTCGCCAGCGACAATCGCGCGGCGATCCATCGGCTGTCCACCGACCCGCTGACCATCCACGATACCCGCTTCGACACCATCCGCGGGCTGGTCGATCTGATGGATGCCGCGCTAGCCGCCGCGCCCCACTTCCACGGCCGGGCACTGTTCATGTACGGCGGCAAGGACGAACTGATCCCGGATCGGGCCACCGCGGCCACCTGGCGCGCGCTGCCGCCGGGTCCCGTGCGGGCGTTCTATCCCGGCGACTATCATCTGCTGTTGCGCGATATAGGGCGGGAGACGCCGATCGACGACATCCTGGCCTGGATCTACCGTCCCGGCGATCCGCTGCCCTCGGGCGCCGATCGCGCGGCGGCGGTCTGGCTGGCGAAGCAGGGGAAGTGACGGCGGTCTGGGCTGCCAGTCATTGCCGCGTGTGTGTGCGGGTGTGTCCGGGTGGTGCCTGCCCCCGGAATCCGGTCCTTTCGTCCGGGCCTGATTCAGGGTATTGGAAGGCGAGACGGACCCGTAGCTCAGCTGGATAGAGCGTCGCCCTCCGAAGGCGAAGGTCGCACGTTCGAATCGTGTCGGGTCCGCCAAGCATTCCGCGCAGGGGTGCTGGCGGCCAATGCAGATCGTCCCCTTCGTCGATCAAACGGCTGCTGCGGCCAGTGTGTTTGTGTGAAGCTCCCAATACGACCGGACTTTCACGGTGTTGGCCCCGGATCGCCCAGCTTGATCTAAACCCGCCGTTCGCCGGCGCGGTGCCGAACGGCTGGGTCGAGTGGAAACCGCATGTGGTGCGCATGTGGCATCTATGTCCGGTCTGCGCCCAAGCACGAACCTGCTTCGCGGGAATGACGCTGCAGGTGACGTAGCGGGTTTTCGATGAAGTCTTGCGCGGGGCATAATTGCCTCTCGAACATGGAGTTCCCTTCATCGTGAGAGGAACATCCGATGCCCATTTCATCTGTCGAACGCCCCCCAATGATCGAATACCTCAGGAGGCGGTTATGGCGGCGCTCATCGTCGATCTCGACAAACATATCGGCAACGCCAAGGCATGGCGC
>DATKFJ010000517.1:0-9369 GCA_035511435.1 Acetobacteraceae bacterium | reverse complement strand
GCATCGCCCAGTAACTTGCGCCGCATCTCGCGGCCCTTCTCACGCAATGTGCTGTCTGCCATTTCACAATCTCCACAGTCGTCATCCCGCGAAGGCGGATACCCAGGGGGGACAAGCACCGATCCTGGCCGCCCGGACCCTTGCTTTCGCGGCCCTTGCCTTCGCGAGGGTGACGAATTGCTGTTACAGTTCCACCACCACGTAATTCTGTTCCACCGACACCGGCACGGTCTCCGCGACGAACGGTCCCTTTGCCAGCGTCTCCCCCGCTACGACCGCCACCTGGTAGGTGCGCGCCTTCACGCTTTCCGGATGGCACCAGGACTGCCCCGTCTTGATGTCGAACTCCCAGCCGTGCCACGGGCAGCGCAACATCTCGCCGACCCGTTCCAATCGGTACTCGCCAGGCCGGTCCGCGGTGAAGCGCCCAAGGATCGGACCGATGCACAGCGGCGCGCCTTCATGCGGGCACCGGTTGATCAACGCGAAGAACTCATCGTGCACGTTGAAGATGCCGATTTCCCGCCCGGCGACGGAGACAATCTTGCAGGTGCCCGGCGCGATCTCGCTGACGGGTGCGACAACGTGCCGGGCCATTCCGTTACTCCAGGCCGTAGAACGACAGCGCGTTCTCGCGGAACACCATCCGCTTGTGCTGCTCGGTCAGCGGCGCCTTGAAGGCGTACCGCGGATCATCCTGATCCCAATGCGGGTAATCGGTGGAGAACATCACGCGGTCCCAACCGATCCATTCGCAGGTCGCCAACAGATCCTCCGGCCGCTCCGGCTCCTCGATCGGCTGCGTCGTCACCCAGATATTGTCGCGGATGTACTCGGACGGCAGGCGCTTCAGATGCGGCACCTCGTCGCGCAGCCGCTTGTAGTGCTTGTCCAGCCGCCAGGTCAGCGACGGCAGCCACGCGAAGCCGCCTTCCACCAATGCGACACGCAGATTGGGGATGTGCTCGAACACGCCTTCGATCACCAGCGACGTGACCAGCGCTTCCTTGCTCTGCGGATAGGACGGGTGTTCCTCGTGATAGAACGACGGCCAGCCGCCGCCCGTGGATGGATGGCCGGACGTGCCACCCAAATGCAGCGCGATGGAAAATCCGTTTGCCGCGCATGCTTCCAGGATCGGCCAGTAACGCCGACGCCCCAGCGGCTCCAGTCCGCGCGGTGGGATCATGACATGCGTGAAGCGGCGATCGCCGGCGCGCTTCTCGATCTCCTTGATCGCCGCCTCGGTGTATTCCGTGGTGATCTGCACGCCAGCCTTCAACCGAGGCTCACGGTCGCACCAAACCTGTGCTTCCCAATCGTTCGCCGCGGTCGCCATCGCAGCGCCGAACTCGACATTGCGTTCGTCGCCACCGCGGCCCAGCAACGGCATCATCATGCCGTAGGAAACGTTGAACAGGTCCAGCAACTGTGCCTGCATCATCGCCAGGTCGGAGCCGGGATGCGTGCCGTCCTTCGGATAGCTATCCATCCGCATGCCGGTAAACGGCGACATCCGCGGATAGTTCGGCGCGTTGGAGAATGCCGAGCGCGAGCGCCCGCCAATCGATGCGCGATGCTTGCGCCAGCGCTCCGGCAGAAACTCATCGAGGTCCGCCGCGGACCTGGTGTAGGGATGTACATCGCAATCGACGATCCCCAGCCTGGTCTGTGCGGCGGTATCGGGCTGGCGATCCATAACCGTGACGTTCATCGGATTGGCTCCATATTCACGGGGACAAACGGGGAAAAGTCTTCAGGGCGTTATCAACCAGAATCTTCCGCATCAGCGCGTCTGGCAAGCCGTCCGGCAGTGCATCCTTGTCGTCGAAATGCCAGTGCGGATAGTCGGTGGCGAACAGCAGCATCTCGTCGGAGCCGATCTCCTCGATGATGCGCTGCAACTGATCGGCGCGTGGCGGCGCGTCGAATGGCTGGACGGTCAGACGCACATGCTCGCGCGCATAGGCGGCGGGGGATTTTTCCAGCCACGGCACTTCGGCGCGCACGCCGCGCCACGTCTTGTCGGCGCGCCACATCCATCCGGGCAGCCAGCTGACACCGGATTCCATCAGCACGACCTTCAGGCGCGGGAACTCGACGAACACACCCTCAGAGATCAGGCTGTTCAGCACGCCGGCAAATCCGGTGGACCAGGAGACGTAGTCTTCCAGGTAATACGACGGCCAGCCGAGATTGGTCGGCGGATGACGATAGCTGCTTCCGGCATGGATGCCGATCGGCAGATCAAGACGTTCGGCGGCGCGATAGATCGGCCAATGCTGGCGACGACCGAGTGGGATTTCGCCCATCTCCCAGACCAGCACTTGCACGAAACGCGGATCGGCGGCGACACGCTCGATCTCCTGCGCGGCCAGTTCCGGGCTATGCATCGGCACCACTATGGAAGCGCGCAGCCGGTCATCGCGCGACAGCCACTCGGCTGCGAGCCAGTCGTTGATCGCGCGGCACATCGCCGCCGACAGGTCCTCGCTGAAGATGGCCTGCGCACCATGCAAAACGTTGCAGATGGCATAGCGCGTGCCGAATGCATCCAGTGCCTGACTGCGCAGCAGATCGGCATCAGTGCCGGCGTTGCCTTTCGCAGGCTGCCAATCGGGCCGCACGTTGATCGGTGCATTCGGCGGGAAGGCGGATGCGGTATAGTTGTCGCGTTCCAGCCCGCGCATCGTGATGTGGGCGCGCCAATACTCATCCAGGTAGGGGACGAGTACCTGCATGCTGGGCAGGGCTGGGTGGATGTCGCAATCGATCGCGCCAGGCGCGGGGACGGTCACAGGCGGCTACTCCGTATTATGCCCAGGATAGGGCCGGGTGGCGGGCGGTTCAATGGCTTGGTTCACGGGGGGGCTGGCCGCTCACGGGGGGGCCGGCCGTTCACCGGGGGCGCTGGCCGTTCACGGGGGTTTCATCGGTGCGCCATAGGGCCACCCGCCTGACTGTCATCCCAGCGAAAGAAACACACGCCCTGCGCCTGGTCGCGACATCACTTCAAAGCACCGTTTGTCGCGCCGGGCTCACGCGGGCCGGCACCATCAGTGCCAACATCAGCGCCACCACCGACAGCACGCCCGCCACCAGGTAGGTGTTGTGAAGGGCGTGCGCGATGACACCGGTCAGCCGGACCAATTCATCGGGCGCCAGGCCGCCACGCTGTGCCGGGTTCAGCAACCGGTCGACCATCCCGACAGCATCGGGCGCTTCTCGCAGCATCGTGAGGTTCAGCACCGCACCAAAAGTTGCCGCGCCCAACGACTGCCCGACGAAACGCAGGAACATGCAGGACGACGTGGCGGCGCCGCGCTGATGCCAGGGAACGGCGGCCTGGATCGATACGATAAACGTTGTGTTGCACAGGCCCATGCCAACGCCGATCATTAACGAACCGCTGCTGGCCCAGATCACGCCCCGCTCCGGCGTCAGCGTGATCAGCACGGCGCTGCCGGCGATCAGCGCCAGCGTTCCCAGCACCGCGGTCAGCCGATAGGTCGTGCGCACCATCAGCCGACCGCCAAAGAAGCTGGCCGCGGCCCAGGTAACCGACATCATGCCCAACACCAACCCGCCCGCCAGCGCGCTGCGGCCCATCGCGCCCTGCACATAGGTCGGCAAAAAGGCGGACACGCCCGTCATCACTGCGGAGATGACCGCACCGCCAAGGCTGCCAACAAGGATGATGCGGTTACGCCAGAGTTCCAGCGGCAGCATTGGCTCCGGTGTACTTTTCTCGTGCACGATCAGGATGACCAGCGCGACAAACCCGACCGCGCCGACGAAGATGGACGTGATGTACGGCAGGCTGCCGCCCTGCACCAGCACCACCATCAGCGCGGTGATCGCTGTCATCATCGTGACCGATCCAAGATAGTCGATCCGATGTTGCCGATGTTCGACCGATTCCTGCAGGAACGCCGCCACCATCGCGATCGCCGCAATGCCGATCGGCAGATTGACCCAGAACACCAGTTGCCAGCTGACCTGCTGCACCAGGAACGCACCAAGTGACGGACCAAGGATTGCTGCAACGCCGAACACGCTGGATACCAGACCCTGCACGTGCGCGCGTTCTGTGGGGTTGTAGATATCGCCAAGGATCGTGGCCGAGATCGGCTGCACGCCGCCGGCGCCGAAGCCCTGCAATGCGCGAAACAATATCAGCATCACCATGCTGTGCGAGAAGCCGCATAACGTCGAACCGACCAGGAAAATACCGGCCCCCGCGTAGAACACCTTCTTGCGGCCGTAGATGTCGGCCAGCCTGCCGTAAACCGGAATGCTGACCGCCTGGGTCAGCAGGTAGACCGCGAACACCCAGGAAAACAGGCTGAACCCGCCAAGATCGGCGACGATGGTCGGCATCGCCGTCGCCACGATCGTGCTTTCCACCGCCGCCATGAACGTTGCCATCAGGCACGCGGCCAGCACCAGGGTTCGGCGAGCCGAGCGTGGTTGGGGTACAAGGACCGAACCCGCGTGTCTCGCCGAATGCAAGCCCTCGTCGGGCACCGCTAGCCTCGTTATGGTGGGGACGCGGCGGGCTTTCTGTCATCCCGGCAGCGGTCTGACAACCTGCGCCGCAGCAAGCCTGCCGTGCTATCCAGGCGCGGCATCACGGAAAGACACTGGCACGCCGCATGCCAAACTCCGCAATACCCGTGGACATCGGCGTCGACATCGGCGTCGATATCGGCGGCACGTTCACCGACATCGTCTGCCGCCGCCCCGGCGAACCGATGCGGACGCTGAAAATTCCTACCACGCGCGGTGATCCGAGCGAGGCCGTGCTGAATGCGATCACGCATTTGTCGCGTGACCTGGGCGTCGCCGCCAGCGACATCGCCCGCTTGCTGCATGGCACGACGATCGCCACCAATGCGGTGCTGGAACGCAAGGGGGCGAAGATCGGCCTGATCACCAGCGAGGGCTTTCGCGACATTCTGGAAATCGGCTACCAGCTTCGCCATGATCTGCATCGGATCATGCTGCAGCCGGTCACGCCGGTGTTCCTGGCACCTGGCGCGCAGCGCAAGGAGGCGCGCGAGCAGGTCTCCGCGCAAGGCGAAGTCGTCATCCCGCTGGACGAGGCATCGGTGCAACGGGCGGCGGCTGAACTTGTCGCAGCGGGTGTGCAGGCCATCGCGGTCTGCTACCTGTTCTCCTTCCTGCATCCGGCGCATGAGCAGCGCACCCGCGAACTGATCGAAGCGGGGCATCCCGGCATCGCCGTCTCGTTGTCATCCGACGTCGATCCAACGTTCCGCGAATACGAACGCACAGTCGTCACCGCGTTCGATGCATATATGAAGCCGGTCGTCGGCCGCTATCTGGAACGGCTGGAGGACGGATTGCGGTCCGCGCACGTGACCGCGCCGTTGCAGATCATGCAGTCGCGCGGCGGACTTTCCGGCACATCGGTCGCGCGCAGGCGACCGGTGCGGCTGTTCCTGTCGGGACCGGCCGCCGGTGTGATCGGCGGCGCCATCGTCGGACATTCGTCTGGGCACCGCGACCTGATCACCATCGACGTCGGCGGCACGTCGAGTGACATTGCACTGGTGGAAGGCGGCGAGCCGGTGATCCGTGCGCAGGGCAGCATCGCCGGTTTCCCGGTGCGCGTGCCGATGGTCGATGTGAATGCGATCGGCGCCGGTGGCGGTTCCATCGCATGGCTTGACGGCGCGGGGGGGCTGCGTGTCGGCCCGCATTCTGCAGGGTCCGAGCCAGGTCCCGCGTGCTATGGCCGCGGTGGCGAAGCAGCGACGGTGACCGACGCATCGGTGGTACTCGGCTGGCTCGATCCGGCGTATTTCGCCGGCGGTGCGGTCTCGCTCGATCCGTCATTGGCGCGTGCAGCGATCGAACGGGAAATTGCTCAGCCGCTTGGCCTTTCGGTGGAAGACGCCGCGTTGGGCATCCACCGCGTGGTCAACGCGCAGATGGTCGAGGGCATCAGGCTGGTGTCGATCCGCCGCGGCCTGGATCCACGGCGTTTCACCCTGGTCGCGCTGGGCGGCGCCGGACCGATCCATGCCACGGCGCTGGCGGCCGAGCTTGGCATCGGCAATGTGCTGATCCCACGTCATCCGGGCGTGCTTTCGGCAGCGGGCCTTCTCGCGGCGCCGATCGAACATGAAGTGGCGACGGCATTTCCCCGGCAGCTTGCCAACGTTGCGGCGGCCGACGTGCGCCGCATGCTGGACGAACTGGATGGTTCATGCGCGCGGCTGATGGCGGAGGAAAGCATCGGGGGAATGCCTGTCTCTATCCGGTATTCCGCCGATGTCTGGTACATCGGTCAGTCGTACCACCTGGAAGTGCCGCTGACGATGAATGCGCCGGACCCGCTGGCCGCATTGTATCGCGATTTCCTGGTGCTGCACGATCGTATCTACGGTCATGCGACGGAGCAGCCCGCGGCGATCGTCAATCTGCGATCGGTGCATCGCGCCGGCGGCAGCCACCATCTGGATGAAGGTGCGTATCGCCCGCTGGCCGCTGACCCACGCAAGCCGGCGCGCTCGATCCGCGTTCCTGGCGAGCGTGCGACGGTACAGGCAGCCATCTACCATCGCGCCGCCATGCCGGCCGGGTTGACATTCACCGGTCCGGCTATCGTGGAACAGGACGACACCACAACACTGGTTGAACCCGGCTGGCACGGAACGGTGCTGGACAACGGCAATCTTCTGCTGACGCGAGGCTGACATGGACGTCGATCCGATCACGCTGGAGGTGATGCGCAACAAGTTCGACGGCATTGCCAACGAGATGCAGCTCACATTGGTGCGCAGTGCGTTTTCCGCCATCGTGAAGGAAGGCCTGGACGCTTCGGCCAGTCTGTTCACGCTGGGAGGTGAAACGCTGGCGCAGGCATTGGCGGTGCCGGTGCACCTTGGCGCGCTGACGCCGATGGTTGGGCGGCTGTTGCGCACGGTGCCGGTCGACCGGATGGGCGAGGGCGACATCTGGATACTCAACGATACCTACCTGGGGGGCACGCATCTACCGGACATCGCGATCATGATGCCGGTGTTTGCCGATGGCCGCGTGATCGCGATCAGTGCGGCGATGACGCACCACCAGGATGTCGGCGGCATGGCACCGGGTTCGACGCCGACCAATGCGACCGAGATTTTCCAGGAGGGCATCCGCATCCCGCTGCTGCAGTTCCGCAAGGGCGAAACGCTGAGCGCGACCTTGATCGCTATGCTGCGGCAGAACGTACGCCTGCCCGATGTGCTGATGGGCGACATCAACGCACAGATTGCCGCCTGTACCATCGGCGCCCGGCGCCTGAGCGAACTTGCCGGCAGCTTCGGACGTGGCGAACTCCTGGCGTTGTTCGACGAATTGCTGAACCGATCGGAGGTGATGACGCGTCGCGCATTGCGCAGTCTGAAGCCCGGCACCTACCGGCATGTGGATTATCTCGACAACGACGGAATCGAGCTCGACAAGCTGGTCCGCATCGAAGTCGCGGTGACGATCGGTGACGGTACGATGACCTGCGATTTCACCGGCACGTCGGCTCAGGTGCGCGGGCCGTTCAATTGCATGCCGTCCGGTTCCTACGCCGCCGCCTGCTTCGCGTTGCGCGCGGTGACCGACCCGGATGGCCGCATTCCCAACAATGGCGGCTGCTTCCGTCCGATCGCGTTCCATCTGCCGGAGAGCAGCCTCGTCAATCCGCGCGAACCTGCACCCACCGGTTGCCGCACCTCCACGATCAAGCGCATCACGACATGCATCCTTGGTGCATTACGCCAGGTCGCGCCGGACCGCGTGCCGGCCGATTCCGGCAGCGAAATCGTCATCATGCATTTCGGTGGTCAGCGTTCCGACGGACGACGCTATGTGACATCGCAACTCCTGGTGTCGGGCAGCGGCGCGTCGCCGCACCTGGACGGCGTCGATGTGATAGAGACGGACGCCAGCAACTGCCTGAATGTTCCAGCGGAAGCGCTGATGATGGAGGCACCGATCCGCGTGCACCGCGTGGCGCTGCATCGTGATTCCGGTGGTCCTGGCAAAAGCCGAGGCGGGCTGGGTGGTGTGTTCGAATACGAACTGCTGGATGGCGAAACGACTGTGACGTACCGCGGCGAACGACATTTGTGTGAGGCGGCCGGTGTTGACGATGGCCTGGCGGGTGGTCGCGCCAGCGCGGTGATCCGGCGAGTCGATGGCGCGGAAGAAGTGGTGAAATCGAAGATCGTGTCAACGCTGCGCCAGGGCGATCGGCTGGTGATCGCCACCGCCGGCGGCGGCGGATACGGCCCACCCGCGGAGCGTGATCCGGCATTGGTGCAGGCCGATCTGCGTGACGGCAAGGTCAGCCTGGAGGCAGCGCGGGAATTGTACGCGTATCGCGGGAACGCCTGAAGCATGAGACGTTCACGGCGTTACCGTCCCAATTGAAATGATCGGTTTCGCTGAGCCAACAGCCCTCACCCACGATGCGCGTCCCGCAAAAGAAAATGCTGCACCTTGCCCAGCGCATTGCGCGGCAGCTCTGTCACGAAAGCGATGTCGCGCGGCACCTTGAAGCGCGCGAGCTGGTTCAACAGATGCGCCCGAAGTTCATCCGCGGCAACCACCACCCCTGCACGCATAACAACAAAAGCCACCGGCACTTCCTGCCAGCGTGGATCGGCCACGCCGACCACCGCGGCTTCGGCCACTGCCGGGTGCTCCAGCAACACGCGCTCGATTTCGGCCGGGTAGATGTTCTCACCACCCGAAATAATCATGTTCTTCTTGCGATCATGAATGAAGAAATAGCCATCGGCATCACGCAGCGCGATGTCGCCGGTCCAGAACCATCCCTCACGCAGCGCATCTGCGGTCGCTGCGGCATTGCCCCAGTACTCGATCAGCACGTTGGGCCCACGCACTACGACCTCTCCCAGCACGCCCGGCGGGACGTCGAGGCCAGCTTCGTCCACCACACGCGCATCGCACAGCAGACCCGGCAAACCGGTCGATCCCGGTCGCGAAAGATCGCCGCCGAGACGGGTATAGACCGCGATCGGGCATGTCTCGGTAGAGCCATAAACCTGCAGCACCGGCACGCCGCGCGCGGTAACCAGGTCCACCAGGGATTGCGGTACCAATGTTGAACCGGTGGCAATGGCACGCAGACTGGACAAATCCGTCACGTGCCACCGCGCATGGTCCAGCAGGGCCTGAATGGTGGCTGGCACCAGTGTCGTGAACGTCGGTCTGAACTCGGCTATTGCGTGCAGCGTGTCGTCGGGCGTGAAGCGCGGATGAATGGTGACCGTCGCACCAAGCTGCAGCGCCGGCGTCGTCTGGATATTGAGCCCACCAACATGAAAGAATGGCAGC
>DATKFJ010000516.1:0-24410 GCA_035511435.1 Acetobacteraceae bacterium | reverse complement strand
TGGATCGGACTGAACATCGACCGCTCCGCGATCGGTCGGGCGCTGCGCGCGATCGCCGCCAGTGAACAGGCGGCGGGTTCCGTCGGCGTCGATATTACCCGTCACAAGGTACAGATGTTCGTCATTGGCGGTGGCCTGGCGAGCGTTTCCGGCAGTCTCCTGGTGCACTATCTGCGCGCCACCGACCCGACCGTGTTCGGCTTCAGTTATAGCATCAATTTGATCACCGGCACGATCATCGGCGGCCTGACGTCGATCTGGGGCGGCGCGCTGGGTGCCGCGATCATCATCTTCCTGCGCGAGTTGTTGCGCGATCTGGAACTGCCGTTGTGGGAATCGGTGATCATGGGCGCGCTGACCGTGATCGTGCTGATCACTTTTCCCCGCGGTATCGCTGGCTTCGTCAGTCGCATATACGATCGTGCCTTCGGTCACCGCGACGAGCGCCGGATCATGGTGACAGCACCTGGGATGACGCCGTTGCCACCGCTTGCCGAACCACCGGCGCCGAATCGTCCGTTCCTGGAAGTAATCGGCATGTCGCGCGCGTTCGGCAGCCTGCTTGCTGTCCGCAACGTGAGCTTCACGGTTCAGCCAGGTTCCATCACCGCGTTGATCGGGCCAAACGGTGCCGGCAAAACCACGGTGTTCAATCTGATCGGCGGTTATCTACCGCTGGACGAAGGTGTGGTGCGCTTCGAAAATCGGGAAATCCAGACACTCCTGCCGCGCGACGTGGCGCGTCTGGGCATCGGGCGGACCTTCCAGAACCTGCAGCTGTTCGACAATATGACCGTGCTGGAGAATGTGATGTGCGGCCGGCACCGCTTCACCACGCAGGGCGTCGTGCCGATTGCACTGGGCTTCGCCGGCGCGCGGCAGGAGGCAGCGGTACGCCGCGCCGCGTTGGATGCGCTTGGATTCGTCGGTCTGCAAGGCGCGGAACAGCACGATCCATCGTCGCTGGCGTTCGGCCATCAACGGCTGGTGGAAATCGCGCGCGCCCTGGCGCTCCACCCACGCCTGCTGCTGATGGATGAACCGGCATCCGGGCTGAACGACGGCGAAACCGAGCGGCTTGCGGAACTGATCGTGCGCATCGCGGCACTCGGCGTGACGGTGCTGGTGGTCGAGCACGACATGCGATTGGTGATGGGACTGGCCGACCACGTCGTGGTGATGGATCATGGGGAGATGATCGCGGAAGGCCTGCCCGACACGGTCCGCGGAGATCCTGGTGTGATCGCTGCCTATCTTGGCCAGGAAGTTCCCGCGCGTGCTGCTTGAACTCGATTGTGTATCCAGCGGGTACGGCCCACTGCCCGCGCTGCACGAAGTCTCGCTCAGCGTCGGCACCGGCGAAATTGTCGCTCTGATCGGTGCCAATGGCGCCGGCAAGAGCACATTGCTCAACACTGTCATGGGGCTGGTTGCCGTCTCCGCCGGAGACATCCGCTTCGACGACCGCGCCATAGCGCATTGGCCGACGCCGTCCATCGTTCGCGCCGGCATCGCACAGGTTCCCGAACGGCGGCAGTTGTTCGGCAGCATGTCGGTCGAGGAAAATCTCTTGATGGGCGCTTATACCTGCGTTGATCGCCGCGCGGTGGCAACGCTGCTGGAGGAGCAGTTTTCCAGGTTCCCGATCCTCCACCAGCGTCGACGCCAACTTGCAAGCAAGCTGTCCGGTGGCGAACAGCAGATGGTCGCGATCGCGCGTGCCAGCATGTCCCGGCCTCGGTTGCTGCTGTTGGATGAACCGTCGCTTGGTTTGGCACCGATGATCGTCGCGCAGATCATGCAGCAGATCGTCGCTCTGCGTGCGGCAAGCGGCACCGTCCTGATCGTGGAGCAGAACGCACATGCCGCGCTAGCGATCGCGGACCGCGGATATGTTCTGGAAAACGGGCGCATCGCGTTGGAAGGATCGGCATCGGACCTGCTGGCAAATCCGGCAGTGCAGGAGGCGTACCTCGGCGGGCAGGGCGGCCACTACGCGATCGAGGCCCGCATTCGCAGCACGAAGCTGGCACTACTGGGGCGGTGAAGGACCCCTCTCCCGCAGAGGGACGGGAAGTATCAATCAACCTGCGACCCGTCCCCCTCCCGTTGTAGGAGGGGGTTGGGGGGAGGGATCAAGCGTGGTTTGATCGAAGATAACGCCCACCTGGGAGAACGTTCCAATGCTTGCGCGTGTCCTTCTCGTACTTATGCTCATGGCCGGCCCCGCCGCCGCGCAGACCGATTTCAAGATCGGGGTCGTCGCATCGCTGTCCGGTGCATTCGCATCCGCAGCCACGGATGAAAATGCCGGCGTGCTGGCGTGGGTGAAGGCGCAGGGATTGCCGGGCCGCAAGATCGTATTCGAAACACTAGACGATGAAACCAATCCGGTGAACGCCATCAATGCATTTCGCCGCGTCGCCAGCGATCCGTCGGTCATGCTGATCTATGCACTCACCAACAGCAACTCCGCGATGGCGATCAAGTCGATCGCATCCGAATTCAAGGTTCCGATCGTTTCCAGCGGGGCAGTAGAGGCACTCGGCGTTCCGGCGGATCCGTGGCTGTTCAAGGTTGCGCCCGGACCACGCGACATGATGGTCGTGCTATGCGAGTACGCGCAGAAGAAAGGCTACAAGCACCTGGCCTCGCTGCACAGCAAGGATGCGTTTGGCCAGGCGGAAGAAGGCTATCTCCGGGAACTCGCGCCGAAATACGGACTGGACCTCGTGGCGGTCGAAGAGTTCAATCCGGAGGACACCAATTTCACCGCCCAGATCGTCAATCTGAAGGCGGCCAACCCGCAACTCATCTACAACGGCGCGACCGGGCGCCCCGCCATCCTGACATTCAAACTGATCCATCAGATGCAGATCACCGCACCCGTCGCGGTGCAGCAGGCAGCCGTCAGCAAGGCGCTGTTCGACGCGATCGGCGGGCCCGATGCAGCCGATGGACTGCTGACACCAAGCCAGATCGGTGCGTTCGGTACCGTGATCGGCGGCGACACCGCGCGGCTCTATACCGAGTTGCAACAGGCTTTGGGCCGCACCCCTGTCTACCTCAACACATTCGGCTATGATGTTGGCCTGATCACCCATGCTGCGGTGAAAAATTCGGATGGCACGCGACAGGGCATTCGCGATGCGATGGAAAAGCTGAAAGACCTGCCCGGCGTGAATGGGCCGATCACCTTCTCGCCGCAGAACCATACCGGGCAGGACTATCGTTCGCTCACCATGGCCAAGCTGGAAAAGGGTGTGCTCGTGCCGGCCGACTGAACAATCCGCGAAGGAATCCGCTTATGAAATTCGGCGTTTTCTATGAACACCAGCTACCCCGCCCTTGGACCGAGACCAGCGAATACGACCTGCTGCAGCAGTCGCTCGATCAGTTCCAGTTCGCTGACCAACTCGGCTACGACTATGCCTGGGTAGTCGAGCACCACTTCCTGGAAGAATACTCCCACTCGTCTGCGCCCGAAGTCTTCCTCGGCGCGGCAAGCCAGCGCACCAAGAATATCCGACTCGGCCACGGCGTGATCCAGCTCACCACCAACCAGCCACAACGCGTGGCCGAGAAAATCGCAACACTCGACCTGCTCTCAGGCGGCCGAGTGGACCTCGGCATGGGTGAAGCCGCCGGCCCCGCGGAACTGCATCCGTTCGGTGTGCGCGTGCGCGACAAGCGAGATCGCTGGGAAGAGGCAGTGCGCGCCATCATCCCCATGTTCACCCGCGACAACTGGGAATTCCACGGCCAGTACTACGACTTTCCCGCACGCAATGTCATCCCCAAGCCGTTGCAGAAGCCGCATCCACCCCTCTGGGTCGCGTGCTCCAACATCCGCACCATTGGCGACGCCGGCGCCTGGGGCATGGGTGCGCTGGGCTTCAGCTTCGTGTCACCGGACGCGGCGCGGGCCTGGGTGCATCGCTACTACAACAATCTGCTGCATCGCCCGAACCGGCTCGCCGACTACGCCGTCAATCCCAACATCGCCATCGTCAACGGCTTCATGTGCGCGCCGACCGACGAAGAAGCGATAGAAGCCGCGTCCGGCTGGACGTTCTTCATTTTCGCGCTGAGCTACTACGGGCGGAACGGTATCGACGCGCCCGGCGCCGGCAATCTCTGGCGCGAGTACCAGGACTGGCGCCAGACCGACAAGGCAAAGCAGGCCCTGCGCAACGGACTGATCGGATCACCTGAAACCATCCGCAGGCGGCTGCGACAGTTCGAAGACGCGCATGTCGATCAGGTTATTTTGCTCAATCAGGCCGGCCGCACCAGCCACCAGGCGATCTGCGGCAGCCTCGATCTGTTCGCACGCGAGGTGATGCCGGAATTCCATGCCCGCCAGCCGGTGCAGGAAGCGTGGAAGGCCGATGTGCTGGCAGGTCGCATCGTGCTGGAAGAACTGGAAACCGAAACCTACGACGTGTACGCGCACCAGAACGAGGACATCGTTCGCCTCACCGCCGAGCAACTCAAGCAGCGGATGGCCGACAAGGAGAAGGCTGCGCAGGGCGCGTAGCCTGGTGGTGTGCGTGTGGCGCTTGTTCTGCTGCCTCGCGTTGCTCGCGCTGCCATCGGCGGCGCACGCGGCGGATCTACCGAACGCCTGGGTGGAACTCGCCGCCGACGGTGGGCTCGACGTGCGCGCTGTTACCATGCCGGACGCGTCCTGCCCGAAGGTAGCGGCTGATGGTGCTGCGCTCGCCGGCAGGCCGCGTGGTACGCCGGATGGCGCCTATCCAATACAGGTTTGCATTGCCCATGCGCCCGCCACGACACGCAGCCTCACCGTTGACGGGTTGGCGGTCCCCGCGTTGCCTCGTTCGATCAAGCGGATCGTGGTGATCGGCGGCACCGGCTGCCGGCTCGACAACGACCGGGCGCAGGACTGCAACAATCCGGAAAAATGGCGGTTCGCCACTGTCGCCCGACTGGCCGCCGCGCGTCATCCGGACCTGGTCATCCATCTCGGCGACTACTATTACCGCGAATCACCATGTCCGTCCGGTCAATCAGGCTGTGCCGGCAGCCCGCACGGCGACAACTGGGCCGTCTGGCAGAAAGACTTCTTCGATCCAGCCGCGCCGTTGCTCGCCGCTGCCCCCTGGGTCCTGGTGCGCGGCAATCACGAGGCGTGCGATCGCGGTGGGCATGGCTGGTTTAGATTGCTCGATCCGCATCCCGACGCGATCGATTGCATTGCGACCACCCCGCCCTACACGCTGCACATCGATTCGCTGCATCTGCTCATGTTGGATGGCGCCGATGCAGACGATGACACGACGGACGCGGCAAAGCTCACGCTGTATCGTGGCCAATTGCAGTCGCTGCTGGGCAATGCCCCCGCACATTCCTGGCTGCTGACCCACCGTCCGGTCTGGGCGCTCGTGCAAGGCGCCGATGCAAAGCCGGGGCAAACACTGAACGCCACGGAACAAGCGGCGATCCGCGATCTCGTGCCGCCTGGCCTCGACATGGTTCTGTCGAGTCACGTCCACGGCTTCGCCAGCTACGATTTCGGTGCGGGACATCCGGCGCAACTCATCGTCGGCGAAGGCGGCGACAGCAACGACGCCGTTGCCCAGCCGCTCAAGGCCGGTACCGTCGTCGACGAGGCGACGCTCCGCCGAGGCTTCGGCATCGCGGATTATGGCTATCTTCTACTGCACCGGACCGGGGCAGGTTGGAGCGGCACGGTCTATGCGGTGACCGATCAGGTACTGGCGCACTGCATACTGCATGGACGCGCGGTGACCTGCCGCGCCGTGACGCAGTGACACGCGCGGTTTCCGACCCGACACGCGGGGCCGCGTTCGATTTGCTGACGTCGGTGCTCGACCGGCGCCGCACGCTAGAGGACGCGCTGGATGCTCTCCCCGAACTGGCGCCGCGGGACCGCGCCGCGGCACATCGCGTGGCCGCCGCGGTGCTGCGCCGCATGGGGACGCTCGACGCGGTGCTGGAACCATACCTGCGCAAGGCCCCGCCGGACCCGGTGCGCCACGTCATGCGCATCGGTGCGGCCGGACTGTTGCTGCTGGACACGCCGAGCCATGCGGCGGTGGCAACGGCTGTGGCGTTGGCGCGCGCACGGCGGCTCATCCCATTCGCGGGGATGGTGAATGCCGTGTTGCGCCGCGTGGCGGAAGCCGGACCCGCGGCGCTTGCCGAACTGGACGGGCCGCGCCTGGATACGCCGGCTTGGCTGTGGACCTCCTGGCGAGACCAGGCGCGGGCGATCGCGATGGTGCATCAGCATGAGGCACCTCTCGATGTGACGCTTCGGCCAGGCGTGCCGGCACCGGAGGGTGGCGAAGTCCTGCCGACCGGATCGGTGCGCTTTCCGGCTGGCACCCGAGTTGCCGATATCCCTGGTTTCACCAGCGGCGACTGCTGGGTGCAGGACGCCGCCGCTGCGCTCCCCGCGTTCTTGCTTGCGGCGCGGCCGGGCGAGCGTGTGGCTGATCTTTGTGCCGCGCCGGGCGGCAAGACCGCCCAACTCGCCGCCACCGGAGCCTCGGTCACCGCCGTGGAGCGTGACCCGGTGCGCCTGGGCCGGCTGCGCGAGAACCTGCACCACTGGCGGTTTGCAGCCGAAATGGTGCAGGCGGATGCCACCGCCTGGGCACCGTCACAACCGTTCGACGCCGTGCTGTTGGATGCTCCGTGCAGCGCCACCGGCACAATCCGCCGCCATCCCGACGTGCCGCACCTGAAACGGCCGCGTGATGTCCGCGCGCTGACCGACGCGCAGGACAGGCTGCTTGTGGCGGCCGCGGCGATGCTGAGCCCCGGCGGCCGCATGATCTACTCGGTCTGTTCCTTGCAGACCGAGGAGGGTGCGGCACGCGTCCTCGCGGCCCAGGCGCGCGGCGGTCTGCGCCACGACCCATTCACGCCGGAGGAGCTTGCCGCCCTGCCAGAGGCGGTGACCGCCGAGGGCACCCTGCGTACGCTTCCGTCCATGTGGGCCGAGCGTGGCGGCATGGACGGATTCTTCGCCGCGCGCCTGATCAAAGCCTGAGAAGCACACCGCTCCAGTCCCCGACCTCCCTCCTACAAGGGGCCGGGGATTTCGGTAGCAATTCTCCCTATCCCCGTGCAGGACGGAGGAGGGGTTCGGCAAGGGCGCGGCTGCAGCCTTGTCTTCCGACCGGCGCACTGTCTACATCGCATGCATGCCCGCATCGCGACCCGGTCGAGTCACCATTGCACCAAGCCTTCTCGCCGCCGATTTCGCGCGTCTTCAGGACGAGGTGACGGCGGTGGAGGCGGCGGCGGCAGATTGGCTGCATCTCGACATAATGGATGGGCATTTCGTGCCCAACATCAGCTTTGGGCCGGCAATCCTGAAGAGCCTCCGTCCGCACACGAAACTTCCCTTCGACGTGCATCTGATGATCGCACCGGTCGATCCCTATGTTGCTGCGTTTGCCGATGCAGGAGCCGATCACCTTTTGGTGCATCCGGAGGCGGGGCCGCACTTGCATCGTACGCTGCAACTCATCCGCTCACACGGCAAACGTGCCGGAGTCGTGCTCAATCCGGCGACGCCCGTGGAAAGCATTGCGTGGGTGCTCGATCTCGTCGACATCATTCTTGTGATGACGGTAAACCCCGGATTCGGCGGTCAGGCATTCCTTCCATCGCAATTGCCGAAGATCGCGGCGTTGCGCCGGATGATCGACGCCGCCGGGCGCGCCATCGCCTTGTCGGTTGATGGCGGCATCACATCGGATACGGCGCCACACGTGATCGCGGCGGGCGCCGACACGTTGGTGGCGGGCACCGCGGTGTTCGGCGCCACGGACTATGCTGCCGCAATCGGTGCGTTGCGCGGCGAGAGCCACCCCGGATGAGCGGGACTGACCCTCGGCGCTGGTTGCGCGACGCGCGGCGGGTGATCGCGCGCCTGCCCAGCCTGCGTATGAGCCGCGTGCCGGACGCGCCAGCGTTGCCGGTGCGCGATCCGTGGCCCGGCGATGCCGGCCGCGGTGCCCGATTGTTGCGCGGAGACCTGGAAATCGCCGGCGGCGTCCGCTCGCTGCGGCCCGGTGCCTGGGGCGATATTTCGGCGTCTGCGGTGCTGGAAACCGCCGCGCACGGTTTCACCTGGCTGCGCGATCTGCGTGCTCTCGGCACCGATGCGGCCAGGCTGCGCGCGCGCGCGCTGGTGGCGGAATGGATCAACGCGCCACCCAGCGAGGCGCTGCCACATCGGCCCGACGTGGTCGGCGCACGCGTTACCGCCTGGCTTGGCCACTATGACTTCTTCGCTGCCTCCGCCGACGATGCGTTCCGCCAGCGGTTGATGGGCCGGCTGGTATCCGATGCGCGCAGCCTGTCAGCCGCGTTGCCGGCCGAGGAACTGGATGCCCGCGCGCTCACCGCGCTGAAAGGCCTGATCGCCGCGGCAGTGGCGCTGCCCGAGCACGCCGCTTTCCTGACCCGCGCGCTGCGTTTCCTGCCACAGGAGATTGCCCGCCAGGTCCTGCCGGACGGCTGCCACGTGGAACGCAGTCCGGCGGCGCAACTCGCGGCACTTCAGGACCTCACCGAAATCCGTGCGCTGTTGCAGGCGGCACAAACGCAGCCGCCCGCCGTACTCACCAGCGCGATCGAACGGATGGCGCCCGCGTTGCGGGTGATGCGCCATGGCGATGGCTGCCTGGCACTGTTCAACGGCAGCAAGGAAGAGGGCAGCAGCCTGATCGATATCGCATTGACTCAGGCGGGCCGCAGCGGGCGCGGGCCATCGGCGCTGTTGGACGGCGGCTTTCAGCGGTTGCAGGCCGGCCGCAGCGTGCTCATCGTCGATTGCGGCGCGCCGCCGCCACCGGGTGTGGACCGCTATGCCCATGCCGGCACGCTGTCGATGGAACTGTCGGTGGGCCGCGACCGGATGATCGTGAACTGCGGTGCGTTTTCCGCCGGCGATCCGGCGTGGCGCGACGCGACCCGCGCCACCGCCGCGCATTCCACGCTGGTGATCGCTGATGTCAGCTCCTCCGAGCTGAAGCCGGAGGGCCTCGGCCGTCGCCCCGGCGTGGTAGAGGTGCAGCGCCAGGAAGCAAACGGCGCGCATTGGTTGGAGGCCAGCCACGACGGCTGGAAGAAGCTGTTCGGCGCGGTGCATCGCCGGCGCCTGTACCTCGCGGAAAGCGGTGAGGACGTGCGCGGCGAGGATGCGGTGGAAGCGCCAACCCCGCAGCCGTTCACCCTGCGGTTCCATCTGCACCCCGACGTCAACGCCAGCCTGCAACAGGATGGTGAAGCGGTGCTGCTGCGCCTGCGCTCCGGTGGTGGCTGGCGCCTGCGCGCCGATGGCGCGCGCATGAGCCTGGAGGAAAGCATCTACCTCGGCGGTCCGGAACCGCGACGCAGCGAACAAGTGGTGCTGACCGGATTCGCCGATGGTCCGCAGCAGGTTAAATGGGCGATCAGCAAGGTGGGGTAGGGCGGATAAGCGCTGCGCTATCCGTTCCCGCCGGCGCATTGCGCTGCGCATATCTGCTCCCCGGCACCTCATCACCGCCTTGAAGATCATCGAAATTACCAACGTCGATTTCTCGCTCAGGCAATTCCTGCTGCCGTTGATGCACGGTATTCGCGCGCGCGGCCACGAGGTGATCGGCGTTTGCGCCGAGGGCCGGCTGCTGGACAGCGTGCGCGCGGAGGGGTTCCGCGTGGTTGGTGTGCCGTTCCAGCGGCGGCTGATGCCGCTGGCGCATGTCCGCGCATTTCGCGACCTGGTGCGGCTGTTCCGCACGGAGCAGCCCGACATGGTGCACGCGCACATGCCGATCAGTGGCTTCCTTGCCCGGATCGCCGCGCGGGTCGCTGGTGTGCCTCGCGTCGCCTACACCTGCCATGGCTTTCTGTTCAACCAGCAGGGGTCTTGGATGCGCCGCCTTGCTGGCTTGGTCATGGAATGGATCGGCGGTCGTTTCACCGATGTGTTCATGACGGTCTCGGCCAGCGAGGCGGCCGATGCAGAGCGGTTGCGCATTTTCCGCGGCGCCGAGACGACTGGAAATGGCCGCGACCCGGCGGTGTTTCATCCCGATCCCCAGGCGCGTGCGCGAATTCGAGACGCATTCGGGACACCGGCTGATCGCGTGGTCGTGGTGGCTGTGTCGCGGCTGGTGCGGGTCAAGGGTTATCCGGAACTGGCCGCCGCAATGCACGCGGTGCCGGACGCGGAGCTTTGGGTGGTAGGCGAGCGGTTGGACTCGGATCGCGGCGACGATATGCGGGAATTGCTGACGGATGCTGGCCTGGGCGACCGGCTGCGTCTGCTGGGTTATCGCAACGATGTGGCAGCCGTGCTGGCAGCGGCAGATATCTTCGCCTTGCCGAGTTATTTCGAGGGCCTGCCCATGTCGGTGATCGAGGCCATGTTGACCGCCCTGCCGGTGGTTGCCAGCGACATCGACGGCCCGCGCGAGCAGGTGGTCCCCGGTGTCACCGGGCTGTTGGTGTCACCGCGGCAAGTGTCGCCACTGGCCGATGCGCTGGTGCGGCTTGCGTCCGATCCGGTGCTGCGTGCGGCGATGGGTGCAGCGGGGCGGACTCGCGCGGTGGAGCTTTACGACGAGGCACGCGTTGTGGCGCGGACCCTGGACCTGATGGGCATCGCGGTCTATCCCGCGCGGTGAAGACCGGGGGCTGTCCAATGACCGACATCGTGCCCATCAGCCGTGCGCTGATCTCCGTGTCCGACAAGACCGGACTGGTGCCGTTCGCGCAAGCGTTGGCCGATCGTGGCGTGCAGATCCTGTCGACCGGCGGCTCCGCGCGAACGCTGCGCGATGCCGGCATCCCTGTCACGGAGGTATCCGAACACAGCGGCTTTCCCGAAATCCTCGACGGCCGGGTGAAGACTTTGGTGCCACAGATCCACGGCGGCATTCTTGGCCGTCGCGATCTGCCGGAGCATGTCGCACAGATGGCGCGGCATGGTATTGCGCCGATCGATCTGGTGGCGGTGAACCTGTATCCGTTCGAGGCTACGGTGGCGAACGGCGCTGCTGAAGACGAGTGCGTCGAGAACATCGACATCGGTGGTCCGGCGCTGATCCGCGCGGCGGCCAAGAACCACGACTTTGTTGCGGTGCTGACGGAAGCGGATCAGTACCAGGCGGTGCTGCATGAGATTTCACAATACGGCGGCACCACGCTGACGTTGCGCCGCCGTCTTGCCGGCGAGGCCTACGCACGGACAGCAGCGTATGACGCGGCCATCGCAGCATGGTTCGCCGAACGCCGGGGCGATGCTTTTCCGCGACGTTTCGCGATTGCCGGCGCACTGCGTCAGTCCCTCCGCTATGGCGAGAACCCGCATCAGGCGGCGGCCTTCTACGTCAATGGCGAGCGTCGCGGCGTCGCGACAGCGATGCAGGTGCAGGGCAAGGAGTTGTCGTACAACAACCTGGCCGATACCGATGCGGCATTCGAGTGCGTCGCCGAATTCGATGCTCCGACTGTTGCCATCATCAAGCACGCCAATCCGTGCGGTGTCGCCTCGGCCCGGTCGCTGGCAGAGGCATGGGATTTGGCGTTCCGCTGCGATCCGGTTTCGCCGTTCGGTGGCATCGTCGCGGTGAACCGCACACTGGATACCGCGGCAGCCGAGAAGATCGCGGCGATCCTGACCGAAGTGATCGTCGCGCCGGACGCGGACGAAGCGGCGAAAGCGGCCGTGGCGCGGCGGAAGAATTTGCGGCTGCTGCTGACCGGCGGTTTGCCGGATCCGGTCGCGCCTGGGGTGACCTTTCGCAGCCTGGCCGGCGGCTTCCTGGTGCAGACGCGCGACGCCGGGCGCACCGGCCTGGCGGATCTGCGCGTGGTAACGCAGCGCGCGCCGACTGACGCGGAACTGGCGGACCTGCTGTTCGCATTCCGCGTCTGCAAGCACGTGAAGTCGAACGCCATCGTCTATGCCAGGGATGGTGCGACGGTCGGCATCGGCGCGGGCCAGCCAAGCCGCGTTGACAGCGCGCGCATCGCGGCATGGAAGAGCGCCGAGGCGGCGAAGGCGGCGGGCTTGGCGGAGCCGCTGACGCGCGGCAGCGTGGTGGCGTCGGATGCATTCTTCCCGTTCGCCGACGGGCTGGAGGCGGCGATTGCGGCCGGCGCGACCGCGGTGATTCAGCCCGGTGGTTCAGTGCGCGACAAGGAGGTGATCGCAGCCGCGGACGCTGCCGGTGTCGCGATGGTCTTCACCGGCATGCGCCATTTCCGGCATTAGAGAGTTATCGGCCCGACTGAGGAAATCGCAGAACGGTCCACCCTGCTCGCAATGACAATTGGGCAGCCCGACAGTGTTTTTGGATTACTGCGTGGTGTGCCTTCGCCCGCCACGTCTGCATTACCGGTCGTCACTTCGCGTCGGCGTACGGATAGACAATGTCGCCTGTCTTCAACACGGGCGGCCAAAGGATCACCTCGGTCTTCGGGTCCTTGAACTGATCCACGTCATTCGCCTTCACGTTCTGGAACTGCACCTCCATCACGCGTGCCTCGGCCCATTCGCCATCCGCTCCGAACTTCACATCGCCCACCACGGTCTTGAAGGTATGGGACCGCAGGTAATCGGCGAGCTTGGCTTGATCGAGGCTCTTGGTTTCCTCGACCGCCTGTTGCAGCACCTGCATGTAGCCGTAGGCGAATGGCGGCAGGTAATAGCCCAGCGGATCAACGCCGGCTGAGGCTGCCTTCGCCTGGTACTGCGCCAGGAACGCCTTGCCTTCGGGTGAGGCAAGTCCCGACCAAGGCAGCCAGAAATCATAATCGACAATGCCGTTCAGCAATGGACCGAGCTGTGTCTTTATGGCGGTGCTCTGCAAACCGACCATGCCGCCGCCGAACAATTTTGCCTTAAGCCCGACTTCGTGCGCGGCACGAATTATGCCGACGGTATCCGGCGGATAGGAGCACACCAGCACAAGATCCGGATTGGTCGCCTGGATCGCGCGGACGATCGGTGTGTAATCGGTCGTCGTCGGCGGATAGGTCTTGTCGTAGACCACCTTCAGTTCGTCGTTCTTCGCCAGCACCCGCGCACCATCCATCGCATTGTGCGGAAATTCCGCATCGGCGCCGACGATCGCCAGCGTTTTCGGTTTCGGATTCTGCGCCATGGCAGTCGCGAAGAAACCGGCTGCGAAGCTTTGCTTGGGGTTCGGGCCGCCAGTCGGGGTGAAGGAGAAGTAATTCGGGTAGTGGAACTCGGTGTTCACTGCGAGCCCAAGCAGACTGAGGAAGGTTCGATTATGCTGCATGATGATCGGCATGGCGGGCGCGATCATGTTGGTGGCATAGCCGCTGACGACCAGGTCGACCTTGTCGACGTCCAGCAGTTTCGTATAGATGCCAGGGATTGTTGCCGGATTGGACTGATCATCGTAGTAGATCAACTTCACCGGTCGCCCGAGCAGGCCGCCCTTGGCATTGAGGTTGTCCTGCCAGATCTGCATCGCCAGCAGGGCGGCTTTGCCGTTGGGTGCCAACCCGCCGGTCAACGCCATGCCGAAGCCGATGGTGATGGGGTTCTGCGCCTGAGCGAGTGTGCTTCCCGGGTTGAGCCCGAGGAAAGCCAGAACTGCGACGACAGCGAGTACGAGGCGCCTTGCCAGCATACGAATTTCCTCCCCGGTTGATTGGTTGCCGGCATCCTATGGCGCGGCAAGACAACATGCCAGGGGGTGGGTCGCGCAAGACAGAGCAATCGGGTGAACATGCTTTTGCTGTCATTGCGAGCGGAGCGAAGCGATCTCGGGAGAGTTTGGCACTTCGATCGCGAGATTGCCGTACCCTGCGCTGCGCCCTGCGATTACCGCGACGAGCGGGAATGCCGTTGGCCCGATTGGCCTGTCGCACAAGAGGTCCGCTTGCCCTATGCTGCCGCCAGCCACCAACAGGAGCCTCCTATGCAGGACCTCGATGAAAACAGCGTGACAGAAGCTGCTCTTGCGCAGATGGCGAATACGCCCGATCCCCGCCTGAAGGAGATCATGGATGCGGCAGTGCGCCACCTGCACGCCTTCGCTCGCGAAGTGAAGCTGACGCCAGCCGAGTGGCTGACCGGCATCCAGTTCTTCACCGCGGTGGGCCAGGCCTGCACACCGTTCCGCCAGGAGTTCATCCTGCTGGCAGACGTGCTGGGCCTCAGCGCGCTGGTCAACGCGATGCACGACAAGCAGGCGCGTGAACTGGGCAGCCAAAGCAGCCTGCTCGGGCCGTTCTACCGCGAAGGGGCGCCGGAACTGCCTCTCGGCGCCAGCATCGCGGCGAAGCCGACCGCACCGGAGATCGTGGTGTATGGCCAGGTGACCGACAACGACGGGAAGGCGGTGCCACACTCGCTGGTGCAGGTGTGGCAGACCAGCGAGTTCGGCCTGTACGACCTGCAGGCAGAGAATGCCGCCGAGATGATGGACCTGCGCGCCAACTTCCGAACCGATGCCGATGGTCGCTATCATTTCCGCACGGTTCGGCCGCTCGGTTATTCGATCCCGATGGATGGGCCGGTTGGCGACATGGTGACGGCGCAGAACAGGCACGGCTTCCGCCCCTCGCATATCCATTTCCTGATCGGCGCCGATGGTTATCGCGAACTGGTCACCGCGCTGTATTTCGGCGATGACGAACATATCGATTCGGATACGGTGTTCGGCGTGTCAGGTTCGCTGGTGGTCGGTGCGAAGGACGATCCGGCCTCGCCGGTCCCGGGTCTGAAGGCGGTGCATTACGATTTCCGCCTGGCACATGCACAGCCTGGCGAAACCGGTCGCGTCGGCGCCGATCCGTCGAAGCTGATGAAGGCGGCAGAATAGGGGAGGGCGCGATGCCGCGCCGGCTGATCGACATCTCGGTGGCGCTGAAGGCGGGGATCAAGAGCGATCCCCCGCATTCGCTGCCGAAGATCGAGTACATGGACCACCACATGACCGCGCCGGCGATGGCCGAGTACATGGGGGTAAATGTCGATCAGTTGCCGGACGGCGAATATGCCGCGGTGGAGCGCTGCACCATCAGCACCCACAACGGCACGCATCTCGATGCGCCGTATCATTATTTCTCCACGATGAACCACCGGCTGAAACCGGGCGGCGAACCGTCCTGGCGGATCGACGAGGTGCCGTTGGAATGGTGCTTCCAGGCGGGCGTGAAGCTCGATTTCCGGCATTTCGACGATGGCTATGTCGCCACACCTGGCGACGTGGAGGCGGAGTTGAAGCGGATCGGCCATGCGCTGAAGCCGCTGGATATCGTGGTGGTGAACACGTCGGCCGGCGCAAAATACGGTGACGACGACTACGTGGATTCGGGTTGCGGCATGGGCAAGGCCGCGACGCTTTGGCTGCTGGAGCGCGGTGTCCGACTGGTCGGCACCGATGGCTGGAGCTGGGATGCGCCGTTCTCTCATACACGGCGCAAGGTTGCTGAGACCGGTGATGCCGGACTGATCTGGGAGGGCCACCGGGCGGGGCGCGAGATCGGCTATTCGCATCTGGAGAAACTGCACAACTTGGAACAATTGCCGGCCGACGGATTCGACGTCGTGTGTTTCCCGGTGAAGGTGCATCGCGCATCGGCGGGATGGACGCGTGCGGTGGCGATTCTGAACGACTAGTGCGGCCACATTGTCATTGCGATGAGCAAGGCGAAGAAGCAATCTCGTTCGGCTGAATGCGCCCCCACTATGACCGGAATTGCCGCGTCGCTACGCTCGTCGCGATGACAGCATGGTCACGGCGGATACATAGGGAAGGAAACGCGATGAACTGGTCCCGTTCGATGCTCGCGGCCGCGGCCGCGCTGTTGCTTGCGCCGGCCGCGTGGGCCGACGGTATGTGCGAACACCCCCGGCAGATGGACGGCTTCAAGACCTGCGCCAATGTCGAGCAGGCGGAGAAAGAGGGCCAGTTCGTCCTCTACAGCACTGATCCGGAATCCAACATGGCGCAGTATCTGGGGGCATTCCATAAGATGTTCCCTAAGATCGCCACCAATTACGTTCGCCTGCAGGCCGGCGCGCTGTACGCCAAGGTGCTGGCAGAACGCCAGGCGCACCAATACCTCGCCGACGTGATGCAGATCACCGACATGAGCTTCGTGCTCGATTTCCAGAAGCGCAACGGTTATGTGTCGTACGTTTCGCCTGAGATGGCGGCCTACAAGCCCGAGTATAAAAGCAATCCCGAAGGATTGTGGACCTGGGGCGTGATCATCGTGGCCGGCATCGCCTACAATCCAAACCTTGTGCCGGCAGATCAGGCGCCGAAGGACTGGAAGGACCTGCTCGATCCGAAATGGAAGGACGTCATCAACGTCAAGGTATCTACCTCCGGATTGCAGCATGAGACCTGGTATCTGATCAGACAGATCTATGGCGAGGACTACTGGAAGAAATTCGCCGCACTCAACCCACGCGCATTTGACTCTTACGTTCAGCAGTTCGATCGCACGGTGAACGGTCAGGACAAGGTGATCTCCACCGCGCAATATTCGGGTTATCTGCAATTCAAGGCGAAGGGCGCACCGATTGCATTCGTCAACCCGCCGGAAGGGCTGCCGGCCGATCCAGGCGTTTACGGCATCCTGCAAAGTCCGCCGCATCCGGAAGCGGCTAGACTGTTCATGGACTGGGTGCTGGGGGTGCCCGGGCAGAAGGCGCTCGCCGAAGCAACCGCGCTCTATTCGCCGCGCGCCGATGTGCCGCCGCCGGCGGGCGGCATTCCGATCGCGCAGATGAAGATTCTCGCGCCGACCGACTGGGATGCATTCCTGAAGACGCACACGGAGTTCGTGCGCGAATGGGACAGGATGACCGGCCTGCGCTGATCGCTCAGGTTTGTGACGGATGCATCCCACGCCCGATCGTGCGCGCCAGCATCAGCGTGGCGCCGCGATCGGCATTGGGGAACGCCGCCCAGTACAATGTGCAGACCACCGGGCAAACCACTGCGTACGGCGCCAGCGACGTGAAGCGGAAGAATGCCTCCAGCATCAGCATCATGAAGCCCTGCAGCGCCAGGAACACAACTGACACGGCGATCGGGCTCAGAGCAGAGGCCAGCAGAAGTCGCGAGAAGGAGATCTTGGCGGCCATCAGCCAGACGACCACGCTGCCGATCGCCGTGGCGAAGCCTGCCAGCACGATCTGTGCCGCGAGGCCGGTGGTTTCGTGGTAGAGCTCGATCATTGTGGCCGGCGCGGCGAGGCCGATGTCCAGCACAAGCTGCCCGATCGTCACAAAGGACTGGACAACGGCCGCGTTGAACCCTTCGACGGGACTGAACCCGAAAAGCAGGCCCCGTGTCATTTGGTCGATGGTCGTGGCGTAGCTGGTGAGCAGGTTGCCCGGAGTGAACCGGCTGATCGCCACGTATACGTCATTCTGCGTGATCAAAACGTCATGCAGATACTGGTCGCTGGCCGATGCCTCGAAGAACCATCCGAAGGCCAGCACGAGGCAGACCGAAGCCATGAGGTCGATAATGTAGTGCGCGATCATGCGGCCCGCAAAAGAGCGCGGCGCGATGCTCGTCGCGGGTCCTGGCCATATCTCGGAGCGCGGAAAATTCATTGCTGCCGATGATCTCTCCAGGTGTCGTTACAACTTCCTTTCACATGCTGGTTTTCTTTTGTAACCGTTCCGTCGCCAGGCGCGGTCGGGTAGCAGAGTCGCGGCTGGACAGGCCGAAAGCAGCGCTGTGCGTGAGGTGCGAACAGGCAGTGCGCAGCCACGATCCGCGCATTTCGTGTGCCACGCATGTCCTCAACCTGGAAGTCGCGCGCGTCTGAATGCCTGGTACTTGGCATCGGCAATCCTGATCGGGGCGACGATGCGGTGGGCCGGATGGTGGCGCGTGCACCGCGAACGCGCGCGCCGGCGGATTTTTCCGTCGGTGCAGTGGCGTCACGCGAGGTGACGGCAGCGGTGAGCGTTGTCGTTGGCCGGGTATTGACGGAGATCGGTTGTCATCGCGAGCAGCGGAGCGATGCTCGGGTGAAGCCCAAGGGCACGTGCAGAGTCTCGCCCCAACGGGACGAGATTGCTTCGTCGCCGCGCTCCTCGCAATGACAGCCGTACGGTGCAGCGACGCCAGGATTACTCCGCCGCCGCCTTCGCACCGACGCCCGCCGCATCAAGCGCCTGCGACAGATCGGCAATGATGTCGTCGATGTGCTCGATGCCCACCGACAGCCGGATATACCCCGGCGTCACGCCGGTTGCGAGCTGCTCGGCTGCCGATAGCTGCGAGTGAGTCGTGCTGGCCGGATGGATCGCCAGGCTACGCGAATCGCCGATGTTCGCCACGTGGTAGAACATCTGCAGCGCATCGATGAACGCGCGCCCCGCCGCCACGCCGCCGGCCAGTTCGAACCCCAGAAGCCCACCCTGACCATGCGGCAGGTACTTCGCCGTGCGCTCTGCGCCGACGCCCTTGTGGAACGCCGGATGGATCACCCGCGTCACCTCCTTGCGCCCGGACAGATACTGCGCCGCAGCCAGCGTGTTCTTGCTGTGCTCGCGCATGCGCAGCGGCATGCTCTCCAGACCCTGGATGAACAGAAACGCATTGAACGGGCTCATCGCCGCGCCGAGATCGCGCAGCAGCACCACGCGCATGCGCAGGATGTAGTCGATCGGCCCGAGCGGTTTCGCGGCTTCCGCCCAGACCGCGCCGTGATAGCTGGGATCGGGCGTGTTCAGCAGCGGTTGACGATCCTTGTGCTGGTCCCACGGGAAGTTGCCGCCGTCGATCACCACGCCGCCGATCGATGTGCCGTGGCCGCCGATGTATTTCGTCGTCGAATACATCACCACCGCCGCGCCATGGTCGAACGGTCGCACCAAGATCGGCGCCGCGGTGTTGTCCATGATCAGCGGTATGCCGAACCGTCGTCCGATCGCCGCTACCTCGGCGATGGGAAATGCCACGAGCTTCGGATTCGGCAGCGTCTCGGCGTAATAGGCGCGCGTGCGGTCATCGGTGGCGCGCGCGAACGCCTCCGGATCGGCCGGATCGACAAAGCGCGTCTCGATCCCCTGGTCCTTCAGCGTGTTGCCGAACAGGTTCCACGTGCCGCCGTACAGATCGGTGGAGCTGACGATGTTGTCGCCGACGCGCGCAAGGTTCTGCACCGAAAATGCCGATGCCGCCTGGCCGGACGCCACCGCGAGCGCCGCCACGCCACCCTCCAACGCCGCCATGCGCTTCTCGAACACGTCCTGCGTCGGGTTCATGATGCGGGTGTAGATGTTGCCCAGCTCCTTCAGGCCGAACAGGTTCGCCGCGTGTTCGGCGCTGTCGAACTGGTAGGACGTGGTCTGATAGATCGGCACCGCAACGGCATTCGTTGCCGGATCGCGTCGCCAGCCGGCATGCAGGGCCAGCGTTTCCGGATGCTTCGTCTGGTTCGACATGGTCGCCTCCCGCTTTCACGCCCGGACTATAGCCGACGGCGACCCCGTGTGCAGCATGGCTCTACCGGTGGGTTGGGCTTCGCCTATCCATTCCGGCCGGGTGCCCCTCGTGCCGGGTGCCCCCTTCTGTAGATCGACGTCGCGAGGATCGTCGCTAGGCCGCCCGTTGGCGCAGGATCTCGTGGCCCTTGCGCAATGCGTCGACCATGGTCTCCGCCGGCATCGCGCCAGAGAACAATCCGTAGCCGTCGAGGAAGAATGACGGCACGCCATTCACCCCGGCCTCACGCGCGGCCTGGTCGGCCGCTCGCATCTCCTGCGCCGCCTCCTCGCCGGCCAGGAAGTCGACCACCGACGCGCGGTCCATGCCGGCCGCCGCGGCGCAATCCGCCAGTACGTCAGTGTCGCCGATGTCACGGCCCTGCATGAAGTAGGCCCGGAACACAGCCTCCATGACCGCGTCCTGCACATCTTGCCGTCCCGCCAGCCAGATCAGCCGATGCGCATCGATGGTGTTGGGTGTGCGCAGCATCAGATCCTGGCGAAAGTTCAAGCCAACCGCCGCGGCAGCCGAGCCCACGCGCTCGTCCAGTTCACGGGCCCGTTCGGCACTGCCAAACTTCATGGCACGATAGGCGGCGCGGTCGCGGCCTTCCTTCGGCATGTCGGGATTGAGTTGGAACGGGTTCCAATGAACCGAAAAATGCAGCCCCTCCGGTGCCAGCGTGGCCAGCGCGCGTTCAAGCTGCCGCTTGCCGATATAACACCACGGGCAGATCGCATCGGAAACGATGTCGATGCGCTGACCCACCGGTGCGTCCGCCATCCTTTCGTCCATTAGCCGCACTCCTGAACTGTTGCTGGCTACATGGGTGCGGATCGGTTGTTCAGCAACCGGTGCCGCTTGCCAGAGCCGCAACACCATGTACCAATTGGCGAAATACCAAAAGCGGCGGGCTTGGTTCCGCCACGCGGAGGAGCCATGGCCGTTTCACCGATATCGCCACGCATGCGCCGCATGCAATGGATCGCGATCGCACTCGTCACCGCGGCCATCGCGCTGAACTACGTCGATCGCTCCACCCTCGCGATCGGCAACGTGAAGATCCGCGCGGAATTCGGCATCAGCGCCACGGCAATCGGTGCCCTGCAATCCGCATGGTCGATAACCTATGCGTTGTGCCAGGTGCCGATTGGCTTTTTCCTCGATCGGCTCGGCCCGCGCTATCTGGTTGGCATTGCGTTGGTGCTGTGGTCGGTCGCGCAAGGCTTAGGCGGCTTCGCGGCCAGCTACTTGCAGTTGCTGTGGGCACGAGTGGCGCTGGGCGCCGCGGAATGTCCGGCATTTCCCGCAGCGGTGCGGGTTACCAGCGACTGGTTCCACGTCAAGGATCGCGGTCGCCCGACCGGCCTGTACAATTCCGGCGGCAGCATCGGGCCGTTCATTGCGCCGCCGTTGCTGACCGGGCTGATGCTGGCGCTCGGCTGGCGGGCCATGTTCATCACCATGGGCGTCATCGGCGTATTCGGCGCGTTGGTGTGGTTCAAGGTCTATCGCGATCCGGCGAAGACCGAGCTTGCGCCGCAGGACGCAGCGTATCTGGCAACCAATCGCGCGGCCGAAGGCAAGGTGGAGATGCGGAACTGGGGCAAGCTGTTTCGCTTCCGGTCGATGTGGGGCCTGATGCTGGGCGCGTTCTGTACCGGCTACGCGGTCTGGATGTATCAGACCTGGCTGCCGGCGTACCTGGAAATGCAGCAGCACATCAGCATCGCGAAGACCGGCATCCTGGCTTCAATTCCGCTGTTCTGCTCAATCCTCGGCGCGTGGTCGGGCGGTTGGTTCACCGATCGGCTGAACGCGCGCGGCATGGAACTGGTCGCGAGTCGTCGGCTGCCGAGTATCATCGGGCTGCTGGCGTCTGGCGTGTGCACCGTGGTCGCGACCACCGCGAGCAACGGCACCCAGGCGATCGTATACATCTCGCTGGCGATGTTCTTCCTGTCGTTGGGCATTGCCGGGAAATGGACGCTGGTCACCGCGGTTGCGCCGCAGTCGTACTGTACGTCGGTCGCCAGCATTCAGAATTTCGGCGGATATCTCGGTGGTACGGTCTCACCGATCGTCACCGGATTTGTGGTGGACGAGACTGGGTCGTTCGTTATCGCGCTTGGCATTGGCGCGGCGATTACCATCCTTGGGGCGGCGATGCTACAGCTCTTCGTGCGTTCGCAGATTACCTCGGAGGATCTGGAAGGACCGGCTGTCGCGGTGCCGGCTCAGTGAGCCAGCTTATCGAGACAGTCGCACGGAGCATTTCCGGCGCCATCGATCATTCTCGATTGCCCTGGGGCGAGGCATGGTCGTCCAACAGGCCCGGTAGCGGCGACGCCGCATAGGCAGCTGTCACCAGGTCCATCGCTGCCGCCATGTCAGCCAGATCGGCAATCGGCGCTTTGCCCTGCGCCACGCGCCGCAACGTGTCCTCCACGAACGTCGGATAGAAGAACGAATTGGTCAGCGGCATCGACCGCACCTCTCGTCTGCGCGAATTATCCAGAATCTCCAGCGTCTGGTTGTCGCACGCCGCGAAGTAATGTCCTTCGGTGCGGATCGAATAATGCAGATCGAACACGGAATTTGGCGCCGGATAAAGATACCCGGTCTCCACCGAACACATCGCACCACCGCCACGCAGCAGCACCATCGCATGGTCCTCGATGTCCAGGCCGCCGAAATTATTGGACATCGCCGACCCGACCACCCGGAGCGGCACGTTCGGCAGCAGCACGCGGCACAGGTCCAGGAAATGCACGCCAAGGTTCAGCAGCGGCCCACCGCCGGCGGTGGCGCGATGCAGCATCCACTCAACTCGCTGCTCGTGATACCGATCCACCATGCCGCCGATGAACTTGAATGCGACGTACTGCACTGCCTCGCCCGCGGCGACTTCCCTGACCGTGTCGATCAAAGGGCTGTAGCGGATCACGAACGGCACCGCCGCGAACACATTGGCCGCCGCGGCACGTGCGGCGATATCATGCGCGTCCGCCGCGGTAATGGCGCATGGCTTTTCCATTGCGAACGGGATGCGTTCGCCGATCAGAAAGCGTGCCTCTTCCGCCATGTCGCAATGCCAGCCGAGTGCGAACGCGAAGTCCGGCTTCAACCGCGCACACATCTCGCGATAGTCGCCGAACGCCGGGCAGCGTGCCTTCGCCGCACTCTCCTCCGCGCGGGACACATCGGCATCGCTGACGCCGACCACCGACATGCCGGCCATCGTCAGCAACGGATCCAGATAGAACGGCGTGTGCCAGTGCGAGACGCCGATCAGAACGATGCGCATGCACGCCTCCTTTGTCGCCGGGCCCGGTGGTCCTACCATGCATGCAGGCAATGTCCAGGAGACGTCCGATGGCGATCCAACTCTCGGAGAACTTTCGCGCCCTGTTCTACGCGCCGTTCTATGCCGCTCACGCCATCGGTGCCTACCACGCAGAAGGCGTCGACGTGACGCTGCTGGCCTCCCCCGATCCGGCGCGCACTGCCGTGGCACTTCGCTCCGGCGATGTCGATGTGATGTGGGGCGGCCCGCTGCGCGTGCTGTTGAACCATGCGCAGGACCCGGCGTCAGACAGCGTATGCTTCTGCGACGTGATCGCGCGCGACCCGTTCCTTATCATCGGCCGCACACCGCGCCCGAATTTTCGCATTTCCGACCTTGTCGGCATCCGCTTCGCCTCGGTCGCGGAGGTGCCAACGCCGTGGCTGTGCCTGCAGGACGATCTGCGCCGCGCCGGCGTCGATCCGGCGACGCTGACACGGACCAGCGGCCCCAGCATGGCTCTCAACGCCGCTGCGTTGCGGGCGGCAGAGTTCGATGCCGTGCAACTCTTTCAGCCTTATGCGGAGGAACTGATCGCATCCGGCGCCGGTCATCTCTGGTATGCTGCGGCCGATCGCGGCCTCACTGCCTATACGGTGCTGGTGACGCGGCGCCCGCTGCTGGACACGCGGCGTGACGAACTGCTGGCGATGACGCGCGCCATGACGAAGACGCTGCGCTGGATGGCCGCTACCTCGGGCATCGACATTGCGCGCGCGCTGCAGGAGTTTTTCCCCACGGTACCGCCCGACATCTTCGCTGCGGCGATCGAGCGCTATCGCGCATTGAAGCTGTACGCCACGGGTCCGATCCTCCAGCGCGAAGGCTTCGACCGGCTGCAGGTGGCCATGCGGTCCGGCGGCGCACTCGATCGGCCGATCGCATTCGAAACTTGCGTGGACAATTCACTGGCCCGTCAGGTGCTTGTCGACGACAGAGCCGCGGAATAGGGGTTTTGGCGATTCACGGTTGAAAGAGAAAAATTGGGAGACATTGCATGCATCGTCGGCGTTCGACGACGACACCGCCGCGACAATCGTCAAATATTTGTCCGCCACTTACGCGGTACAGCCCAAGTCCTGAGGTGCAGATGCCGTTCTCCCGCTCCCCTCGTGGGAGGGAGGAGGGGGAGGGGCCAACGGCCCCGGCATCAGTTGCTGTACGCACCCCTCGCCCAACTCCTCCCGCAAGGGGACGGAGGATGTCTCGCAGCTCGGACCATGACGCGATCGGCGATGTCCGTAGTCAGCCCGACGATGCATCCGATCGGCGGCTTGTCACGCCGGCAGGCCGAGGCATTGATTGGCGGATAATGGCGACGACGGTAGGGCAGCAACACCTTCGCCGAATGGCGGCCACGCAGCCCGGTCAGCCAGCTTGCAGCGCGCCCGGTCGAGCTGTTCGCCGGCCACCACGAGCGGTGCATAGGCCTCGGCCTCCCACAGCATCGCATAGTGATCGCGCGGCGGTTCGAAGTCGGGATGCAGTTGGATAACGCCGTCGACGTTGGCGAACGCGTCGCGCGCGCCGGCCTCGAGATAACTTTCCGCCGGCATGCCATC
>DATKFJ010000515.1:0-10741 GCA_035511435.1 Acetobacteraceae bacterium | reverse complement strand
CACGGAGCAGAACAGATATTGCGCTTCGCGTGGAGCGCAAAGAACCCTGCCTCCGTGGCTCTCCCGTGGCCCTCCCTTCTGCCTCCGTGTTAAAATCCTTGCTGAATTGCGAACGCCACATGTTTCCGTCGTCATGGCCTGAACGATCTTGCAGCAGATTCAAGCTATTGCCTTGACTGCCTGTGCCCAGACAGCGCCGTACACAGACAGCCCCGTGCCGTGCATCACCGCGCCGGGCGTGCTAAGTGTCGTTCGGCTCTATCCAAAATATGAGACTCAGCTTATATTAGTGTTTTCCCCTCGATCCGCCGTGCTCGCCGCCAAGGCACGTGCGAACCCCGCAAACCACCGCCCAAAACCCCCAGGGGTTGCCCCCGAGACGGCCTTGCTCCTATAGCGCCCGCCCCGGACCCAGGAGATACCATGGCCGCCAGCGACGAACTCGCCACCGACAATCCCGCCCTGGCCAAACAGGCCGAAATTCTCGCCCGGCCGCATACGCCGGTATGGCAGATGGCCAACGCCATCCGCGCCCTGGCGATCGATGCGGTCGAAGCCGCCAAATCCGGCCATCCCGGAATGCCGATGGGCATGGCCGATGTCGCCACCGCGCTATGGACGCGGTTTCTAAAATTCGACGCCGCTGATCCGCGCTGGCCGGACCGCGACCGTTTCGTGCTGTCGGCCGGACACGGCTCCATGCTGCTTTACGCGCTGCTGTACCTCACCGGCTACGAGGGCATGGGCATCCCGGAGATCAAACGCTTCCGCCAGCTCAATTCCCCCGCCGCCGGCCATCCCGAATACGGCGAAAACCCCGGCATCGAGACTACCACCGGCCCACTCGGCCAGGGCTTCGGCACCGCGGTCGGCATGGCGCTGGCGGAGCGGCTGCTGGCTGCGCGCTATGGCCGGTCGCTGGTGGATCACCGCACCTGGGTGATCGCGTCGGACGGCGATATGATGGAAGGCATCAGCCACGAAGCGGCGGCGATCGCCGGTCATCTGTGCCTGTCGAAGCTGACCGTACTGTACGACGACAATCACATCTCGATCGATGGCAACACGGCGCTGGCATATTCCGACGATGTGCTGAAGCGGTTCTCCGCGTACGGTTGGGCGGCCAAGCGGGTGGATGGCCACGATCCGGCGCAGATCAACGCGGCGCTATCGTTCGCGGTGCGCTCGAAAAAGCCGACCCTGATCGCCTGTCGCACCATCATCGGCCTGGGCGCGCCCACCAAGGCCGGTACCGCGGCCACTCACGGCTCGCCACTCGGCGCGCAGGAGGCGGCGGGCGCCAAGGCGGCGCTTGGCTGGCACGAGCCGCCATTCACCGTGCCGGACGACCTGCTGGAGCGGTGGCGTGCCGTCGGCAGCCGAGGTGCCGCCACCCGCCGTGCCTGGCTGAAGCGGCTCGCGCACAACGCAATGCGCGCCGACTTCGAGCGTGTGATGTCTGGCAAGCTGCCCGACAACTGGCACGAGGCGGTGGCCGCGCTGAAGCAGGACATCGCCGAGACCAGGCCGAAAATGGCCACCCGGCAGTCGAGCCAGAAGGCGCTGGAGGCGCTGGTTCCGGCGACGCCGGAACTGATCGGCGGTTCGGCCGATCTGACCGGCTCGAACCTCACGTTCGTGAAGGGCATGGGCTCGGTCAGCGCTGGCAATTTCGGCGATCGCTATATTCACTATGGCGTGCGCGAACATGGCATGTGCGCCGCCGCCAACGGGATCGCGTTGCATGGCGGCCTGATCCCGTACGACGCCACATTCTTCATCTTCACCGACTACATGCGGCCGGCGATTCGCATCGGTGCACTCACGCGTGCCCATGTCATTCACGTGCTGACGCATGATTCGATCGGCCTCGGCGAGGATGGACCGACGCATCAGTCGATCGAGCAGCTCGCCAGCCTGCGCGCGATGCCGCATTTGCATGTTTACCGTCCGGCCGATGCGATGGAGGTCGCGGAGTGCTGGGAGCTGGCGATCCGGCGCAGCGAAGGGCCGAGCCTGCTGGTGCTGAGCCGCCAGGCGCTGCCGACGATGCGCACCGAGTATGCCGAGAATTGGTGCGCACGCGGCGGCTACGTGCTGGCCGAAGCGGATGGTCCGCGGGCAGCGACGTTGATTGCCACCGGGTCGGAGGTATCGATCGCGATGACAGCCCGTGAAAGCCTCGCGGCCGAAGGGATCAGGGTCGCGGTGGTTTCACTGCCTTGTTGGGAGTTGTTCTCCCAGCAGGACGAAGCGTATCGTGCCAAGGTGCTGGGCGGCGCGGCGCGCGTCGGTATCGAGGCCGCCAGCGGGTTCGGCTGGGAACGCTGGCTTGGCAATGACGGGACCTTCATCGGCATGACCGACTTCGGTGCTTCGGCGCCTTACGAAGATCTCTACAAGCACTTCGGCATCACGCCCGAAGCCATTGCCGCGGCGGTTCGCAAGCAGTTGGGCTCGCTGGCCGTCGGTTGATTCAAGTCAATGCCCGTGCTGCCATTCCGCGTCAGGAAAGCCAAGAGAGCAAAGAAAGGACACAGAAATGGCCGTAAAGGTCGCCATCAATGGGTTTGGCCGCATCGGGCGCCTGGTGCTGCGGGCCATGATCGAAAGCGGGCGCGACGATCTGGTGCCGGTCGCGATCAACGACCTCGGCAGCACACAGGCCAACGCGCATCTGTTCCACTATGACAGCGTGCATGGCCGCTTCCCCGGGCAGCTCGAAGTGTCCGGTGACACGATCACCATCCGTCATGGCGGGCGCGTGTGGGGACCGATCAAGGTGTCGGCGGAACGCGATCCGACCAAGGTGCCGTACCAGGGCGTCGATGTGGCGCTGGAATGCACCGGCATCTTCACCAGCAAGGAGAAGGCTTCGGCGCTTATCCAGGCCGGGGCTCGGAAAGTGCTGATCTCGGCGCCGAGTGATGGGGTGGACGCCACGATTGTCTACGGCGTCAATCACAAGACGATCACCAAGGCCATGACGGTGATCTCGAACGCATCGTGCACCACGAACTGCCTGGCACCGATGGCCAAGGTGCTGCACGACGCGTTCATCATCGAGCGTGGATACATGGTCACCATCCATGCCTATACCGGCGACCAGAACACCGTGGATACGCTGCACAGCGACCTGCATCGCGCGCGTGCCGCAGCGGTATCGGCGATCCCCACCTCGACCGGTGCGGCGCGCGCGGTCGGTCTGGTGTTGCCGGAGCTGAAGGGCAAGTTGGATGGCACCGCGATCCGCATCCCGACGCCGAATGTGTCGCTGGTGTCGCTGGATGTGAACCTGAAGAAGGCGGCCACCAAGGAGCAGGTCAACGCGGTGATGCAGGATGCCTCGAAGGGCGAGCTGAAGGGGATCCTGGACTACAACACCGAACCGCTGGTCAGCATCGATTTCAACCACTGTCCAGCGTCGTGCACGTTCGATGCAACGCAGACCGCGGTGGTGGACGGCGCATTGGTTCGGGTGATGGGCTGGTACGACAACGAGTGGGGCTTCTCCAACCGGATGTCGGATACCGCCGCGCTGTTCGGCAGCCTGTAGGCGAGCTGCTTTATCTCCCTCGCCTTGTGGGAGGGGTTGGGAAGCACCGCTCCGGTCTTCTCCCCTTCCCCAACCCCGCAAGGGGAGGGGGAGTTTGCCTGTCACCCACGTCGGAGCGTCTCCATGTCCTTCCGCACAATCGATAATGTAGATGTCGCGGGGAAACGCGTGTTGTTGCGTGCCGACCTCAACGTGCCGGTGCGCGACGGCAAGATTTCCGACATGACACGGCTCGAACGCCTGACACCGACGATCCGCGAACTGATTGGCAAGGGTGCCAAGGTCATCATTTGCAGCCATTTCGACCGGCCGAAGGGCAAGCGCGTGCGGAGCATGTCGCTGGCTCCGATTGCCACGGCGCTGGGTGAGGTCTTGGGGCAGCGCGTGCGCTTCGCCGAGGACTGCGTCGGTGTCGCGGCGCAGCAGGCGGAGGACCGCATGGCATGCGGCGACGTGCTGGTATTGGAGAACACGCGCTTCCATGCGGAGGAGGAGACGAACGATCCGGCGTTCGCGGCCGAACTGGCGAAGCTCGCCGAGCTGTATGTCAACGATGCCTTTTCCGCCGCTCATCGCGCGCATGCCAGCACAGAGGGCGTCGCGCATCTGCTGCCAGCCTACGCCGGCCGGCTGATGCAGGCAGAACTGGAGGCATTGCATGCGGCGTTGGGCAATCCCGCGCGACCCGTTGCGGCCATCGTCGGTGGCGCGAAGATTTCCACCAAGCTCGAGCTGCTGGGGAATTTGGTCGCGAAGGTGAACCTGCTGGTGATCGGTGGTGCGATGGCCAATACCTTTCTCGCGGCACAGGGTTATCGAGTCGGCCGGTCGCTCCAGGAGGCGGAGATGCATCCGATCGCGCTCGAGATCCTCGCGCGTGCCAAGACAGCTGGTTGCGACGTCGTGCTGCCGACCGATGCTGTCGTGGCGGATGAACTGAAGCCGGGCGTGGCGACGCGGACGGTGGCTGTGAAGGCGGTGCCGGCGGACGCCATGATCCTCGATGTCGGGCCAGCGACGGTGGCCGCACTGACAGATCGCCTGGCGTCGCTCAAAACGCTGGTATGGAATGGTCCGCTGGGTGCGTTTGAAACGCCGCCATTCGATGTAGCCACGACCGCGATCGCCAAGGCGGTCGCGGCCGCGACCGCCGCGGACGGGTTGCGCAGCGTCGCCGGTGGCGGCGACACGGTGTCGGCTCTGCGCCATGCCGGCGTGCTGGAGCAGATGAGTTACGTATCGACCGCCGGCGGGGCATTTCTCGAATGGCTGGAGGGGAAGACGCTGCCCGGTGTGGCTGCGCTGGGTTGAGGCGCGTGTGTGGCCCGTCAGGCCGCCCGCAGCACTTCCACCGCGCCAATCGCTTCACCATCAAGCACCGCCGCGACGGCATGCACCACCGCGGCAATGCGGACCACTGACTGTACCTGCTCGGTTGTCAGGCCATGCTCGCGTACCGCGTGCTCATGGCTTTCCATGCACATCCCGCAACCATTCACCGCGGACACCGCCAGCGACCATAGTTCGAACGTGGCCTTGTCCACGCCCGGGCGAGCCATGACGTTCATCCGAAGTTTCGCGGGCATTTTCGGATAGTCGCCGCCCACCAGATGAGTGAACCGGTAGTAGATGTTGTTCATGGCCATGATCGCGGCGGCCGCCTTCACCGCCTCCAGCGCCTCGGCTGAAAGCTGCGGCGCGAACTCGCCAAGGATCTCGGCCGTTACCTCGGCATTGCGCGACGCGAGCGCGGCGGCGATGAACGTCCCGGCGCGCTGCTCCTGTGTCAGGCTCGGCTCGCCGGCGAGCGAGCCGAGGTTGAGGCGGATGTCCTTGGCATAGTCGGGCAGCCGGGTCTTCAGGGTTTCGATCGCCATGTGCGCCCATCTACAGTTGGTTGTGAAACGATAGCGTCAGGAGGACCACTACCGATGCCTGCCTCGCATGTCAGATGCAGGCTGGCCATCCACGACTATCCGGCGCTCGCGCGGCGAAGTCGTGGACGCCAGCCAGCGTCGGCATGACGCAGGAAAGCGGTTAGTTCCAGGAAGCCAATTCGACAGTTGCTGTACCGGCCCTTATGCCGCGGGCCGCAGGACCTGCTCGCCCTTGTTCCAATTGCATGGGCAGAGTTCGTCGGTCTGCAATGCATCCAGCACGCGCAGCACCTCCGCCGGATTGCGGCCAACTGAAAGATCGTTCACCGCGGCATAGCGGATGATGCCGTCGGGATCGACGACGAAGGTGGCACGCAAGGCGACGCCCTCGTTCTTGTCCAGCACGCCACAGGCGGCCGCCAACTCACGCTTCACGTCGGCGAGCATGGGGATTGGCAGGTTGCGCAGGTCCGCGTGATTCAGGCGCCAGTTCATGTGCACGAACTCGCTGTCGATCGACACGCCGTAGACCACGGTGTCGCGATCCGCGAATTCGCGAGCCAACTTGCCGAACGCGACGATCTCGGTCGGGCAGACGAAGGTGAAATCCTTCGGCCAGAAGAACACGAGCTTCCATTTACCGGCGTTCGATGCGGCAGTGATGTCGGTGAATGCCGTACTTAGATTGAGCCCTTCCGCCCCCGGCTTCACGGCTTTCAGGGAGTAATTGGGGAAACGGTCGCCAACGGTCAGCATGTGTGGTCCTCGACTGGTTCAGGGGGCAGCGATCGGCTATATGGTGCACTGCATCATTGATGCAAATGGATTAAATTCGACGACTTGATCGAGCAAATCGATGATCGGATTACCCAGTCCGCAACAGCTTCGCTACCTGACGGCTCTGGCCGAAAGCCACCACTTCGGGCGGGCGGCGCTGGCATGTTCGGTGACGCAGTCCACCCTGTCGGCCGGCATTCTGGCGCTGGAGCGACAGCTCGACGCGGCCATACTGGATCGCAGCGTCGGCAAGCATGTGGTGTTCACGCCGCTGGGGCTGGAGGTGGTGGCGCGTGCGGGCACCGCGTTGGCCGCGCTGGAGGCGGTGGCCGAGGCCGCCCAGGCAGCGCGAGCGCCGCTGAGCGGGCCGCTGCGCCTTGGGGTTATCCCGACGATCGGTCCATTTCTTTTGCCCCGTTTGATGCCGGTGCTGCGTGATGCGTTTCCGCGGCTGCGGTTGTACCTGCGGGAGGACACCACGGCCCGGCTGGTCGAACGGCTGGAAACCAACCGGTTGGACGTGCTGCTGGTTGCCCTGCCGTGCGACTGCGGCAGTGCAGATGCTTCGCCGATGGCGCGCGACGAGTTTCTGGTGGCGCTGCCTGCCGGACACCGGCTGGCGGTGCAGGAGCGCATTCCGGTCGCGGCCCTTGCCGGTGAGCGGTTGCTGCTGCTGGAGGATGGGCACTGCCTGCGGGACCAGGCGTTGGCGGTCTGCGGCCTGCTGGCGGGGGATCGGGAAGGGCAGGATGCTTTCGCCGCAACCAGCCTGCATACGTTGGTGCAGATGGTGGCTGGCGGGCTTGGGGTCACCTTGCTGCCGCGTCTGGCGATCGCCGCGGGCGTGATGGCGGGGACCGATATCGAGCTGCGTCCGGTGGCAGGTGCCGGAGCGTGGCGCACGATTGGGCTTGCCTGGCGCCCCAATTCGCCGCGGGCCTCGGATTACCGGGCGTTGGTGCCGTTGCTGGTCGAGATCTGCCGCGAGGTGCTGCCTTCACCAGCAGCCGTGCCAGGTGCAAAGTGAGCGGATGAGCGATAGCCCCTATCTGTTTCCCGCGTCTGCGCACCCGCTGCATGCGGTGTCCGATCGGCTGACGGTGCGCGAGGCGGTCTCCGGTTTTGGCATTGCGTTGCGCTACCAGGAACGCGCGCCGGATCCCCCCGGGGCGCCGGAACCGGCGTGGTGCCAGACGGGCCATTCGATCTTCATTCTGGCGGGGCGCATCAGCTACGCGTTCGACAGCCATTCGGTGGAGGCTGGGCCAGGGGACATGCTGCATATTCCCGCTGGGCGGGAGCATCGCCATAAGCCTCGCGTGGTCGGCGACGAGGTGGTGCGGTACGTGCTGACCGAGTTCGGGTAGTGTGCGGTTTCGCGACGAACATGACCGGATCCGCGTATCGCGACCCGTTTCGATTTGGTGTTCGATGTTACGCCGGACCAGGACGGTAATGTCCCTATCGAGAATCGCATAGGACCTGCCGCGTCCCTGAAAATGTGTCCTTGGTCGGCACGATGTTGTGGTGCCGCCCGAGCTCGGCATCCGCGTCTTTCCTTGGTGCGATCGGCAAAGTCGTGGATGGCGGGCCTGCGCCCGCCATGACGGGAAAGACCAGATCCGAGAAGTCATCTTTTCGGTGCCTGGCATATGAGTTCGATTGGTCAGCGTTGATCCCGATGCGGGGTTTTCGTTCACCCTGAACCGGCTCGGGCGCCTCAATCCTTCGTCAACTGTTTCACCCCATCCTGGCATGCGGAGGTGTGGCGACATGCTGCTGCTCGATGATGTACTGAACCTGTTCAGGTGGCATGCGGCACGCGCGGAGCCGCTGACGCCATCCGGCGCGTCCTCGCCGCAGCGGGTTCCGGACGCGGCATTGGCGGACGATGACGATCCGAGCTGGCCGAGTGCGCGTATCAGCGTGGTAGAGGCGCTGTGGGGCGAAGGGTTCCTGTTTCCGGGCGGCGCGGCTGAAACGTTGCGCCTGGCCAATCCGATGGGGCTGACCGCCGCATCGAGCCTGCTGCTGGTCGGCGCCGGTACCGGCGGCGCGCCACGCCGCATTGCAACCGACCTTGGCGTATGGGTGACCGGGTATGAAACCAATCCCCGTCTTGTCGCCATCGCCAATGAGCGGAACCTGCGGACGGGGCTTGGACGCCGCGCGCAGGTCGAGCTGTGGGATCCGATCGCGCCGAGATTTCCGCTGCATTACTACCACCACGGCATGGCAATCGAGCCGTTGCGGGGAGACAAACCCGTGCCGACGCTGGCCGCGATATCTCTGGCGCTGAAGCCGGGCGGGCAGTTTGTGCTGGTGGAAACCGTGGCGGACGTGCCGCTGGACCCGGCGGATCCCGTGGTGGGCGCCTGGGCCAGGCTGGACCATCGGCCGCCGGCAGTGCCGAGTGAGCTTGCCATCACGCGGACAATGGGGCGGCTTGGCTTCGATGTGCGGATTGTCGAGGACATTTCTCGGCGGCATATGCGTCAGGCGATCGAGGGATGGCACGGTGCGGTGCGGGCGATGGAGGATGGCCACCAATCGATGCGGCAGGTTGCCATGGTGGTGCATGAGGCGGAGCTTTGGCTGGCACGTTTCCGCCTGATGCGTGCGGGCAAGCTGCGGCTGGTGCGCTGGCACACGATCGGTCGCGGCGGGATCGAGCTGCCGCCGGGTTGACAGCCGCGCCCACCGCCCGTATCCACCGCCGCTCTTCACGAGGCGCCGCCATGAGAGTCCGCAACAGCCTGAAAGCCGCCAAGACCCGCGACAAGAACTGCCGCGTGGTGCGCCGGCGCGGGCGTGTCTACGTGATCAACAAGAAGAACCCGCGGATGAAGGCCCGACAGGGCTGATCTGTATCAGCCGCCGCCGGATTTTGACGGCGTCAGCCTGGCCATGCGGGATTTGGCTTCAGGGCATTCGGACCATCGGGATAACTGGCAAGTGAGCCCCTGACATCGGCAGCCGGGTCTGCCTGGACCTGGATGCGCGCACGGCTTACCGCCAGGAGTTCGGCGTCGGCGTGATGCGGCCTGCGTGGGTAGCGCTGCACGGATGCCAGGGAACCTTCGATGCGCGGATCGGCGAGAACGGCGGCCCACGCGGTGACTTCGCTGCAGTCCGCGTGTGCGCTGCCAGCAGCACATCGCCGGTGCCGACCGCCAGCACGACAGCGACCCTGCGGCAATTGCCGCCATCTTTCACGGCCGGCCGGATCGTGTCGCGGTTGACAATATGCTTGCATGTGAAACTACCACCGCCGTCGATGCACGCGCCGACACGGCAGCCACGGTGTGCGTCTCGGTGTCTGCCTCGGCGTCTGGTGTTTGGTTGAGGATCGCGAGCCGTGACTTGGCCGCCCCATTGTCCCCGGCCGGCACTTCCTGCACGGGATCATGCTGGCTATTGTCGGGGCATCCCACAGCCGCAGCAAGGTAGAGTGCCATGATCCCGCCGAAGGAACAGCTCACCATCTGTTTCGCCCATGCCGCGTATCAGATGAAGGCGTGCTTCGATGCACTGAACACAGGTATCGGCAACTTCGAGTTGCGGGAGCGCGCGGAATTCGACCGGCGCGCTCATGAGGCCGACGTGATCGTGGTGTCCGGCATGTGGCACAACGGGTTGATCCCGCTGGCAACGAAATTGCGGTTCATCCAGTCGATAGGGTCAGGGACGGATCAGTTCGACAAGGCACAGCTCGCGGCGCGTGGCGTGCGGCTGGCGAGTGCGGCTGGGGTGAATGCACGCGCGGTGTCGGAACATGCGATCTCGTTGATTCTTGCCCTGTCGCGCCGACTGCCGGAGGCGCGCGACAACCAGGCGAAGCGGGTGTGGCGCGGCATGATCGGCGACCTGACGCAACGCGAGGACGAACTGACGGGCAAGACGTTGGTGATCATTGGGCTAGGACGTATTGGCGGTCGGCTGGCGCAGTTGGCGAAGGCTTTCGAGATGAACGTGGTCGGCTTCCGCAGTGATCCAGCGGCAGGACGCGGCGCCGCGGATTCGGTGCACACGCTGGCGGAGTTGGGAAAATTCCTGCCGCAGGCCGACTTTGTTGCGCTTACCTGTCCGCTGGTGCCGGAGACGCAGGGTGTGATCGACGCGAAGGCACTCGGCTTGATGCAACGATCCGCGTATCTGATCAATGTCGGCCGAGGAGGATGCGTTGTGGAACCGGCGTTGATCGAGGCAGTGCAGGGGGGGCGTATTGCCGGTGCGGCATTGGATTGTACGGACCCGGAGCCGCCTGAGGAGTCTTCGCCGCTGTGGGCCATGCCGAATGTGTTCATCACTCCGCACACTGGTGGTGAGACACGCAAATATGAAGCGAACGTCATCGAGATTTTGATGGAGAACCTGCAACGCATGTGGCGCGGGGAGTCGACGTTGCGTAACCAAATCGTGTGATTGAAGTTGCTGCGTCAGCAAGCGGTTCGGCGACCACCCCGCGCTGACCGATTGTTCGACGTCGGTCGCGCCCGCCGCGTCGCCTCGCTCTTCACAAAGCGCGATC
>DATKFJ010000514.1:0-4225 GCA_035511435.1 Acetobacteraceae bacterium | reverse complement strand
AATTGCGGTCGCCGGTCCTCGAGCAAAGCCAGGTGGTCGTGTAGAGTGGCGACCGGAATGCCTTCGGTGATTGCATCCACGAGCCGCTCGATTTGGTGGCGGACGTGCGGCGTCATCCTGCAGCCGGTTCCAATCTGCGATCAACGCTGCTGCGAAGATTTTGAACAAGGTTGGCTCCATGAACCGGCTGCGCAGGGATTCAAGCGCAACCTGCTCAAGCGCGCCGCGCCGGATCGTCAGCAGATTCCTGCAGGCCTTCGGGTCCTTGTTGCGAGCCGTGGAACAGTCGAAATGGTTGTCGGGTGGTTCCAGCTCATGGGGAAACCGCGCCTCTGCGAAGTTGCCGACCAGGGCCTCGTACACGGCGGGGCTGGTGAAGTCCGCCGTGCTCTTGCCGGTGAATACTGTCTCGTAGTCGTCGAGTGTAATCGCGTTGAGGATTTCAGCTAGCCGTACTGGTGATAGCGTGCCAGCTATGTCGGGTTGGGCTCCTGGGATAATGTGATTCGGACTCTGACTTATACTTGCCCGCCACTCGCGGGACCATGAATGGCATGCAAAAATGCCATCCGGTACAAATGCGATCCCACTACGAGTGCCGTCCCGGTAATAACGCGTCAAGCGAGAGTCAACACCGCCGTGCCGGCTTCCCGGGGGTTGACGGGTGACTACCGGGTTGGAAACATATGCCCCGAGCGCCTGCGCCCAAACGACACGAAAGCTTTGGTCCCCGCTACCATGCAACAACCACGCGAGCGACCGCGCGGGCTCAACATCATCTCCATCGGCTACCTCTAATCAAGGGTGGTTTCGCCATGATCTCCACACGACGCATGCTCAAGACACTTGCTTCACTGCTGCCGCTGGGCGCGCTCGGTGTGTCCGTTGCGCTTGCGGCGACGCCGGCGAAACCCATCATCAGCTCTGGCAACGAAGACGCCGCGACGCGTGACGTCGCCGGCCGGCTGCAGGCCATTCGCACGGCGGTGTCTGAAGTCACGGCCGAGCAGGCGGGACTGCAGCCGGGCGACCCGAATATTCAGAAAGCCTGGTGGGGTAACTGGCGTCCGGGCTGGGGCAACGGCGGCTGGCGCAACTGGCACAATGGCTGGGGCAATGGCGGCTGGGGCAATGGTGGATGGCGCAATGGCGGCTGGGGCAACGGCGGATGGCACAACTGGCACAATGGCTGGGGCAACTGGTGACGCCCGGGAGGCTCTGACATGCCAGCCGACCCGGCGATCGAAACGCTCGTGATCCAGCCGACGCCGTTTTGTAACATTGCGTGCACGTATTGCTATCTGCCGCATCGCAGCGACCGTTCCGTCATGTCGGACCAAACACTGAGGATGGTGTTCGAGCGGGTCTTCGCCTCGCGTTGGCTTGGGCCCGCGCTGAGCGTGATCTGGCATGCCGGCGAACCGCTGGTGCTGCCTGTCGCGTACTACCGCGATGCGTTCGATCGCATCGAGCAGTGGCGACCGCCGGCGCTGAACCTGCGGCATTCCATCCAGACCAACGGCGTGCTGATCACGTCGGAATGGTGCGAGCTGATCCGGCAGCACAATGTCGGCATCGGCGTGAGCCTCGATGGCCCGCGCTGCCTGCATGACCTGCATCGGCGGACCCGGAGCGGCGGCGGGACTTTCGATCGGACGATGGCTGGAATTCGCCTGCTGCGCCAGCACGGCGTGGACTTCCATGTCATCACCGTGCTGTCGAACGACAGCATGGAGGATCCGGACGGGCTGGTGGACTTCTACATCAGTGAAGGGATCGATCAGGTCTGCTTCAACGTCGAAGAGTCGGAAGGCGACCATCGGTCGGAGCTGTTCATCGCGCCGGATCTGCGGCGCCGCTTCCGGGATTTTCTGGATCGGTTCTGGCGGCGGGCCCGGCAAAGCGAGCGGTTCAGCTTCATTCGCGAGGTGGACGCGATGCTGCCGCGTGTCCTGCGTCCCGAGGAAGCGGTCATGCAGAATGAACAAGTCGTACCCTTTGGCATGCTGAACGTCGCCTGCAACGGCGATGTCGCCACGTTCTCGCCCGAACTGCTCGGTCTGAAGAATGCAGACTACGATGACTTCATCATCGGCAATGTACACACGCATTCGCTCGAGGACATGCGGGCAAGCGCTACGCTACAGCGCATGGCGCGCGATATTGACCGCGGCGTGGAAGCGTGCCGGCGGACCTGTGGGTACTTCTCGGTGTGCGGCGGCGGCGCACCGGTCAACAAGCTGACGGAGAATGGCAGCTTCGCGAGCGATCGGACCAGGTTCTGCGAACTGACGCAGATGGTGCCGATCGACCTTATCCTGAACGCGCTGGAGCGGGTTGAACCGATTCCGCCGTCGCCGCGGGCGCTTTCACAGACTGTTCGGAGGACACAATGTCACGATTCAGCCGCCTGACCCCGATCGTTCTCATGATGCTTGGCGGCGCGTTCGCCGCCGGCGGCGCCGCGGTTGCCCAAGGCGTTCCCACACCGGCCGGCGTTCCCGCACCGACGGGCGCCACGAGTCAGGCGGCGGCGCCGGAAGCGCAGTCTGAGCCCGAGACGGCGACGCCCGGGACCAGCGCTGAGACCGACGCAATCGAGAGCTTTCCGGTGATGGCGATCACCAGTGTGGAAATCCTGCGCAGCGAACACACGCCCGGGGTGGACGTCATCCTGGTTCGCGGACTGACCAGTGCGGATGGCTGGACCGAGGGGACGCTGGTCCCGATCAGCCGCGGCACGCCGGTGGACGGCGTGCTCGATCTGGTCTTCGTGGCACAGGCGCCCCAGGACTCTGCCGCGACGACGGGCTACGCACCGATCAATGCGATCCTGCCGCTCGAAGCGGGGCATCCCTACAAGGCCATCCGCGTTCGCGGCGCGAACAATACCGTCATGCTGAAGACGCTCCCGGGCTTCGTCGAAGTGAAACCACCCGCGGAGGCTTGCAGTCCGTGTATCGGCAAGCAGTTTGTCGCTACAGGGGCTACCGCACCGGCGGGCACGCCCGCCAGCGAAGTCGTGCAGGAGGAAAATCTTCCGGCCCATGCGCGCGTCGTGCGACCGACCGACGGGATCGACGACATGCGCACCAATCCGAACCGGCTCACCCTTGTGATCGGTGACGATGGCCGGATCGTCGACGCGGTTTGGGAATAGCGTGGAGATTGTCCCGGCCGATGCGCCCACGAGACCCGGCCGGCTTTTGGTCACGGCCGCCGCCGCGCTCGCCCTGGGGTCGGTGGTGGCCGCGCGGGCAGAGACGCCCGCGAAATTCTGTGCCCGGGTCGGCACCGACGATACGTTGCGACCGATCCCCGAAAGCCTGGTGCCTGAAGTGAATTCGGTGTTCGGGACCGATATTCCGGCCCGCGCAGCAATGGATACGACGGTGTTTCGATGCGCGAATGGACACGTCACGGTCTGCACGGCGGGAGCCAATCTCCCATGTGGGCCGGCGAACGCCAGCCAGACGCCGAGTGCCGCCATGTGGCAGTGGTGTCACGACCATCGTGAGGCGACGTTCATCCCCGCGGTGGTGAGCGGACACGACACGATCTACGCTTGGCGGTGTCTCGACGGTGAGCCACAGGTCACTCGGCAGACCGGACAGGTCGACCCGCGCGGCTTCGCTGCCCAGTACTGGAGAGTACTGCCGTAGGGGCCGATCGCCTGGTCGAACGCAGAAAGGATCCCCGGTCGGAGGTTCGCGCATGCACGACCGGAGCGTGCCGCTGCTGTTTCTGCTGCTGCTCGCCGGATGCTTCACGGGCGGACAAGCGGCGCTGATCTCTTTCCGCGCGAGGCGCCTCGCAGCCGCGAGTCGGTCGATCGCGTCGATCCTTGGGTGCATCAGCGGCGTCAGCGGCAAGCTCAAAGGCCATTACGGGTATTATGGCGTGATCTTCAACTACCGCTCCAAGGAGCGGTTCCGGTACCTCGTCGGCAAACTGTGGTTCCTGGCGCTGAGGCGACGAAGTCAGAGGGCGAAGCGAACCTGGGAATGGTTCGACCGGCTTCTGATGGTCTTCCCGTTACCGAAGCCGATTATCCATCGACTCTGGTTCGGTGCATGAGCATGACGATCGTGCCCCATGCCGTGGTGTAAGAGCTGCGACGACATGATGGCGTCCGGCATGTTTGGCCGTTATTGTCAGCCGGCCACGGCGGGCAGCTTGACGATGGGATCGTCGCGCAAACCGGCCATGGTTTCCAGTGTCATGT
>DATKFJ010000513.1:0-3513 GCA_035511435.1 Acetobacteraceae bacterium | reverse complement strand
CGCCTGGGGTCGGCGGTGGCGGCCATCATTGCACTGGTGCAGCCGGAAGCCGTGCTCCTTTTCGACGGTCGCGCCCGCGGCGACGATGACGATGCCAGTGACTGGGACCGGTTCGTCGTTCTGCCCGACGATGCACCGCCGGCAATAGCCCGACCGTCAGCCCTGCGTCGGACCGCATCAACGGCCAAGCTACCGAGACACGCCGTCGCTTGCCGTCGCGCCGTGTTCGAGGTGAAGCGGCACGACCCGAACAGCCTCAGCCATGATGTAGCGCGCGTTGGCGTCGTGCTACCGGCGACCGGCCTAGGCGACGCGGCGAAATGGGTTGCTACCGCGGATGTCGACATAGATGCGGCCAGACGTTGCCTCGCTGATCCACTAACGTCGCAGCGGCGATCTACCATTGCCAGTAAGCTGCTGAGAAGCTCATGAAGGCGGTGCTGGTCGCTTTGAACATTGCTTACCCTGGTGGTCGATCAGGCCATACACCGCCCTGTTAGACTCCCACCGCCCGATTGGCCCGTGCCACCACCGCCTCGAACAGCACCTGCGCCCCAGCCTCGGCTTGCTCCGGCTCAATGCTCTCCGCCTCGTTGTGGCTCAGCCCATCCTTGCACGGCGTGAAGATCATCGCCGTCGGCACGTGCCGCGCGACATACACTGCATCATGCCCCGCACCCGACACGATCTCCCGCGCCGAATAACCCAATTTTGCAGCACCCTGCCGCACCAGTTCCACGCACGCCGGATCGAATGGCTGGGCCGGCAGCTTGAACAACTGCGTCAACGCCAAACCAACCCCGCAATCGCGCGCGATAAACCCAGCCTCGCGCGGGAACTGTGCATCCAGCCGATCCACCTCGGCCGCGTCGGGATGACGGAACTCGACGGAAAACCGCACCTCTCCCGGAACCACGTTGCGACTGTTTGGTGAAACCACCAGCTGCCCAACCGTCCCCCGCCCGTCCTCTCCCCGAGCACGCATCATCCGGTCCACCAGATCGACGATCCGCGCCGCGCACACCAGCGCGTCTTTACGTGCGGACGGCGGCGTCGTGCCGGCATGCGAATCCTGCCCCGTCGCCACCGCATCGTACCACACCATCGACTGCGCGCCTGTGACGATGCCGATCTGCCTGGCCTCGTTCTCCAGGATCGGCCCCTGCTCGATATGCAGTTCGAAATACGCATCCGCCGGAAATGCCGCCGCCCTGCCTTCCCCGCGGTAGCCGATCCCATCCAACGCGGTCCGCACCGTCACGCCATCCAGATCCGCGAACGCATAGGCCGCCTCCAGCGGAAACACCCCCGCCCAAACCCCAGATCCCATCAGCGAATGCCCGAAGCGACTGCCCTCCTCATCGGTCCAGTTGACCAGCTCCAGCGGCGCCTCCGTGACAATCCCAAGGTCGTTCAGCGTGTGCATTACCTCCAGCCCGGCCAGCACGCCCAGCGCTCCGTCGAACTTCCCACCCGAAGGTTGGCTGTCCAGGTGGCTGCCGAACAGCACCGGCAACCGAGCCTGATCGCGGCCAGCCCTGCGGGCGAACATGTTGCCGATCTCGTCGATCCGCACGGTCAGCCCCGCCGCCTCGCATTCGGCACGGAACTGATCGCGGCCACGCTTGTCCACATCGGTCAGGGTCAGCCGCCGCACCCCGCCCTTCGGCGTGGCGCCGATCTTCGCCATGCCCACCAGGCTGTCCCATAGCCGTTTGCCATCGATGCGCTGGTTGGTCTGGACCGTCATGCGGAGCGTCCCTCGGCTGAAGCGGCGCATCTTGCCCGCCGGACGGCTAGCTGCAAGAGAGTGGCCAGAAATCAGTGGTCAGTGGTCAGTATGAGAGCTGTATTGTTTTTGCTGGTGGGGTTGGCGCTCACCGGCTGCAAGCTGGTGGACCAGACGACATTCGCGCCGTCGCCGGAGGCGAAAACGACCGTGCCGGAGCCGCCGAAGGTCGACCCGCGAGCCCCGCTGCTCACCATCGGCTACGCCACACCGAGCCCGAACTACCAGGACGTGCTGCGTTACGCCGTGCGCGAAGCCGAGTCACGTGCGCCCGGCGTCCAGTACGACGTGATCGCCATGCTGCCGGCCGGCGGCGACGCTGCCGCCGGGCAGCACAGCGCGGTCGAGGTGATGCGTGCCATCATGGCTCAGGGCGTGCCGGCCAGCCGGATCCATCTCGGCCTGCGCAGCGAGCCTGCGGGCGTGGCGCGCGAGGTCCGGGTCTATGTGCAATGAACGGCCCGACCGCCCGTGAAGCAATTTTAACGTCGTATCAGGTGTTGTACGGATTTCAGGCACCACTTACAGCCGATAGAGTGATGCCGCCCTCGCTGGAGGCCCCGGAAGGAATGCACATATTCCACGCCCACTGCCGCCAGGCCTTGGACTCCATCGAGGCGCAGGGCCGCTATCGCCGCTTCACGCCGCTGCAAAAGCAGGCCGATCGCTTTCCGCTGTATCGTCGCCACGATGGTAGCGCCGCGGGAAGCGAAGTGCTGGTCTGGTCGTCCAACGACTATCTCGGCATGGGTGGCCACCCCGTCGTGATCGAGGCTGCCTGCGCCGCCGCCCGCGAAATGGGCGCCGGTGCCGGCGGCACGCGCAACATCGGTGGCACCAGCCCGGCGCATGACGCGCTGGAGGCGGAACTTGCCGATCTGCACGGCAAGGCGGCGGCGCTGCTGTTCACCTCCGGCTTCGTATCCAATCAGGCCGCGCTGTCCACCATCCTGAATTCGCTGCCGGACTGGCAAGTGTTTTCCGACGCACGCAACCACGCCTCGATGATCGCCGGCATCAAGGGTTCAAAGGCGACCTGCCATGTGTTCCGCCACAACGATTTGGCGCATCTCGAGGAACTGCTTCGCGCGGTGCCCGCCGCGGCGCCGAAGCTCATCGCCTTTGAGTCGGTCTATTCGATGGACGCCGATATCGCGCCGGTCGGTGCCATATGCGACCTCGCCGCGCGCCATGGGGCGATGACATATCTGGACGAGGTGCACGCGGTCGGTATTTACGGTGCGTCCGGCGCCGGTGTGGCAGAGCGCGACGGCGTCGCGGCACGGATCGACGTGATCGAGGGGACGCTGGCCAAGGCGTTCGGTTGCCATGGCGGCTATATCGCCGGCGACGCCGCGGTGGTGGACTACGTCCGCTCCTGTGCACCGGGCTTCATCTTCACCACGTCGCTGCCGCCGATGATTGCTGCCGCCGCGCTCGCCAGCGTCCGGCACGTCCGCGGCGATGCCGACCGGCGTGCGCGGTTGTTCGCGCGCGCGGACTCGCTGAAGCGGCGGCTGACCGCGGCGGGGCTGCCGGTGCTGCCGTCCGCCAGCCATATCGTGCCGCTGCATATCGGCGACGCCGCCCTGTGTCGCGACGTGAGCCGCCGGTTGCTCGATGAATTCGCGATGTACGCGACGCCGATCAACTATCCCACCGTGCCACGCGGCGAGGAACGGCTGCGTTTCACGCCGACGCCGCTGCACACCGATCCGATGATG
>DATKFJ010000512.1:0-3587 GCA_035511435.1 Acetobacteraceae bacterium | reverse complement strand
CCATGATTGGGCGCGATATCATCGTCATCGGCGGCTCTGCGGGCGGCGTCGAGGCACTGATGCATATCTGTGCCGGCCTGCCCGCAGATCTGCCTGCCGCGGTGTTTGTGGTGGAGCACATCAGCCCGAGATCGAAGAGTGTGCTACCGGACCTGCTGCGACGTGCGGGTCCGCTGCCTGCCACGCATCCGCTGGATGGCGAGGCGATTCGGCCCGGCCACATCTATGTCGCGCCGCCCGATCGTCATCTGCTGCTGCGCGACGGCAGCGTGATGCTGCGCCGAGGCCCGCAGGAGAACCGCACCAGGCCTGCGATCGATCCGCTGTTCCGATCGGCAGCGGTCGCCTATGGCCCGCGAGTCGTAGGCGTCGTGCTGACTGGACTGCTGGATGATGGCGCAGCCGGCCTGGTCGCCATCAAACGTTGCGGCGGCCTCTGCGTCGTGCAGGATCCGAGCGACGCGCAGTGGCCGGAAATGCCGCGCCGCGCCTTGGAGCGCAGTCAGCCCGATTACGTCGTCGGCATCAGCGAAATGGCGGCCTTGCTCGATCGCCTGAGCCGCGAGGTCGCCGGTTCGCCAGTGCAGGTGCCCAGCACACTGGACCTGGAAGTGCGGATTGCCGCACAGGAGTTCGACCCGGTGCGCACGCCGGCACTCGGGCAACCGAGTCGGCTGAGCTGCCCGCAATGTGGCGGCGTGCTGAACGAGGTGCCCGACGAAGGGACCATCCGCTTCCGCTGCCAGGCGGGCCACGCCTTCACTTCCGAGGGGCTGGCTGCGGCGCAGGCCGATGAACTGGAACGCGCGCTGGAAAGTGCTGCGCGAACTCACCGCGACCGGGTCACCCTGTGCCGGCGCATGGAAGAGCATGCGCAAACACTGCCGCTCACCGCTGCCCGCTGGCGGGCCGCGGCCGAAGATGCCGAGACCGCTGCGAGTGCCATAGCAGCCGCCATCGCCGCGCTACGAAAACCTGGCGTGGGGTGATAACCCGGTACCCGATCCTCCGCTCGCGTTGCGGGAGGGCAGGGAACGAATGTGTGTACCCACCGGTGGGGTGAAGGTTCGAGCGCCTCCCCCCAACCGCCTGCTACAAGGGGAAGGGCAGAACCAATTATGCCGCTCGTTCGCCGCCCCCAAGCACCTCTACGATCAGCACTGCGCCGTGCGATGCACGATCCGGGTACAACAGTGACGTGATGCGCACGCGACAGCGGATCGGTCGGCCACGCCGCTCCACCGCGCTGACCTCGATATCGGCTGACTCACCGCCATCGATCACCGCCTGCACCAGGGGCACAAGCTGAGGCACCGGCAGACCGACATCGAGCTCCGCAAACTCGCGATCGATCGCCTCGCCCTCGCGCAAGCCCCATGTCGTCTCGCTGCCGCGATTCCACGAGCGCACCTTCAGCTCCTTGTCCAAGACGATGATCCCGGCATTGGTGCTGCGCAGGATCGCGTCGGTATACTGCTGATATGTCAGCGCCATGTCCGACTGCCGGCGCAACTCCTCGTTGGTGGCTTCCAGCTCTTCGTTGGTCGCGCGCAGCTCTTCGTTCGTCGTCTCGAGTTCCTCGTTGGTGGACTGCAACTCCTCGTTCGTCGTCTCCAGTTCCTCATTGGTGGACTGCAACTCCTCGTTCGTCGTCTCCAGCTCTTCGTTCGCCGACTGGAGTTCTTCGATCGTGGTTTCCAAACTCTCGTGCGCCGCCTCCAGATCCTGCTGAAGCTGGTAGAGCCGCGTCGTGTCGGTGAACGTCAGCAGCGTGGCTGATAAATTCCCGTCACGGGTCGCCAAGGGGGCTACATCGATGCTAAGTCGCATCGGTTCAGCGGGCGGACGATGATACTCCTGATGCTCGATGCGAACCGGTCGACCCTGCCGATGCACATCGTCGATCAGGCTGCGCAGCTCCACTGGCCGGTAGGAAATCGACAGGTCGCGAAACGGCCGCCCTACATCCGCCTCGCCGACTTCCAGCATGCGCCGTGCCACCGCGTTCACGAACACCATGATGCCATCGCTGTCGACCACCAGACACGCGCTCGCGGTGTTGTTGACAATGGCTTCGAGCAGGCGGTGCTGTAGCGGAAGCGCACCCTTGTCCGGCTCAGCGCCAGGTATTCCATTGTCTCCGCGCGTGCGCCGCCATTCCTGCGACATCTTCTGGAACAACCGATGCTTGACGTCGATCGAGCGGAACAGCCTGGAGCGCGCAAGTTGCGTTTCCGCCTTGCCGAGAAACAGGATGCCATCGTCCACCAGCGCATAGTGCAACCGCGGCAGCACCGCGTTCTGCGTGTCAGCTTCAAGGTAGATCAGCAGATTGCGGCACACTACCAGATTGATCCGCGAGATCGGCGCATCGACCACGATGTTATGCCGGCCGAAGATCACAGACTTCCGCAGTTCGCGACTTACCATGTACTGGCTGCCGGTATGCTCGAAATATTTCTGCAGCAGGTCTGCCGGCAGCTGCTCCACGTCGCGCTGCTGGTAGGTCGCACGACGGGCCACATTCAACGCCGGCTCATCGAGGTCGGTCGCATAGATTTTCACCCGTTGGCTGAATTCGGTGAGACCCATTGCCTCGGCGAACAGGATTGCCAGCGAATACGGCTCTTCGCCCGACGCACAGCCAATGCTCCAGATCCGGATGTTCTCGTGACGATCCGTTCCTGTCATGCGCGGCACGATCTCGGTCATCAGCAATTTCCAGGCGTCGGGATCGCGAAAAAACGACGTGACGTTGATCAGGATGGTGTTCAGCAGGTCTGCGAATTCCTGCGGATGTGCTTCCAGGAAGTCATGGTATGCCTCGTAGTCCTCGGCGCCGACATGCTCCATGCGCAATGCGATGCGCCGCCGCAGGCTCGTGCTCTTGTAGCCGCGGAAGTCTATGCCGCGGCTTTCCTGGATGTATCGGATCAGATTCTGGAACCCGGCGTCGTTCCGCTCGTTGGGCACTGGCAGGTTTCCCGTTGATTTGCCCATACCAACACGCGCGGCGTTTCCGCGCCAGTCCAGCCGGTGCTACAATGTGATGGTGAGTGACAAGCCACCTGAAGATCTGCTCGCGATGGCCCGACGCCATGTCGTGGAAGGCGAATTGCGCGTCACGCGCCAGGAGGCATGCATCGCGAAGCTGACCCGCGACGGACACCACGCAGCTGCCGCACGCGGCGCCGAAGTGCTGAAGCAGATGCGCTGGTCGCTGGACCTGGGCCGCCGGCACCTGGCGTTCGAACTTGCGCAACAGTCACGCAGGCAGAGTGCAAATTCGTCCCCCTTGCTTTGCCGGAGGGGACGCGTAACCAATCTGTCATAGCCTGGCCTCACGCCGTCCAATTTGAACAAAACGCGCCAAGCATCTAAGACGTCTCCGTAACCGGCACATCGGAACGGGAGAAACAACCAATGGCGGACGTGCGGATTGTGGCGAGCGGCTTCGGCTTCCCGGAAGGCCCTGTCGTGATGTCCGACGGCGCCATCATCCTGACCGAAATCGCCGGTAAATGCTGCACACGTATCGCGCTCGATGGCGCGCGCTCGACGATCGGTAGCGCCGGCGGCGGACCGAA
>DATKFJ010000511.1:0-5031 GCA_035511435.1 Acetobacteraceae bacterium | reverse complement strand
CGAATGGATATCGCCGAGTACTTCCTCGCTCTTGCGCACGTTCTCCGCGATCAGGGTGAACAGGTCGTCGTTCGGCACGCCTTCGCGATACAGCATCATTGGCGGGATCTGGATGCCTTCCTCGTAGATCTCGCGCGCACGCAGTGAATCCTTTGTGCCGCCGATGTCGCCGACATGGCCGACGGTGCCGGTCAGTGCCACCAGCGCGCCGTCACGGAACACCGGCGTGACCACCGCGATGTCGAAAAGATGGCCGGCGCAGAGCCACGGATCGTTGGTCACCAGCACGTCGCCGGGCTTCAGCGTCTCCGGCGGGAATTTCTCCAGCAGCGCCTTGACCGCGCGCGGCAGCGTCAGGTTGAACACCGGCATGGCACGCGGCGAATGAGCTAGCGAATCGCCACGCGCATCCAGCAGATCACATGCGAAGTCCTGCGCCTCGGACACGATCAGTGAGAAGGCAGTGCGGCAGATCGTGTGCCACATCTCTTCGACCACGGTGACCAGCCGGCTCCACATGATCTCCAGCGACACCGGATCGGCTTCGATCAGCGCCGCGGCGTGTTCAATCGGCGTATCGGCGGTGACACGCGCGATCGGCGCGACGGCCACGCCGATCTCGATGGCAAGCGTGCCGGTGGCATCGACGGTGACGCTGTCGCCGGGGGGGATGGTCGTGGTGGCCTCGCGTTCCTCGATGATTGCCGGTCCGGCGATGCGCGCACCAGGCGCCAGCGCGTAGCGGTCATACACCGGCGTATCGACGAAGCCGCCATCGAACCATGCGGCGCGCGAGCCCTTCCGCGGCGCGCCAGCGGGCCGCGCACCGGCCTCGGTCAGGGAGAGCTGCGGCAACGGGCCGCGGCAGCGCACGCGGAACGAGATCGCCATGATGCCTACGCCGCCATAGACGGACGTATATCGCGCAGCATAGGCGGTCGCGAACGCCGCCCGGATCGCGGGCATCGCCGCATCGGTGATCACCCCATCCGGCAATGGCACGCTGATTTCATGCATCTGACCTTCCAGACGCATGTCTGCCAAACGTTCTGTCACCACTTCGGCCGCGGCAACGCCAGCGGCCAACAGCCGTGCGCGCGCGGCATCGGTCAGATCGCGCAGGATCGCCTCGATCGTCGCGGCCGAACCTGGCGCTTCCAGCCGCACCGGATGGCTGCGTACCTGTTCGAACGACAGCGGTGCCGCGAGGAAACCGAGCGCCGACGCCGCACCGGATGCCGGCGGGATCAGCACCTGCTTCACGCCCAGCACGCGCGCGACTTCCGCCGCATGGGCCGGGCCGGCACCGCCGAAGCCAACCATGGCATAGGCGCGCGGGTCGCGACCCTTTTCCACGATATGGATGCGCGCGGCGGCGGCCATGTTCTCCACCACCATGCGGTGGATGCCCCAGGCGGTGTCGATCGCCGACAGACCTAGCTTGGCGCCGACGCCAGCCAGCGCGCGTTCTGCCGCATTGCGATCCAATGCCATTCGGCCGCCAAGGAAAAATCCGGGATCGTAGTAGCCAAGCAGCAGGTTGGCGTCGGTCACGGTGGGCTCGGTGCCGCCTCGGCCATAACAGGCGGGGCCAGGATCGGCACCGGCGGAATGCGGGCCGACGCGCAACAGGCCGACCTCGTCAATCGCCGCGACCGAACCGCCACCGGCGCCAATTTCGATCATGTCGATGACCGGCGCCTTGATCGGCAGGCCGGAGCCTTTCTTGAACCGATGCACGCGCGCCGCTTCCATCATTGGTGCAATCTCGGCGCGACCGCCTTCGATGAGGCAGGCCTTCGCCGTTGTGCCGCCCATGTCGAACGAGATGACATCGGCCTTGCCGGCGGCGGCGCCGAAGAATGCGGTCGCCAGCCCGCCACCCGCCGGACCGCTTTCCAGCATCCGGATCGGAAACGCGCGCGCGGTTTCGGCCGACAGCAGGCCACCGGCTGAATGCATGAACGTCAGTTCGCCGCGGAACCCCCGGGCACGCAGCTCGCGCTCCAGCTTCGCGATATAGCGGCCCATCAACGGCTGCACGTAGGCATTCGCGCAGGTCGTGTTGCAGCGTTGGTATTCCCACAACTCCGCCACCACGTCGGACGAAATCGACACGGCGATATCGGGGAACGCGGTGCGCACGATCGCGGCGGCTTCGCGTTCGTGCGCCGGATTTCGGTAGGCGTGGAGGAAGCAGATCGCGACCGCCTCGATGCCCTCCGCCACCAACCGCTGCGCCATGGCGCGTACGTCCTCGGCGTCGAGCGGCGTCAGCACGTTGCCGTCGCGATCCATCCGTTCGCTAACTTCCAGGCGATGGCGGCGCGGCACCAGCGGATCGGGGAATTGCAGGAACAGATCGTAGATGTCGTAGCGTTGCTCGGTTCCCATCTCCAGAATGTCGCGGAAGCCGCGTGTGGTGATCAGGCCGAGGCGCGCGCCGCTGCGCTCGATCAGCGCATTCGTCACCAGCGTTGTGCCGTGCACGACATCGCCGATGTCGGCCAGTGCCACGCCAGCAGCCTGGAGCAGTTCAGCCAGTCCCTCCAGCGCGCCTACCGATGGATCCTGCGGCGTTGTCAGGCACTTGTGCAGCCGGATTTCCGAACGTTCCGCATCCAGCAGGATGAAATCGGTGAAAGTTCCGCCGATGTCGAAACCAATACGGTAGCGCGTGGAGCCGGTCATTCGGGAATCCTGTGCGAGAGGCGTTCCCGATTGTGCTTGGTGACCGGCGCGTGCTCAAGCCCCGCCCGGTGCCCCGCTCGCGTACGCCGACCTGACAGCGGCGATATCGACCCGGGTCAAGTGAATCAGCGCCCGCGTGACATGGTTCTCGGCCTGATCGGAGAATTTCACGAACAGGGACAGAATCGCTTATATTACTTCGTTGGCAGCGGCCGCTGCGGACCGATAGGAAGCGCCGCGTCGATGCGGTCGATGTCTTCCTTCGACAGAATCAAATCCCCAGCACCCGCATTCTCCTCGGCATGTCGTGGACTGGATGCCTTCGGTATCGTCAGCAACGACGGCCGTCGGGTTAGAAAGGCGAGCGCCACCTGACCGCGACTGCTGCAGCTGCCGCTTCGTCGAGCGCAAGGCGTGGCTTGCACAGTTCGACCTGTTCAAATCCATCGGCAACGAGGATGGCGACCTTCATCCCCTTAACGGTTTCTCTGGCCGTGTTGCCGCTTCTGTCGTTCCGAGGTGCGTCGATCCGGCAAGGGCGGTCAATCTCTGTGCTTGCAACGGATTGCAACAAAGCTGGACGGTTCCGGCACGGTCCGCCTTGACCGCCGTCAACTTCTCTGCACTTTCCGCCACGGAAACGCGGGCGGCGCAGTCAGCACTTGAGGCGCTCACGCGGTCGAGACCAGAATCCCATCACGCCTGCATTTCACGCAGCCCAGGACGGAGCAGTGCCATGGACCCGATCAAGCGGCCGACGCGTTACGAAGACCTGTCAGACCCGCAGGCGCGGCCGCGTTATACCGGCATACCGACGTTCTTCCGCACACCGCACACCGAATCGCTGGCCGACGTCGATATCGGCGTCATCGGTGTGCCGTACGATGGCGGCGTGACCAACCGCACCGGCACGCGCCACGGTCCGCGCGCCGTTCGCGACCAATCCTCGTTGCTGCGGCGAATTCATCCGGCAACCCTGCTGCGGCCATTCGAGGCCGCCCGCGTGCGCGACCTCGGCGACTGCTGGATCGAACAGCCATACGCACTGGAAGGCGCGCTTGACGAGATTGCCGGCTTCTATCGCACGATCATTGGCGCCGGCGTCGTGCCTCTGTCGGTTGGTGGCGATCATTCGATCAGCCTGCCGATCCTGCGCGCCGTTGCCGCGGGGCGTCCCCTCGGCATGATCCATATCGACGCGCATTGCGATACCGGCGATGATTATATGGGCTCCCGCTTCCACCACGGCGCGCCGTTCCGCCGTGCAACAGAAGAAGGTCTGCTCGATCCAAAGCGGGTGATCCAGATCGGCATCCGCGGCACCGTCAACGATCCCGACATGTGGGGCTTCAGCACGCGAAGCGGCATGCGCGTTTTGTTGATGGAGGAATTCCACGACAAAGGCTGGCGGTTCGCGGCCGAAGAAGCCCGACGGATCGCGGGCAGCGGCCCAACCTATCTGTCGTTCGACATCGACAGCCTGGATCCCTCGCAGGCACCGGGCACCGGCACGCCCGAGGCAGGCGGCATCACCGCGCTCGAGGCGCTTCGCCTGCTGCGCGCGCTGCGAGGCATCGACTTTGTTGGCGGCGATCTGGTGGAAGTCTCGCCGCCATTCGACGTTGGCACCATCACGTCGTTCAACGGCGCATCGATCCTGTTCGAAATACTTTGCCTGCTGGTCGAATCCTGGCAGACGCGCAAGCAGGATTAGCGAACACGCGACGGTCGGACTAGGACGTGGATAAGGCGGTCGTCTCCGATATTGTGGCAACCCAACGGCCATGGCGGACATCATCCCGCCGCGGACGCCGGCTTGGACCGGTTCTGGCCATCTCGCTGTGGCTGCACCTGACGCTGCTGCTGTTGGCTTTGGTGACGGTCCATTATGAGCCGGCGGAGGAGGAATTGCCGCCCCCCGCCACCGTCGCAATGGTGTTCGAAGGCGGTCAGCCCCAAGGGCCGGCGGTGCCCAGGCAGCAGTTGCTGCCGCCGACCCCCGCATCGCCGCCGGCACCGCCGCCAGCGCCGCCCCCTGCTCCGCGAGCCGCCGTCGAGCCACCGCCGCCGGCCGCACCCACACCGCCGGCGCCGGAACCAGCCCCGGCCGCCCCATCGCCTCCACCGCCGCCTGTGCCCGAGCCTGTCCCGCAGGTCAGCACCGAAGCCCCCCTGCCAGCGCCGTCACCGCCCCCCGCCGCGGAAGCGCTGCCACTGCCGCCACCGCAACCGCCGCTGGTACCGCCGCTGGCGATGGTCATACCGCGACCACAGGTGCCTACGCCGCGGCCCATGCAACCACGGACATCGCCGTCGCGGCCGCCTGCCTTCCCGGCGCCG
>DATKFJ010000510.1:0-2861 GCA_035511435.1 Acetobacteraceae bacterium | reverse complement strand
CTGGTGACATACCCGTCAGATGGCGCGCGGATGGTCGTCTCATCGAGTTCCCACTGCGCCTGCTCGAGCTGCGCCAGAATCTGAGCAACCGACGTGTTTTCACCATCGATCGTCGAGTTGAGCGTAAGCGCTGCGGCGGCGACGGGGCTGGATTTGAGTTGACGATTGGCGCTGCTGCTGATCCGGCGGCTAAGCCGCTTGGTTGGTGATCGTGGCGGATGTGCTGGCTGTCCAGTTCCAGGGCAGCAGCATGTGCATTTCATTCTGCTTGGTCCGGCCCGAGACAACGCGTTCCAGCACGTCGGCCAGGTATGCCATCGGATTGACGCCGTTCAGCTTGGCTGTCTGGATCAGTGTCATCGCGATTGCCCAATGAACGGCTCCGCCATCATTACCAGCGAACAACGCATTTTTGCGTGTAAGGGTATTCGGTCGGATCGCCCGCTCAACCACGTTCGTGTCCATCTCGATACGGCCGTCCTCAAGGAACACGGTAAGGCCGGGCCAATGTCGGATCGCATAGCGAATGGCCTTGGCCAGATCCGAGACGGCCGAGACGCGGCCAACGTGATCCTGCAACCAGGTGCGCAGAGCCTCGACAATTGGGCGACTTCGCTCCTGCCGCACATGTCGTCGGTGCTCGGCGGAATGGCCGCGGATCTCGGCTTCAATGGCATAGAGTTCGCCGACTTTCGCCAGCACCCAGGCGGCAAGCGGCGACTTGGTGGAGACGTGGAACTCGTAGAAGGCGCGCCGCATATGAGCCCAGCAGAACGCCAGCGTCACCGAATTGTCTGGGCGATCCAAAGCCAGCCGCTTGAACCCGTCATAGCCGTCAACCTGAAGCACGCCGCGGAACGCGGCCAGGTGCCCGGTGGGGCGGCTGCCCTTGCGGTCCTCGGCATAGACATAGGCGGCAACCGGATGGGTGGGTCCGGCCCACGGCCGGTCGTCGACCGCGTAACACCAGATCCGTCCAGTTTTGGTTCGGCCGCGGCCCGGATCGAGCACCGGCAAGGTGGTGTCATCGGCAAACAGCTTCGGCACCGACAGCGCCGTGCTGACCAACAGGTCATACAGCGGCGTCAGCCACCAGCAGGCGCGGCCGACCCAGTTGCTGAGCGTCGAGCGGTCCAGTGTGACGCCCTGCCGAGCCAGCATCTGCGATTGCCGATACAGCGGCAGCGAATCACAGAATTTGCTGACCAGCACATGCGCTACCAACGCCTCGGTGGCCATGCCGCCGTCGATTGGCCGCTCCGGCGCTGGGGCGACCACGACAGCGCCTTCGCAGGTCCGGCAAGCGTAACGCGGACGGCGCGTGACACGAACCCTCAACTGCGCGGGCACGATGTCCAGTTGCTCACTGCGCAGTTCGCCGATCGCATGCATCGCACCGCCGCAGCAGGGGCAATCGCGATGTTCGACGTCGATCAGCACCTCATAGCGCGGCAGATGCGACGGGAGGGCGCCGTGGTTGCGATTGGGGCGTGTCGCGCGCCGCTGGCGTTGTTTGTTCTCCGCTGCGTCCTGCGCGGCCTCGTTCGCGGCGGCGGTTTGTTCCAGGTCCTCCAGTGCCAACTGCAACTGGTCCGCACTCAACTGTTCCGAGCGACGGCCGAAGCGCTGGCGCAACAGACGCTTGATCAGCAGTTGCAGCTTGTCGATTTCGGCATCGCGTTGCTGCAAGGTGGTCTGCTGCTGTTCAGCCGCGATAACCACATCGCGCAGCATTTGCTGCAACGTGGCAGGATCGTCAGGCAGGGCGGCGAGGTCGATTTGCACGACAGCATCATGATCAACACCGCCGAATCGGCTCCAATGACTCCGGCGTGATCAGCCCGCCAGTTCCGGCCTGCGGCGGGTCACCGGCGCCCGCCACTCGCAACCATCGAGCAACGCAGTCAGTTGTGCCGGGGTCAATGCGGTCTGGCCGGTCGTCGTCGTCGTTGAGGGCCAGACGAACTGGCCATGCTCCAGTTTTTTTGTCAGCATGCACAGACCGATGCCGTCATGCCAAAGCAGCTTGATCAGTCCAGCGCGGCGTCCACGGAAGGCGTAGATTGCGCCGCTGAAAGGATTGTCGGACAACCCCTGTTGCACCAGCATGGCGAGGCCTACCATGCCCTTCCTCATGTCCGTAATCCCACAGGCCAGATAGACCCGCGCCCCAGGCGCCAGCGCGATCATCGAGCTGCCAGCGCAGCCAGCACCCGGCGCAGGGCTTGGCCATCCACCCGTGAATCGACCCGCAGTGTCACGTTCTCGGGCAGCAGGATCTCGATCAGGCCCGGCGGACGCTGGACAGGCACGTCCGGTGCGAGTGGCGCGGTCGAGGTCGCAGGCTCCGGATCGTGCTTGTCGGAATGCGTCGGCGCGATCTCCACCCGGGCAAAGCCGGGCGGTGACTGCTGCAAAAGCGTCATCTGGCCGCCGATCAGCTTCTGTCGCCAGCCATACAGTAGCCCGCTGCTGATGCCATGCTTGCGCGCCACCTCCGTCGGCGTCAGCGTCGATCCCAGGCTTTCCGCGACGATCTCCCGCTTCTGCTCGACCGTCCAAACACGGCGACGCTCGCCGCGCGTGATCACCTCGACCCGAGGCATACGAGCGCCCTTACGACTAATCGTATGTGCGTCCTCAGCCGGGTCCGGCCCTGGAACCAAAATCGGCGTTGCGTCCATGGCCAATTTCCATCACAGCGAAATCACCCGCCGCAAGGTGTCGCCGCCGAATCGCTTACGAATTGTCTCAAGACGCTTGCGCTCTCGGATAGCCTCCAGCTGCCGGTTACCATGTCCTCTGATTCCGGATATTGCCGCAATATCCGGAATCCCCAGCCGCGAAATTCCAGTGATAAA
>DATKFJ010000509.1:0-7066 GCA_035511435.1 Acetobacteraceae bacterium | reverse complement strand
TCGATTGACCCGCTCTATTCGCTCTCGGGGTTTTTCGTCGGCTTGCTGATCGGGCAGACCGGCATGGGCGGGGGTTCATTGATGACTCCTCTGCTCATCCTGCTGTTCGGCATTCATCCGGCAACCGCGGTCGGCACGGATCTGCTGTACGCATCGGCAACGAAAACCGTGGGTACCCTGGTACACGGCCTCAATCACACCGTGCAATGGCGGATCGTGAGTCTGCTCGCCGCGGGCAGCGTGCCGGCGACCGCGCTGACGCTGCTGGCCATCGCGAGGTTCGATCCGACGGGAAGCGCGGCTGCCGGAGTGATTTCCAGCTTACTCGGCGTGATGCTGTTCATCACCGCGCTGTCATTGATTTTCCGGCGGCAATTCCTCGCCTTCGCAGGCACGCGGTTGCTGGCGGTTCAACCGCGGCGGACAGCGTTGCTGACCGTGATTGTCGGCGTGGCTCTTGGCGTGCTGGTGACGATTTCGTCGGTTGGCGCCGGCGCGATCGGCGTGACCGCGCTGCTCCTGCTCTATCCGCGCTTGCCGATGGCGATCATCGTTGGTTCCGACATTGCCCACGCGGTACCGCTGACGCTGCTGGCGGGCGTAGGCCACTGGTACCTCGGTTCGGTGGACTGGCCGCTGCTGGTATCGCTGCTGACCGGTTCGATTCCGGGCATCATAGTCGGCAGCTACCTGTCGGCGCATGTGCCCGACGCGATATTGCGGGCGGTCCTGGCGGCGACCCTGTTGGTGGTTGGCGGCCGGCTGGTGTTCTAAGTCCGCGGCGTGCCGTTGGCGTACAGCGCCAGGATGTCGAATACCGCACGGTTAAGCGGCGTCGACACGCCAACCTGCTTGCCCATTTCGACGACCGCGCCGCTGAGCCACGGCACTTCGAGCCGATTGCCCCGCGCCAGGTCGCCCTGCATCGACGCGGTCATCTGCGGCGGCAGCGCCTCTATCATGGCCATCCGCTGCTCGGCGAAATTCTCGGCCAGCGGGATACCCAACGCACGACCGACGGCCACCACTTCGCCGATGACGTCGCGCAGGAAATCGCGGGTCTGCGGATTGGCACGGATCGGGCCGAGTGTGGAGCGCATGCTTGCGGTGCAGGCCGACATGCCGACCAGGAAGGCAAATTTCTGCCAGGTCGCCAGGTTGATGTCGTCGGCGATCTCGGCATCGATCTCCGCCGCGGTGCAGGTCGCCAGCAGGCTCTCGACGCGCGCGGATCGCGCGTTATCCAGCTCGCCGAAGGTCAGCTTCGCCATCGTGCCGGTGTGTGCGATCACGCCGGGACTGGCGATAACGACGCCGATCTGGCCGACGCCGCCGATCACTGCCTCGCGCCCCAGGATCCGTGTGAGCGCTGCGTCCTTGCTGACGCCGTTCTGGAACGACACCACGGCGGTGCCTGGTCGCACCAGCGACTTTACTGTTTCGGCCGCGGTTTCGGTGTCCCACAGCTTCACTGCGATCATCACCACATCGGCCGGCGCCAATGTCGAGGGATCGTCTGTTGCGACCACGTCGAGAAGATGCAGATCGCCGCGCGCGCTGGTGACGCGAAGGCCGTTCTGTTTGATGGCCGCGAGATGCGCGCCGCGTGCGACGAAGGCAACGTCGTTACCTGCCGCTGCAAGGCGCGCCCCGAAATAACCGCCGAGGCCGCCAGCCCCCATGATGACAATGCGCATGGCGGCATTCAGCGTGGCATTGCTCCGCGGGTCAAGACATGGCGACCGATTGTGCGCCTGCCGAGAGGCAACGCCAATCCATAAGATGACGTGATCAGGCCTGCTGGTTCGTTCAGCGTGCGACTTCGGTAATCGGTAATGGATTTGCCGTGCGTGACGTGACGTTGTAGCGGATCAGGTAAATTCCGCCGACTATCAATGACAGCGCAACGATTGCGAAGAGCAGCGCCCGGTCGGCGAGCGTATCGCGCGGCGAGCGCTGGGCATACCAGAAGTGCCGATACCACGATTTATGCGGCTGCAGCGGCGCGATGGCCATAAGGCCCCTCGTTGCGGTTTCCCGCACAGTATGGGATGGCGCATCGCGAGGCGCAAATTGACGAGGGCGGGTGATGACGGAGCGAAGCTGGGTGGAGGTGCGGCGGGATGCCCGCGGCGTGGCCGTCGCGACCATCGACAATCCGGCCAGGCTGAATGCATTGAGCACGCCGGTGATGACCCAACTGGTGGCCGCGCTGGAGCGGCTGGCTACGGATGATGCGCTGCGGGTAGTGGTGTTGCGCGGCGCTGGCGAACGTGCGTTCATCGGTGGTGCCGACATCAACGAGATGGGCGGTTTTGATCCAGCATCCGCGCGGACATTTATCACGCTGGTGCACCGGAGCTGTGATGTGTTCCGCCGCCTGCCGGTGCCGGTCATTGCGCGCATCCAGGGTTATGTGTTTGGCGCGGGTGTGGAGGTTGCAGCGGCTCGCGATCTGCGGGTCGCAGCCACGGGATCGCAGTTCGGCATGCCTGAGGTACGGCTTGGTGTTCCCTCGGTGGTGGAGGCGGCGCTGCTGCCGCAATTGATTGGATGGGGACGCACGCGGCAACTGCTGTTGACGGGCGATACGATCGATGCAGCGACGGCATTGGCGTGGGGGTTGGTGGAGGAAGTCGTTCCCGCGGACCAGCTTGATGAGACAATGGAGCGGTTGGTTGAGTCGATCCTGGTATCCGGTCCACGGGCAATACGGTTGCAGAAGGCGTTGATTACCGCGTGGGAGGATCTCCCGCTGCGCGATGCGATCCAGCGCGGCATCGACAGTTTCGCCGAAGCGTGGCGGACCGATGAGCCGCGACGGATGATGGAGGATTTCGCTGGTCGGAAGCGGCAGCGTAAGCTTGGCGCTGACCATGGGGGGACACCGACATGAGCGATGCGGAGGCGATCACCGGCGCCGAATGGCTGGCGCGCACATTGGCGGCAAATGGTACCACGCACGTGTTTTTCATCGACGCGGTGTTGCGTCGCACGCTGATCGAACTTGGCACGCTGGGTGTGACGCGTGTGCTGGCACATGCGGAGAAGTCGGCGGCCTACATGGCGGATGGCTATGCGCGGATTGCCGGCCGGCCGGGGATTTGTTTTGCGCAGTCGGTGGGTGCGGCGAATTTGGCGGCGGGATTACAGGATGCGTATCTGGGGCGCAGCCCGGTGATCGCACTAACCGGGCACAAGCAGCCAGCACATCAACATCGTAATGCCTATCAGGAGATTCCGCACGCGCCACTGTACGCGCCGGTGACAAAATTCTCCGCTCAGGTTGATAGTGCGGCGGATTTGCCTCGGCTGCTGCGACAGGCATGGCGGGAGGCAATGAGTGGTTCATCGCGACCGGCGCATCTGGACCTGAACGGGCTGCAGGCGGACATCATCGAACTTGGCACGGTGAACGAACCGGCCGGTACGGAGCCCGGGTTGCAGCTTCGCATGCCGCCGCATCGGCCGACACCGGCGGATGATGAGATCGAGCGTGCAGCCACGAAACTGCGTGGTGCGAAGCGCATCGCCATCGTCGCGGGGGCGGGTGCGACAGCATCGGGCGCTGGTGCCGAACTGCTGGCGCTTGGCGAGGCGCTGGCGGCGCCGATCGCGACATCGCTTGGTGCGCGTGGGATCATCCCGACGCGGCACCATCTCTCGGTAGGTTGCGCCGGAAACTATGCTGCACCGCCCGCCAATCAGATCGTACACGAGGCCGATCTGGTGCTGTTCGTTGGCTGTCATACCGGCGATCAGGTGACACATACTTGGCGGATTCCGTCGCCGGACACCGACGTGGTGCAAATCGACATTGATCCAGTGGAACTTGGCCGCAACTACAAGAAGACGCTCGGCCTGATGGGCGATCCGAAGGCCACACTGGCGAAACTGCTGCTGGCGATCGGCACGCCCGGGTCAAGCCCGGGAGCAAGCGTGCGGGATAGCGCATTTGCCGATCGTGCCGCGGGCATCGTCGCAGCCTGGCGTGAGGAGCGGATGCCCAAGCTTGCCAGCAACGCTGCCCCCATCTTGCCCGACCGGCTGTGCGCGGAGATTACGCGAGCACTGCCGGAGGATGGCATTCTGGTTGCCGACACCGGCTATTCCGGTATCTGGACTTCCACACTCATCGAACTGAATGGCGCCGGTCAGACTTATCTGCGCGCGGCCGGTTCACTCGGCTGGTCGTTTCCAGCATCGCTCGGCGCGAAATGCGCTGGGGGGAAGCGCAAGGTCATCTGCTGGTCGGGTGACGGCGCGATCTACTACCACCTGACCGAACTGGAGACCGCACGGCGACGCGGCATTGCCGTGGTGCTGGTGATCAACAACAACTCCGGCTTCGGCCAGGGTTGGCCAAACACCCAGCGTCAGCAAGGCAACAAGCCAGGTGACGTACGCGACCTTGTGCGCTTCGGACCGACCAATTTCGCCGATGTGGCGCGCGTGTTCGGGTTGCGCGGTATTCGCGTGGAGGAGGCGTCGCAGATCGCGCCGGCACTGAAGGACGCGCTGGCATCGGACGAGACGGTGATCGTCGACGTCGCGACCGATATTGACGCGCGTGCACCGGAACCATGGCTGCCGGCCGGGGCTTGAAATGCCGCTGATCTTTCACGAACGCGTGGGGCTGGATGGGCGACGGATCAGTCCGTTCTCCTGGCGGATCCGATATGCGCTCGCACACAAGGGGCTGGATGCTGAGGTGATCCCAACCCGGTTTGCCGATGTCGGTCGCATCCGCGCGCTGAGTGGACAGGATCTCGTGCCGATCATTCAGCATGACGAGCAAGTGGTGCACGATAGCTGGGCGATCGCGTGTTATTTGGAGGATCGCTTTCCGGAGCGGCCGTCGCTGTTCGGGGGAGCTATTGGTCGAGGCGCGTCACGACTGGTGAACCACTGGTCCGATAGCGTGCTGGGCTCGATGATGCGTCGGCAGATTTATGCCGACTTCATCTGGTGCATCGACCCCGGCGATCGGGCGTATTTCCGCGGCTCGCGCGAGGCGATGCTTGGCGTGACGCTGGAAGCAATCGGCGCCCACCGCGACGCTTCATTGCCGGCTTTCATTGAAGCCTGCGCCCCACTCGAGCGCACGCTGTCCGAACAGCCCTACCTTGCGGGAGGGGCACCTGCTTATGTGGATTACATCGTGTTTTCGGTGTTCCAATGGGCACGCGTCGGTAGCCCGCGAGATGTGCTGGGTGACGCGGCGCAGATGGATGCGACGCGTGACTGGCGCGCGCGTATGGTGGCGCTGCACGGCGGATTGGGCGATCGCTTTCCCGGCTATCCCACCGATCGCGGCGGGCTCGATGGTCGCAGCGCTCAGCAGATGAACTTATGACAGCAGTCGGCGTAGTCGGCACTTGGCTGATGGTCCATGTGCTCGTGCCGGGGTTTGCGTCCGGCGATGACCAGGTGGGTCTTACCGACAGTAGCCAGGAACACTCGCACTGAATCGCGTACAGCATGCAATGGACCGATGGAGGGAACATGATCAACTACAATCTCGCAGGCAAGACAGCGCTGGTGACTGGTGGTGCGTCCGGCATCGGCTTCGCCACCGCACGCATGCTGGCGAAATTCGGCGCCACGGTGGCAGTGAACCATCTGGTGGACGATCCACGTGGGCCGGAGGCGGTGGACAAGCTGGTCGCGGCAGGCGGCAAGGCGATCGGCGCGCCTGGCAGTGTCGGTGAAAAGGGCACCGCCGAACGGATGGTGCTGAAGGCGGTCAGTGATCTGGGCCGGCTGGATCTGCTGGTGAACAATGCCGGCACGCCTGGCACGCGCCGACGGATCACGCCGCCGGAACTCGAGCTGATCACCGAAGATCTGTGGTCGCAACTGCTGGAAACCAATCTGCTTGGTGTGTTCCGCTGTGCCAAGGCTGCTGCACCGGCGCTGAAGTCGGCGAACGGTGCCATCGTCAACACTGCTTCGATCGCCGGGCTCGGACGCGCGGGCAGCAGTTTGGCGTATAGCGCGACAAAGGCGGGTGTGGTCAGTCTGACGCAGAATCTGGCACGCGCGCTGGCGCCGGAGGTGCGGGTGAACGCGATCGCGCCGGGTGCGGTAGACAGCTCCTGGATGGTGGAATGGACCAACGAGGAGCGCCAGCAATCCATCGAACGAGCGCTGCTGAAGCGGCGTTGTCAGCCGGAGGATCTGGCCGAGGTGATTGTGTTCCTCGGGTTCGGTGCGGCAATGGTGACGGGTCAGACCATCACCGTTGATGGCGGGCTTACGTTGTAACGGTTCGGGATTCGTGCAACCCGGCGACCGAGGGGCTCACCCCCCTCCCACAAGGGGAGGGGGAAGATGTCTGTGTCAATCGATCAGAACGTGATCACGGCGTCAGTGCCGAGCGTTACCGCGTTGTTGTCTGTTTGCGCGTTGAATGGATGGTTGTTGGTGAAGGCATGATCCCAGCGGACTTCCGGACGGATCAGCAGCCCGGTGACCGGTGTCGGGACATTAGGCTTCCAGGTGAAACCAAGCGTCAGTGCGCCGTAGGTGGTATTCGATCCCGGGGCAGTGTGCACGAATGGGCCGAAGCCCTGCTCTGCCTGGATCGGTCCCGGGTTGGTAGGGAATGAAGCAACGAAGAAATTGTTGTCATCCCGGAAGTACTCGACACGTCCATTCAGGGTGATCGTATCAGTCAGCGTATACGAGGCGTACTGCGCAAAGCCGAAGGCATTCACCGGCCTTCCGGGGTTGAAGGTATTGCCGAAGCCGTCGCGCACGAGATTGCTTTCCGTGACCAGGGTAAGCGCATCGCTCACTTTCCAGGTCACAATAGCGTCGTTGTAGTAGCGCCAAAAGCCGTTGCCATTGAAGCCCAACGGTGACAGCAGGCGGGTTGCGTCCTCCGGGCCGAAATGCGTCAGCGCGAGAATTGTCAGATTGCCACCGAGGTAGGTCAGGTTGAATCCGGCAATACCGCCGATCGCACCATTGTTGTCACCGAGCGGCCCGAACGTCGTGTTGGTGCCGGTATCGATGCCCCCATAGATGTCCAGGGTATCGCTGACGTGGGTGACTGCCAGCG
>DATKFJ010000508.1:0-2400 GCA_035511435.1 Acetobacteraceae bacterium | reverse complement strand
ATATACCCAGGCTCAGATACAAAGCCCCAGGCACCACGCACATTCCATCGATGCGGTGATTGCCGATCGCCGGGAGGGCACGGAGACTCAGATGGGCTTCGAAAAATTCGATCGAGGGATCTGCCGAGCAACTCAACCGCTGAAGTCCTCGCGTCCGGGCCGAACGCGGCTTATCGATCCAGAAGCGTTGGCGTTGCCAGGGGTAGTGGGGGAGGGGGACGAGAGGTCGGCGTTGCGGGAAGAGGGCATTCCAGTGGGGTTCGGCACCGGCTTCCCAGAAGCGGGCCACCGTGCGTAGCAGGGAGAGCTGCTCGCTCATCTCACGCTGCAGAGAGCCGGCGGTGAGGATGGAGCGTTCCCCGGCGCATTCGCTCAGCGCGGGGGTGAGCACGGGATGCGGGCTGATCTCCAGCCATGCGTTGAGACCGGCGGCAAGGCCGGCTTCGACAGCGCCGGCAAAGCATACGGTCTGGCGCAGATTCCTTGCCCAATAGCGCGGCCCCAGTTCCTCACCGGGCAGCTCGTGGCCTTCCACTGCCGACAGGAAGCGCTTTTGTGCGGGCGCGGGGGTGAGTCCGGCGAGGCGTTTCTCCAGTTCGTCATCGAGGCCTGCCACCAGGCCGCTGTGACCGGCCACGGCGGAAGTGCGCAACAGCCGGCAGCGCACGCCGGCGGCTGCAGTTTGCTGACGCCAGGCCTCGACCATGGCGCGCTCGCCGGAGACGACGAACTCGCGTGGACTGTTGCAGGCGGCGATGTCGAGGCTTTCACCGCCGGGCTCGTGGCGCCATCGATCGAGGCTTCGGAGCAGTTCCTGGCTGCTCCACTCGACCGCAGCCATGGCGCCCAGTCCGCTGCGCGTGGCCAGCAGAAGGCTGCGTTGGACCACCACGCGCGCGCCCTGTTCCAGGCGCAGGATACCGGCGGCGCAGGCGGCGGCCACTTCACCCAGACTGTGGCCCACGACGGCTTCCGGTTCCATGCCCCAGCTCTGCCACAGCGCCGCCAGCGCCCACTGCAGAGCGAACAGGGCAGGCTGGATGAGGGTGGTTTCCTCCTGTTCGGCTGGGCGCAGCGGCTGCTCGAACAGGCCGCGGTGCTGCCAGCCGGCCTGGGCGAGGGCGGCGAGGGCCTGTTCGGCGGCGTGGCGGAAGACTTTGTGGTGGCGCCATAACTCACAACCCATGGCTGCCGACTGCGGCCCCTGGCCGGCGAAAACCCAGCACAGACGGGGAGCGGATTGGGCGGCACGGCCGCGGGCATGTTCCAGTTGCTGGCGCCACTGGTCGGCAGATTCGCCAACGACGGCGAGACGATGGGGATGGTGGCTGCGGCGCAGGGCGGCGGTCCAGGCGATATCGGCAGGGGGGTCGTCGGTGAGGCGCAGGTGCTGCTGCCACTGCCGGCGCATGGCATCGAGCGCTTCACCGCTGCGCGCTGACAGCAACAGCAAATGCGGCTGCGGCAGCGGTGGAGGCAAGGTCTCGGGCGTGGGCGCTTCTTCCAGCACGACGTGGGCATTGGTGCCGCCAATGCCGAACGAACTGACACCGGCGCGGCGTTTGAGGCCGGGTTCGGTGTTCCAGTCGCGCAGCTGAGTGTTCACATAAAACGGCGTGGTGGCGAAATCGATGGCGGGGTTGGGCTGGCGAAAGTGCAGGCTGGGAACGAGGCGGCGGTGACGCAGACAGAGGACGGTCTTGATGAGGCCGGCCACGCCGGCGGCGGAATCGAGGTGTCCGACGTTGGTCTTGACCGAGCCGAGGGCGCAGAACTGGCGGCGGTCGGTATGGGAGGCGAAGACACGGCTGAGGGCGGCCACCTCGATGGGGTCGCCGAGCGGCGTGCCGGTGCCGTGTGCTTCGACATAGGCGATGCTGGCCGGATCCACGCCGGAAACGGCGAGAGCCTGCGCAATGACTTCGGCCTGGCCGCGGGCTGAAGGGGCGGTGAAACCGACCTTGGCCGCGCCATCGTTGTTGATGGCGGATCCCTTAATGACGGCTTCAATCCGGTCGCCGTCCGCTATAGCCTCCTGTAACCGCTTCAGCGCCACCACTCCCGCTCCATTGCCGAAAATCGTTCCGCGGGCATCCGCATCGAAGGCGCGGCAATGACCATCCGGCGAGAAATATCCTCCTTCTTCATGCCGGTAGCCGATTCGTTGCGGAACACCGATCGCGACACCGCCGGCGAGGGCGAGATCGCACTCACCGGCGAGGAGACTCTGGCAGGCCATGTGAACCGCGACCAGTGACGTCGAGCAAGCAGTCTGAATCGTGACGCTCGGCCCGGTCAGGTTCAGCCGGTAGGAGACCCGCGTGGCCAGGTAGTCTTTGTCGTTGCCGATCATCAGCGGAAAGTATGCACCGCTCCCATATACGTCCTGTCCGGGCGCCA
>DATKFJ010000507.1:0-9308 GCA_035511435.1 Acetobacteraceae bacterium | reverse complement strand
CAGACACGTCGCGCTCAACCTGTTGTCTCGGGCAAAGCCCATTACGAGCTTCAAGAACAGGCGCAAGAAGGCTGGATGGGATGTCGACTACCTCGAAACCGTCCTGCGCCACACCGCCTGACGTTCAAGCGATTCGCCTGCGCATAACCCGAGGCCGCATTTCTCGATAGGTCGGTCGGTGCTAGCCTGCCCGAGATCGCATAGCGCATCAGTCGGGAAGGAAGTGCCATGGACAGACGCATCAACAGAGCCATCGAATTGCTCGCGCAGGATCAGGCGATTTACTACGACGGTCCTCATTCCGGTCATGTGCTGACGCACACCCAAGGCCGTGATGATGCAGGAACCTGGGCCGACTACATCAATGTCGGCATGGAACATGGTGCCTTCGACATGACCGGTCTGGCGGCGTACATGGCTGGGTTGGTCGACGGCGGCCCAACGCGGTCCGGCCACCGCACGCCGACGATTATCGTCGAGGCACCTGTCAACGGCATCGACGCGGCGAATGTACGGTTCAATGCTTGGCAGTTCCGTCAGATTCTCGGTCGCGGCGTGCATGGCATTCTGTTGTGCCAGGCAGAAACCGCCGATGCGGTGCGGGCGTTCATCGAAGCCTGCCGTTATCCGCACCATACGGCTGGCGTGGACCAGGCGATCGCGTCGCCAGTCGAGCGCATGCGCGGCGCAAAACGCCCGGAGCATGGCAGCGATGGCAAGCTTGGCATCGGTACGCGCGGCCGCGGTTCAGAGGCGACCGCTGCGCCGATCTGGGGCCTGTCACAACAGGAGTATATGCAACGCTGCGACCCATGGCCGCTGAACCCCGAGGGCGAACTGCTACTCGGCGTGAAGCTGGAAAGCCCCGAAGGGATTGCCAACTGCGAAGCGATCTGCGCAGTGCCCGGCCTCGGGTTCGCCGAGATGGGACCAGGCGATCTCGGGCTGTCGCTGGGCTACACCACGCTGCAACGAGATCCCTATCCGCCGGAAATGGCCGAGGCTCGTGAACGCGTGTTGGCCGCCTGTAGCAAAAATCACATTCCGTTCCTCGAAGGCTGCTCACCGGCGAATATCGTTACACGCCTGGATGAGGGCGTGCGGGTGATCGCCGGCCACAATCCGGAAACGGCCCGCATCGGCCGCGCGCATCAGAAGCGCACGATGCCGGCGTAGCGGGTCCCTGCTGTCATCGCGAGAAGTACTGCGACGAAGCAGCCTCGGTCCGGTAGAGGCGTCCTGCGTGGCTCTCGCCTGCCTCGCCTGTGCGTTCCTCGCGGTGACAGCGGCCAGCGAAACCCATCAGTACCCCGCCTTCGCGTACGGCGCCGCACCGCCGCGCCGATACACCAGCAGGGTGCGGCGATAGGACAGCACGTCAACGCCATGCTGGTTGCGTGCACGTGTCGCTACCGAGACAATGCCCTCGCCGGGACGCGAGCGTGACGCGCGGGTTTCCAGGAGATTGGATTCCGCCTCGATCGTGTCGCCAACAGATACCGGCACCGGAAGCTGCACGTCATACCAGCCAAGATTGGCGACCACGCGACCGAAGGTGCGCGTGGTGAGTGCGGTCGCAACGGCAACCACGAAGGTTTCCGGCACGTGGTGCTGCGGCGCCAGATCAAGCGAGCGCCAGGCGTGCGATCGCACCTCCTCGGGATAAAAGCTGCGGCGCGGCGCGTGGATAAAGCTTTCACCCGCAACACAGTCCTCGAACCACAGGCCGACCTGCTCGACCAACCCGCCATCCTCTGCTTCATGGTACGCGGCAAAGCGAACGTCCGCCGCCAACGCACCGCCCTCATCGCGTCGCTCAATCGCCATGCGGCAGGTGATGCGAGCGACCTCGGTGCCATCAGCCTTGTGGCCACGGATCACCGTGCGGATGGACGCGGCGGCGGCATCGACATCGACGATTTCCGATTCGGCATACAGCGTGTCGCCACCAAATAGCGGGCTATTCATCGTGATATCGTCAAAGCCGAGAATCGCCCGACGTCGGCCATAGGTTTTGCTGGCCATGCCAACCAGCCGTTGCAGCGTCAGCGTGCTGACCATCAACGGACGTTGCCAGGCGGTCGCCCCAGCGTAATGTGCGTCATAATGCAGCATCGCGCCGTTCAGCGTATCCAGTGCCTCGTCCGCGTTATCCTGTTGCGACAGCGTAACCCCTGGCCGATGGAGAAACCGCTGGCCAGGCGTGAAATCTTCGAAGTCGAGGCCATGGCGCTCCTGGTAGCGGTTCTCGCCGATACGACGATAAGCGGTGAACATTGTGCGTCCCTGTGCGATGCGTTGTCCGGCAGAGCCTAGCGCCGCATACTGCCGGCATGACAGATACCCTCATCCTGGACGCGATCGACGCCTTCCTTGCCCGCGATGTCGCGCCTTACGTGCATAAGCTGGAGCACGACGACATCTATCCGGAGGCTATCGTCGCCCGCATGCGTGAGCTGGGGCTGTTCGGCTCAACCATCAGCGCCACCTATGGCGGGCTTGGCCTGCCGTGCGCCACCTATGCCGACATCGTGGAACGCATCGCGCGGGTTTGGATGTCGGTGACCGGGATCTTCAATTCGCACCTGATCATGGCGGCAATCGTTCAGCGCAACGGAACGGCGGCGCAGAAGCATGAGTTCCTGCCGCGCTTCGCCTCAGGCGATTTGCGCGGCGGCCTGGCGCTGACCGAGCCCGATTGCGGCACCGATCTCCAGGCGATCCGCTGCACCGCTCGGCGCGAGGGCGACCACTATGTGGTGAACGGCACCAAGACCTGGATCAGCAACGGCATCCACGGCTCCTGCTTCGCGCTGTTGGTGAAGACCGATCTGCATGCGGAACCTCGGCACCGCGGCATGAGCATGCTGTTGGCGGAGAAGGGCCCGGGGTTCGCGGTCAGCCGCAAGCTGGAGAAACTCGGCTACAAGGGAATCGACAGTGCTGAACTGGTGTTTCAGGACTACCGCGTGCCGGTGGACCGGCTGATCGGCGGCGTGGAAGGCCTGGGATTGAAGCATGCGCTGTCCGGCCTGGAGCTTGGCCGCATCAACGTCGCGGCGCGCGGCGTCGGCATAGCGCAGGCGGCACTGGATGCATCGCTGCGCTACGCACAGGTCCGGAAAACCTTCGGCAAACCGATCGCGCAACACCAGGCGATCCAGCTGAAGCTGGCCGATATGGCAACGCGCACCGAAGCCGCGCGCCTGCTGACCCGCCGCGCCGCCGAAATGTACGATCGCGGCGACCGCTGCGACATGGAGGCTGGCATGGCCAAGCTGTTCGCCACCGAAGCCGCCCTGGAAAATGCCACAGAGGCGATGCGCGTGCATGGTGGCTACGGGTACTCGACTGAATTTCCGGTCGAGCGACTATACCGCGACGCGCCGCTGCTGGTGATCGGCGAGGGCACCAACGAGTTGCAGCGCATCATTATCGCCCGCCAACTCGTCGCGCGGAATCCGGTGTGATGCTGCCGCTCGCCGGCGTGCGCATTCTGGCGGTGGAGCAATACGGCGCGGGGCCGTTCGGCTCCATGCAGCTTGCCGACATGGGCGCCGAGGTGATCAAGATCGAAAACCCGAAGGATGGCGGCGACGTCGGCCGTTCCGTCGGGCCGTATTTTCTCGGTGAGTACGACAGCCATTTCTTCCAGGCATTCAACCGCAACAAGCGTTCGGTCACCCTCAACCTGCGCGCACCGGAGGGGCAGCGTGTGCTGCACGATCTTGCGGCGAAGGCCGATGCGGTGCTGGACAATCTGCGCGGCGATCAGCCACCGCGGCTGGGCGTCACGTATGATCGGTTGAAATCGGCGAACCCGCGCATTGTCTGCGCGCATCTCTCGGCGTACGGCCGCGAAGGTAGTCGCGCCGCATGGCCCGGATACGACTATCTGATGCAGGCCGAGGCCGGCTACCTGTCGCTGACCGGAGAGCCCGATGAACCGCCGGCTCGCTTCGGACTGTCCATCGTCGACATGATGGCGGGCGTCTATGCCGCCACGGCGCTGCTTGGCGGCATCATCGCGGCGCGCGCTTCAGGTGTTGGGCGCGACGTCGACGTCAGTCTGTTCGACACCGCGCTGTCCAACCTGAACTACCTCGCGGCGTGGTTTCTCAATGGCGGTCATGCGCAGGGACGCGAGCCGCGCGGAGCACATCCGTCACTGACACCGAGCCAGCTTTACCGCACCGCGGATGGCTGGATCTTCATCATGTGCAACAAGCAGAAGTTCTGGCCGGTGTTGTGCGAGAAACTCGGTCGGTCGGAGTGGTCCGGCAACCCGCGTTTTGCAACCTTCAAGACTCGCCTGGAAAATCGCAAAGAGCTGACGTTGTTGTTGGATGAAGCGCTATCGGCGCGTGGCACCAGCGCATGGCTAGAGCATTTCGCGGGAGAGGTTCCCGCGGCACCGGTGCACGACATCGCGCGCGCGCTGACCTCCGACTTTGTCACGCAAGAGGACCGCGTCTGGCCCTACGCCCACCCCAATGGTGACTTCCGCATGGTGGCGCCGGCGTTTCGCTTCCCTGGCGAACCGATGCCACGGCAAGCAGCGCCGGCGTTCGGCGCCGACACCGATACGGTGCTGACGGAGATCGGCTACGACGCGGAAAGGATTGCAACACTGCGCGCGGCGGGCGTCATCTGATACCGACCGGCACCGGCGTGACTCGTCTTGCCCACTCCCGTCAACGGAAGCGGGGTCAGGGAGGCTGTCGTCGTGTCGCGTGCGGTTCAAGCCAGCCCATGCTTGCGGCTGGCTCGCAATCCGTTGTTGGCAGGTACGGTTTGATGTCGATCAGCGGAGTGCCGTCAAGGCAGTCGAGGTAACGCACATTCAGCGTATCGGCTGCCTCGAACCCCTCGAAGGCAACGACGGACAAACCGATCGGATTGGGCCGCCATGGTGCGCGGGTGGCGAACACGCCACGCGGCTGCCCATCGAACGGCGGCGTAAACAACAATTCCGGCGCTCGTACGTCGTGCATCCAGTATAGCAGGATCAGATGCGTGAAGCCTTCGATGCTCCGCAGGCCGGGGACAAATTCCGCAAACACGTGTGCCTGGCAGAGCGGCGGCGGATTGGGTTGCCTGCCGTTCCTTGGGCAATCGCCAAGAGCGTGAAACGGCGTTGACAGAAAGCCTATCGGCCTGACGACGGCGGAATCCAATACCATGGGCATACTGAAGGCGAATTTTCTCCCGCGTGCAAGGGTTGCGACGTCGTCAGCCGAACATCGTCGTCGACAACTGACTGACGGTAATTCCTTGCAGCGTCACGTCGTGGATCGCCGACAGGTGCAGCACCGCCGCGCCGGAGGTGTTCGCGGTCGCACCGGCGACCATCGTGGCGATCTCTGCCGTGGTCGCCGGATCGCCGGCGATGTCGGTGATCGCCAGGTGATCGATGCCAATCTTGAAGTCGGCGATCAAATCCTGCCCCGCAACCGTCGCGGCCAATACCAGGATTGCTGCGCCGGTGCCGGGCTCCAGGTAATTGCTGCCGCCACCCGCCGACATGATGTCCGAACCACTGCCGCCAAACAGGTAGTCGTTGTTCGATCCGCCCACCAGATCATCGTTCCCTGATCCGGCGAACAGCAGGTTGATACCCGTGCCACCGGTGATCGTCACATTGCCGGAACCTGTTTCGTAGATTAGCTGATCAGCGTTGCTACCGCTGATATGCTTTGCAATCGTATCACCCGAGACAATGATGTTGTTCGATGTCAGGTAGTTTCCGTCAGGCAGACGCGGCGCGATATCGAAAGCGGGATTGGACTGCTGATAGGCCAGCCCGGCCTGCGGCGCGTAGGCAGTGATCCAGCCATAGGCATGCATTGCATCGGGTGATCCGGTGACGGTGATGTCGCCGGCGAGTGATGCGCGCGCCAGCGATGCGTAGTTGCCGTCCGCATTGGTCCAGCCCGTCCCACCCGCGGACACGTTGGAGGCATCGCCGCTTGCCAGCGTCGCCGCCTCGATCTGCGCCCAGGTCTGATAGGCGTCGCTCTGGCTGGCACCCGGCGTGTACGTGCTGAGCCGGTAGCCGATGCCAAGATGCGGGTCGAGACCCTCAGCCGCGGCCAAGAATCGGCCGGCAAGAAAGTTGGTCTCCCAGAGCAGCAACTGCGTGGCGGCGGCGACGCCCTGCTCCGCCGCCAGGACCACCGTCGTTGCGAAATAATCCTGTTGCCACGGCGCGATCTCGCCGGAGCCATTGGCGTTTCCCGGGATCCAGCCGGTCGCCTGTCCCTGATTAGCGGCGGTTGTCTCGCTGAGCAGGAACGTGAAGTTGGCGTTCATGATGTTGGTGAAATAGACCTTTTCCGCCGATCCGTTCGGGTTGGCGGCAGCAGCTTCGACGATTTCACGCAGGCTCCATCCCTGGGCGCGGACCTGGTCGGCCCCGTCCGCGACAATTCCGGCCCCGTAGTGGCGTCCATTCGGACCCGTCGTGATAATGTCATAGGCGGCCTGGGCATTTAGCTGGTCCAGATAGTAGCGATCTCCGGTCATCAGGTAGGCGACGTAATCGAGATCGGGCTGATGCGCGGCGTCGGGTGTCCAGCCGCTCTGCGCGGGCGTGGGCATCGGCTGGGTCAGTGCGGCGAACCCGAGGCGAACCGCCGACGAATCAGTCCAAAGTTTCGGGTAGTTCGCGACATTGACATATGCGCCGGTTGTCGGATCGAAGAAGTGCCAAGGGACGCTCCCGGCCGCATCGGCTTGCGCCAGAGCATATTGCTCCGCCGTCTGGTTCTGCGTAATCAGCCAGGCCGCGTTGCCCTGCGTCGTTGTGCCGATGTCCGCCCGCGAGCCGGTTTCTGGCATGTACTTCAGAATATTGGCGTTCCCGAGGACGCCGAAACCCGGACCGCTCAGCAGGCTCCCTTCCTTGCTGATCAGCGATGCGGAAACACCGGTCGTCAGGTCATATGCCTGGATGTCGCCGGTTTTCTCCAGTGCCAGAATGTCATGCTGCACGTTCACCTGCGGCGCGCCGTTGCTCCAGATCTGCTTGTCCCAGGTCTGGTACTGATACTGGGTAATATTTGACTGGGAGAAGGCGACCGCGCCGTTCTGGCTGATCATGGCGTCGTAAGTAACAGTGCCGCCGCTGGCCGTCATAGTCAGATCGTTGTTGAACTGCACATCGGTTGAAGTCGTGCCGTCGGCATATGCCGTGATGTCGAACGTGATGTGCAGCGAACCACTGATGGGCACGTCGATGCGTGCCTCGGTTGCCTGCGGGCCCTGTAGCCAATAGGAAACCGTACCCGCTTTCAGGGCGGCGGCCAACGCGGTCGCGACGTCGATGTGGAAAGGCGTAGTTGTGCCATCGGCATTGTGCAGCGCCAGGTCGACCGTGAAGTTATAAGTGCTGGTGAGGGCCAAAAGACTGACGTCGGGCGTGACTGCGTATGCCCCCGACTGCAACATGACATTGACCGAGCTGTTTGCAGCCAACGCCGGCTGCTGCATCGTCAGCACCGCCATCGCCACCGAACCATCTGGGTTAGTCGTTTTTACGTCCATTTGGACGGGAACGGTCGTGCCGTTGATGTTGGCTACAAGTTGCGCGCCCGGCAGCACCTGACCCGCGGCGAATTCCTGGCCAATGGTTATCTCACGCGCCGCCAATACCGATGTCTGGGTGTTCTGCAACACCAGGCCGACGATATCGCCAGCGGCCGTTGGTTGCGGGATCGCCGGTGCATACACCACGGAACCTGGCGGCGGGGCGACTGGCAACGTGGTTACGGGCGTCGGAATCGGCGATCCAGTATTTTGGGGTGGCTTAGCCTGCGGAGGTGCAATCGGGACGATCTGCAGCGCCAGACTGGCCGGAGCGGAGGTATCGCCGGCAGCATCGATGGCGGTGGCAGTGATGCTATGGGTGCCGGTCGCCAGGACGGTTACCGGCGTAAAGCTCCAAACGCCGGTTGCATTTGCCATTACGGTGCCAGCCATCTTGCCGTCGATCTTCACGCTGACGGTGCTGCCGTCTCCGGCTACGCCTTTGAAGGTGGGATCCGTAATATCCGTGATGCCATCACCTGCGACACCGCTGTCGCTGCCGGTCGCCAGGCCGATGGTCGGCATCGGCGATGTAGTCTCGATCTGCAGCGACAGACGGGCAGCGGTGGAGATATTGCCTGCGACATCGACCGCCGTTGCCGTGATGGCATGGTCACCATTCGCCAGCGGGGTGGCCGGTGCAAAGCGCCACACGCCGGCCGTGTTGGCCAGCGCCGTGCCGGCGGCCTTGCCGTCGATCTGCACCCTGATCGTGCTGCCTGCTTTCGCGACGCCGGTGAAGGTTGGGTCAGCAACATTGGTGATGTCGTCGCCGGTGACACCGCTGTCGCTGCCGGTCGCCAGTCCGATGGTCGGCGTCGGCGATGTGGTCTCGATCTGCAGCGACAGATGCGCAGCGGTGGAGATGTTGCCTGCGACATCGACCGCGGTTGCCGTGATGGCATGGTCACCATTCGCCAACGGGGTGGCCGGTGCAAAGCGCCATACGCCGGCCGCATTGCTCAGCGCGGTGCCGGCGGCCTTGCCGTCGATCTGCACCTTGATCGTGCTGCCGGCTTTCGCGACGCCGGTGAAAGTCGGGTCAGCAACATTGGTGATGCCATCACCTGCAACGCCACTGTCACTGGTGGGCGCCAGGCGGATGGTCGGCATTGGCGATGTGGTCTCGATCTGCACCAACAGATGAGCAGCGGTGGATATGTTGCCCGCGACATCGACTGCGGTTGCCGTGATGGTATGGTCACCCTTTGCCAAAGGGATGGTTGGTGTAAAGCGCCATACGCCGGCCGAATTGGTCAGCGCGGTGCCGGCGACCTTGCCGTCGATCTGCACCTTGATCGTGCTGCCGGCTTTCGCGACGCCGGTGAAAGTCGGGTCAGCAACATTGGTGATGCCATCACCTGCAACGCCACTGTCACTGGCGGGCGCCAGACGGATGGTCGGCGTCGGCGAGATGGTCTCGATCTGCAGCGACAAATGGGCAGCGGTGGATATGTTGCCTGCGACATCGACCGCGGTTGCCGTGATGGTATGGTCACCCTTTGCCAAAGGGATGGCTGGTGTAAAGCGCCACACGCCGGCCGCATTGGCCAGCGCCGTGCCGGCAACCTTGCCGTCGATCTGCACCTTGATCGTGCTGCCTGCTTTCGCGACGCCGGTGAAGGTCGGGTCAGCAACATTGGTGATGTCGTCGCCGGTGACAGCGCTGTCGCTGCCGGTCGCCAGGCCGATGGTCGGCATCGGCGATGTAGTCTCGATCT
>DATKFJ010000506.1:0-37273 GCA_035511435.1 Acetobacteraceae bacterium | reverse complement strand
AATGACGGGGCCGACTGCGGGACGTCTGCCGAACTGCTGGTGAACCAGGACGATCTGGAGGTCATGGCGATCGCCGCCGGTGGCTTCGGTGTCGCTGCCGCAAAGCTGGTGCGCGGGTCGCTATGGAGTGCGCCGGCCGCCGTGCAGTAGGCCCAGGGCCATCGGGTAAACGGCTTTTCCTGTCGTTGGAAGCAGCGCAGCGAGCCGGCGCTCGCGATCGATGTGCCCAACTCGCCTGAGATTGCTTCGCTCCGCCCGCGATGACAACGAGAGCGTAGCTGGTCAGGGTAGTAGTGGCCGCGGCGCAATGTACACGCCGCCTGCCGCAGGCGCCCTTCAAGCGATCAACCAGAACCCGGCCGTTCAGACATTGACGGCCCGCGCCGGTATCTGCGACCTAGGCTTGTGTCGTACCGGCAAAAACATCTGCTGGCGATCGAGGGCCTCCACCCGCCCGAGATCGGCCACCTGCTCGACCTGGCGGAGAGCTACGTACTGCTTAATCGGTCGGGCAAGGCCCAGCGCGACCTGCTGCGAGGCCGCACGCTGATCAACCTGTTCTTCGAGGATTCCACCCGGACGCGCACCAGCTTCGAACTCGCCGGCAAGCGTCTCGGCGCCGATGTGATCAACATGTCGGTCTCCACCTCCTCGGTGAACAAGGGCGAGACCCTGCTCGACACTGCCGGAACGCTGAATGCGATGCACTGCGACCTGCTGGTGGTGCGGCATGACCAGTCCGGCGCGCCCAACCTGCTGGCACAGAAGGTCGACGCGGCGGTGATCAACGCCGGCGACGGTACCCATGAACACCCGACCCAGGCCCTGCTCGACGCACTGACCATCCGCCGGCGCAAGGGCAGGCTGGAAGGTCTGACGGTCGCGATCTGCGGCGATGTGCTGCATTCCCGCGTCGCACGTTCCAACATCCACCTGCTGACCACCATCGGCAGCCGTGTCCGCGTGGTTGGTCCACCAACGTTGATGCCGACCGAGGTGGAACGGCTAGGCGTGGACGTGTTCCACGACATGGAACGCGGTCTCGCCGGCGCGGACATCGTGATGATGCTGCGGCTGCAGCGCGAGCGGATGCAGCGCGGGCTGGTGCCGAGCGCGCGCGAATACTTCCGATTCTTCGGTCTGGACGCGGCCAAACTGGCGTTTGCCAAACCCGATGCGTTGGTCATGCATCCTGGCCCGATGAACCGCGGCGTCGAGATCGACAGCGCGGTCGCCGATGATCCGCACCGCAGCCTGATCAGAGAACAGGTCGAGATGGGTGTCGCGGTTCGCATGGCGGTGCTCGACATGCTGTCGCGCGGCCACGGTCGCAATGAACTCTGACACGCTGTTCACCGGCGTCCGCCTGCTGGACCCCGCGACGGGACTCGACCAGCACGGCGATCTGCTGGTGCGCGACGGCCGCATTGCCGATTTCGGCCCCAGCCTTGGCCGTCCGGACGGGGCGGTCACGATAACCGAGGACGGCGCCATCCTCTGCCCCGGCCTGGTCGACATGCGCGCCGCACTGGGCGAACCCGGCTACGAATATCGCGAAACCATCGCCTCCGCCGCCGAGGCTGCGGCGGCCGGGGGGATCACCACGCTGGCTGCCCTGCCCGACACGCTGCCGGCAATTGATGACCCGGCTCTGGTGCGCCTGCTGCGCGCCCGCGGCGAGGAAACCGGCAGCCTGACCATCCTGCCCTACGGCGCGGTCACCGTCGGCTGCCGCGGTGACGAACTTGCCGAAATCGGCCTGCTGCGCGAGGCGGGCGCGGTGGCCTTCACCGACGGCGGCCGCGCCATCGGCTCGGCCCGGATCATGCGCGTCGCGCTGTCGTACGCACGCGGTTTCGGCGCGCGGATTGTGCAGCACCCCGAAGATCCCTCGCTGGCCGACGGCGGCGCCGCCACCGAGGGCGGGCTGGCCACCCGTCTCGGCTTGCCCGGTATCCCAGCCGCGGCCGAGGCCATCCTGGTCGCGCGTGACATTCGCCTGGCGGCACTGACCGGTGGAACGGTGCATTTCGCGCACATTTCCACCGCCGATGCGCTGACGCTGATCCGCCTGGCGAAGGCCGATGGCATCGCGGTGACCTGCGACACCGCGCCGCCCTATTTCGACCTGAACGAAACGGCGATCGGCGATTTTCGCACCTACGCCAAGCTGTCACCCCCGTTGCGCAAGGAGTCCGATCGCGTGGCCGTCGTGGCTGCGCTGGCCGATGGCACGATCGACGCGATCGCCTCTGACCACCAACCGCGCGACGCCGACGACAAGCGTCAGCCGTTCGCCCAGGCCACCCCAGGCGGAGCGGGCCTTGCCACGCTGCTGGGCGTCACGCTGGCGCATGTGCACAACGGCGCCATGACCCTGCCGCACGCGCTTGCCTTGCTGACCGCGCGACCGGCCGCGCTGCTGGGCGTTGATGCCGGGCGCCTGGTCAAGGGTGCGCCCGCGGACCTTTGCCTGTTTCATCCGGAACGGGTCTGGCAGGTCGAAGCCGGCAAGCTGCCAGGCAAGGCGCAGAACACGCCGTTCGATGGCCGCGCCCTGGAGGGCGTGGTACTCGGCACCTGGAAGGCCGGGCGCCGCGTTGCCCGGCACGGTGACCGGGCGGCGTAGCCGGCGGGACTGTCCCCAATGCGGGTGAGGCTGAGCAGCGATGGTGCGATGTCTTCCCGCTGCCCCGGCGGGAGGCGGTAAGGGGTTAACGGCTCATTCAGGCCGTCGACGCTACCATCGCTCGAACCATCGGCAGAACCATTCGTGCAGCGATCGCACACCCTCGACGCCATTCGTGGAATCGCGATCCTCCAGGTGCTCGTTTGGCATTACCTTGTGCCCAGCCTCAATCATCACGGCACATTCCTGAGCATTCTGTTGTCCGCGAGCCTTAACCTCACCTGGACCGGCGTAGACCTGTTCTTCGTACTTTCGGGTTTCCTCATTGGCGGCATCCTCATGGACAACCGTGAAGCCACCAACATGTTCAGTGTATTCTACGCCAGAAGAATACTGCGCATTCTTCCCCTGTATGCGTTGACCATCGCGCTCTTTCAGTTGTTCGGCCCGCCGGCTTCACTCTGGCCCTATCTGACATTCACCCAGAACATGGTCTGGGCTGCCGACGGACATTGGGGGCCGACGTGGACTGGGGTCACCTGGTCGCTCGCCGTCGAAGAGCAGTTCTATCTTGTTTTGCCGCTCATCGTCTGGTGCATCCGTCCCACGTTGTTGCCAATCGTCGTAGTCGCGCTGTGCTGCGTCGCCCCCGTCGCTCGCTGGGTGTGCGCGGAATGGTTATATCCGTCGCACTACGCCTCATACCTGCTGATGCCATGCAGAATGGATGCGCTGTTCGGTGGGGTGCTGGTCGCCTGGTTCGTGCGTCGGCATCGCTCTGCCGGCTCGGGCCGGCGGCGCGAGACTCTGCTGTATGGCGCGATCGCTGTCCTGGGCAGCGGTTTTGTCATCATGCTGTGCACGGGACAGCAGGATCTATCAACTTTTATGATCACGATCGGCTACACCTGGATCGCCGCATTCTATGCCAGCATTTTGCTGCTGGCAGCGCTTCGGCCGCATGCGTTCGGATCAGGCGTGATCCATCATCCGTTCCGCCTGCTCGGCCTCGGGGCATACGCAATTTATCTGTTCCACCAGCCGCTGCTGAGCGTCCTCACGAAATTCGGCCATCAATGGTCGTTCAGTCTGCTGCTGGCGACGTGTGCCACAATGGCCACGGCATGGCTCAGTTGGCGGTACATTGAAAAACCCTGCATCACGTTCGGACAAAAACGCTTCCGTTATCGCGTTGGTGTGGCCGTCATTGCGATCAGCCAACCGCGGGTCGGCGCCAGCGTCACGGGGTGAAGTCCGGTGGTTGTCGTATTTCCGCGCGCAATTCTTGATCAGACCGTCCTGACAATGCGACATAGCTCCTGCGAAACCACCAAGCGGTCGGAACAATCAACAAATCGCCGGCCATCCCCTATGCTGCCTTCATAGTTCCTGCCTCAAGGCCGCCATGCCCCTCGCCGTCTTCGCCCTCCTGGGCTACCTGCTCGGCTCCATCCCGTTCGGTCTGCTGCTTACCCGGGCCGCCGGCCTGGGCGACATCCGACGCATCGGTTCCGGCAACATCGGCGCGACCAACGTCCTGCGCACCGGCAACAAGGCCCTCGCCGCTGCGACGTTGCTGCTGGACGGACTGAAGGGCGCCGCCGCCGTCCTGCTTGCCGCGTGGTTCGGCGGACCCCAGGCCGTGCTGTGGGCCGGCATCGGCGCAGTCATCGGCCACAGCTTCCCCGTCTGGCTGCGCTTCAAGGGCGGCAAGGGCGCCGCTACCTCCTATGGCGTGTTGATCGCCGCCGCCTGGCCGGTTGGGCTGGCCGCCGGCGCGATCTGGCTGGCCATGGCGGCAGCCACGCGCAAGTCCTCCCTGGCCGCGCTGACCTCCTTCGCGCTGGCCCCGGTTTTCGCCGCCGTCCTGGCTAATCTCACCGTCGTTAAGCTTGCGTTGGTAATCGCCGTGCTGGTGTTCGCCCGACATCACGAGAACATCCGCCGCCTGCTGTCAGGCACCGAGCCACGCATTGGTCAAAAAGCATGATCCCGCCCACCCGACGCCAGCCGACGCGCTGGACCGGCTCCGACTTGCCCGAGCGGAAGGCGTCGGCCCGGTAGCCTATCGTCGCCTGTTGGCCCGCTACAGCACCGCCGCCGCCGCGCTCGACGCACTGCCAGGCCTTGCGCGGGCAGGCGGACGCCAATCCCAACCGTCCATCCCGTCCCCAGCCGAAGCCCGGCGTGAGCTGGACGCCACCCTCCGTCTCGGTGCCCGCCTGATCTTCGCCGGCCAGCCCGAATACCCGCCGCTGCTTGCCCTGCTGGATGACGCACCCCCCGTGCTGGTCATTCTGGGCGACCCCGCACACCTGTCAGCCCGCGCTATTGCGCTGGTCGGCGGCCGCAATGCCTCCGCGAACGGCCAGCGCATGGCCGAGGACCTTGCCGCCGAACTGGCGCTCACTCTGGTCATAGTCTCCGGCCTCGCCCGCGGCATCGACGCTGCCGCCCACACCGGCGCCCTCCGCGCCGGCAAAACGGTCGCCGCGGTGGCGGGCGGCCTCGACATGCCCTACCCGCCCGAACACGCCGACTTGCAGCGTCGCATCGCCGAAACCGGCGCCGTGGTCACCGAGGCACCGATCGGCACCGCCCCGCAATCGCGCCATTTCCCCCGCCGCAACCGCATCATCGCCGGCCTCTCCCTCGGCGTCGTCGTGGTCGAAGCCGCCCTGCGCTCCGGTAGCCTGATCACCGCCAGGCTCGCCCAGGAGGCAGGGCGCGAGCTGTTCGCGGTGCCCGGTTGCCCGCTGGACCCCCGTGCGCGTGGTGCCAACGACCTGATCCGCCAGGGCGCGCACATCACCGAGGCCGCCGCTGACGTCCTGGACAACCTGCCGGACCACCCGCAGCGTGAGGGCCTCAGCCGCTCTCCATTGTTCGTCCGTGGCCCGGTCCCGGGCGCCGCCGAAACCCCCGCGATCTGGGAGAATCCCCCCGAAACCTCCACAGACCTTCTCAAAACCCAAATGCAAGTGCTTGATCTCCTTAGTACTTCACCAACAGCCGTTGACGAGGTCGTACGCCGCTGCCAGTTCTCTCCGGCTGCGGTCATGGCGGTTCTGCTGGAACTGGAACTCGCCGGCCGCATTCAGACGCTACCAGGGAGCCGGGTGGCGTTGCTGCTGGAGTCCGGTTCCTAGGCTTACCAAAGGTCATTATGTCAGACGTCGTCGTTGTCGAATCCCCCGCCAAGGCCAAGACCATCAACCGCTACCTGGGCGGCGGGTTTACCGTGCTGGCCAGCCTGGGCCACGTGCGCGATCTGCCGCCGAAGGATGGTTCGGTGCGGCCCGAGCAGGACTTCGCCATGGACTGGCAGTCCGACGCGCGCGGCGACAAGCAGGTCAGCGCCATCGCCAAGGCGCTGAAGGGTGCCAGCAATCTGTACCTCGCCACCGACCCGGACCGCGAAGGCGAGGCGATCTCCTGGCATGTGAAGAACATGCTGGCCGACAAGAACGCGCTGAAGGGCATCAACGTCCGGCGCATCACCTTCAACGAGATCACCCGCAACGCGGTGCGCTACGCCATGGCGCATCCGCGCGACCTCGACCAGCCGCTGATCGAGGCGTACCTGGCGCGCCGCGCGCTGGACTACCTGGTCGGCTTCACCCTGTCCCCGGTGCTGTGGCGCAAGCTGCCCGGCAGCCGCAGCGCCGGACGCGTCCAGTCGGTCGCGCTGCGCCTGATCTGCGACCGTGAAGCCGAGATCGAGGCGTTCCGCGCGCGCGAATACTGGACGGTGGAGGCGGACTTCACCACGCCGGCCGGCGCGCCATTCACCGCGCGCCTGACGCACTTCGAAGGCAAGAAGCTCGAGCAGTTCGACCTGGCCAACGAAGCCGATGCCATGCGCGCAAAACGCGCGGTGGAAGCCGGTCGCTTCCACGTCGGCTCGGTCGAAAAGAAGCGCGTCAAGCGCCACCCGTACGCGCCGTTCACCACATCGACGCTGCAACAGGAAGCGTCGCGCAAGCTGGGCTTCGGCGCGCAACAGACCATGCGGCTGGCGCAGCAGCTTTACGAAGGCGTCGATATCGGCGGCGAGACCACCGGCCTGATCACCTACATGCGCACCGACGGCGTGCAGATGGCGGGCGAGGCGATCACCGCGATCCGTGAGCATGTCGGGGCAACCTACGGCCCGAATTATCTGCCCGCGGCGCCGCGCGAGTACCAGAGCAAGATCAAGAACGCTCAGGAGGCGCACGAAGCGATCCGCCCGACCGAGGTTGCCCGCACGTCCGAGGAAGTCGCACGCTACCTCAACAACGACCAGCGCCGCCTGTACGAGCTGATCTGGAAACGTGCGGTGGCGTCGCAGATGCAGTCCGCAGAACTCGACCAGGTTGCCGTGGATGTGACGGATGGCAAGGGCGTCACCCTGCGCGCCACCGGTTCCATCGTCGCGTTCGACGGCTTCCTGAAGCTGTATCGCGAGGACACCGACGATGCGTCAGAGGAAGACGACAGCCGCATGCTGCCGCCGATGGCCGAACGCGATGCGCTGGCGCTCGCGCTGGTGAATGCGCTGCAACACTTCACCCAGCCGCCGCCGCGCTACTCCGAAGCCAGCCTGGTGAAGAAGATGGAGGAACTCGGCATCGGCCGGCCTTCCACCTACGCGTCGATACTGTCAGTGCTGCAGGATCGAAAATACGTCCGGCTGGACAAACGCCGCTTCATCCCGGAGGACCGCGGCCGTCTGGTCACGGCGTTCCTGGTCAGCTTCTTCGAACACTATGTCGATACCGGCTTCACCGCCGGCATGGAGGAAAAGCTCGACGACATCTCGGCCGGTCAGATGGACTGGCGCGCGATGATGCACGCGTTCTGGGACGAATTCTCCCGCGCGGTCGACCAGACCAAGGACCTCAAGATCAGCGACGTCATTGCCGCGCTGGACGCCGACCTCGGCCCGCATTTCTTCCCCCCGCGCGAGGACGGTACCGACCCGCGTGTCTGCCAGGCGTGCGGCAACGGCCGGCTCGGCCTCAAGCTCGGCCGCTACGGCAGCTTCATCGGCTGCTCGAACTATCCCGCCTGCCAATACACGCGCCGTCTGGCCATCGAAACCGGCGACGATCAGGGCGACACGCTGAAAGAGGGCATGCGTTCGCTGGGCCATCACCCCGACACCGGCGAGGAAATCACCGCCCGCCGCGGCCCGTACGGCCTGTATGTGCAACAGGGCGAGAATGGTGAGGACAAAAAGGCGCCGAAGCCGCACCGAACGTCACTGCCGCGTGGCATGGACGGCGACCAGATCACGCTGGAACAGGCGATCGGGCTGTTGTCGCTGCCACGCGTCATCGGCGTGCACCCGGAAACCGGCGAAACGATCGAGGCGGGCATCGGACGTTTCGGCCCCTATGTGCGCATGGGCGCGATTTATGGCTCGCTGGACCGCGACGACGACGTGCTCGCCGTCGGCCTCAACCGCGCGGTCGATCTGATCGCGCGCAAGATGGCGAGCGTGCGCACCATCGGTCCGCACCCGGCGGACAAGGAGCTGATCGCGGTGCGCAAGGGGCGCTTCGGTCCCTACGTGCAGCACGGCAAGACGGTCGCCAATCTGCCGCGCGGCGTGATGATGGAAGACATCACGCTCGACGAAGCGGTGGCGCTGCTCGCCGAGAAGGGCAAGCAATTGCGTCCGCGTGGCGCAGGCGGACGTCGCGGCCGTGGCACTGCTGCCGCGAAGCCGGCAGCCGAGGCAGCGCCGGCCAAAGCCAAGACCAGGTCGGCGGCCGACAAAGCGCCAGCCAAGACGCCAATGAAGGCGCCAACGAAGACGAAGGCCAAGCCGGCGAAACGGCGGGCCGCCAAGCCCAAACGCGCGGCGCCAAAACCGCCGACAAAGCAGCCGGCTGCTGCCAAGGCGCCGTCACGCAAGAAGCCTGCTGCGCGCGGCAAGAAAGCCGCGACAGCCAATACGCCGACGCGACGCCAGGCGGCGGAGTAACGCCGCCGATTTTCGGCGTCTGAAGCAGTGGCGGGAGACTGGATCGATAGGTTTCGCTGACGCCCTGCCCATCGTCGCAAACATGATCAGTCCAAGTCAGGCAACCGGAAACGACAACGTCAGCCGGTTCGTTGTGCCGACCCGCCGGTAGGCGGCGCAACCAGCGAAGCTCCGCATCAGCTTGATACCCAATCCTCCAACTTGCGCGGACTGCAAGTCCTTCGGCGACTCCGGCAGCTCAAGCGACAGCGGATCGAACGCCCGTCCATCGTCGATTACCTCGGCATGAATCGCCTTGGCGTCGCGCCACAATGCAATGTTCACGTCGTGCATTGTGCCGGGCTCGAAGGCATAGCGAACGACATTGACCACAGCCTCCTCCAGGCAGAGATGCAGCGCATGTGCGGTATCCGCACTTATGCGAAGCCGCGCGACAACACTATCGACCCACGCCACCATCCGCTCGAGTTCCGCATGGTCGTTGCGCAGCGTTATGGAATAGACCTCGTCCATCGCGGCAGCCGATTTTCACGCCTGCATCGATGCGGCAGCCAAAGCGGCATCGGTGTCCTTGAATATCGGCATCAGATCCGTAACGCCCATGACCTCCAACACGCGCTCGACCTCATCCACGGGATTGAGCAGAATGAAGCAGCCACCGCGACGCTGCACAGCCTTGGCGCCAAGCAACAGCGTACGGATACCGATCGATGCCAGGAAGCTGACGTTGGTAAGATCGACCACGACGCCCTTGTTCGAACCGGTGATGGCGCTGAACTGCAGGTCGATGACGGCGGCACCGGTGATATCCATTCGTCCATCGAGGATCACCTTGACCACGCCGGGCGTGACCGGCTCGACTGCCATCTTCATCCCGTGTCTCCGCTGCCTGCGACCGCACTGGTCTCCGCGCTACATGCCGGCTTCCTTGAAGCTTTGCAACAATGGCGCGCCAATGTCACCGAACTGAAGCATTGGCACCGGCGTTCTGGAATCAGACGATACCATGCAGCTTATCGCCGCCAGGCTGCTAACAGTCGATGACAACCCGGACAGCGGGAAATGCTGAGCCGGCGGCTGAAAGCCTGGAGTACGACAACTGCTGTGCGCGGTGACGACATCGGCTCGACGGGATGCGCGGTCCGCTCATGCGTGCTTCTCCCCGCTGCTTTGCCTTCGGCCAGCAGATCAGTATCGTCTGGTCATGGTTGCGGATCAATTGCGACGATCGCTCGGGTGAGGAGGCAAGCATGGCGCGTGTCATCGGCATCGACCATCTGGTGATCCGCGTCAGTGACTATCAAAAATCAAAGACCTTCTACGGCCGCCTGTTCGACTTCCTCTGCTTCGAGATATCGGACGAATACGAAAACATGATCGGCTGGACCAATGGCAAGACGCGCTTCTGGATCACGCCGGCTGATGATCAGGGCAGCAAACGCAAATACCGCAACGGCGATGTCGGCTTCCATCACTACGCGTTCCAACTGCGCAGCCGAAAGGACGTCGATGCATTGCAGGCGTTCCTGCACGAACTCGGCGCCACCATCGTCGATCCCGCCGCCGAGTACTACGACGACTACTACGCCGTGTTCTTCCTTGATCCAGACGGCCTCAAGCTGGAAGGCATGAAATACGGCGAGCGTCACGCCCGCGAGGCCCGCAAAAAAGTTGCGGGACGATGACGCAGCCGCACCGGCTATACGCGCGTCTGCCGGTGTACTACGGCTGGGTGATCGTGGCCGTGGTCTTCGTCACCATGGGCATCGGCATCAACGCGCGCACCGCCTTCTCGCTGCTGTTTCCGCCGATCCTGGACGAGTTCCACTGGGATCGCGGCGTCACCGCCGGCGCCTTCTCATTCGGCTTCATCGTTTCGGCCGCGCTGAGCCCATTGCTCGGCCGGTTGATGGACAAGCGCGGCCCGCTGCTGGTGAACGAAATTGGCGTGGTGCTGATCGGCAGCGGATTGCTCCTGGCGACACTCGTGCATCACCCATGGCAGCTCTACGCCACGTTGGGCATGATGGTCGGTGGCGGCAGCGTCTGCCTGGGCTACACCGGCCAGGCGTTGTTCCTGCCGAACTGGTTCGTCCGTCGCCGCGGTTTGGCCATGAGCCTGGCATTTTCCGGCGTCGGCATCGGTTCCATCGTCCTGTTGCCATGGCTGCAAGGCCTGATCGCACGCACCGGTTGGCGCTCTGCCTGCTTCGCCATGGGCATACTGGTGCTGGTACTGCTGCTGCCGCTGAACCTGCTGCTCAGGCAGCGGCCGCAGGACATCGGACTCGAACCGGATGGCGACAGCGCCGAGCAGAGTGCCTCGCGCATTGGCCACGCCTCCAACGTGGTCGATCCGGCATGGGCCGCGGTGGATTGGACGCTCGGCCGCGCAATGCGCACGTCGCGCTTCTGGTGGATCGCGGTGGGTTACTTCTGTGCGCTGTTCGCATGGTACGCAGTGCAGGTGCACCAGACGCAATACCTGATGGAGATCGGCTTCAGTCCCGAACTCGCTGCCTGGGCGCTGGGTATGGTCAGCCTTGCCGGCATTCCCGGGCAGATCGGTCTTGGCTATCTGTCCGATCGCATCGGACGCGAGTTCGTCTGGACCGTCGGCAGCCTCGGCTTCACCGCCACGTTCCTGCTGCTGTTCCTGCTGCGCGATTCGCCGACGCCGGTTCTGCTGTACGCCATGGTGGCCGCGCAGGGCGTACTCGGCTACGGCGTGACGTCCGTCATCGGCGCCATTCCGGCGGAGATTTTTCAGGGCCGCCATTACGGCACGATCCTGGGCACGTTGATGCTGGCTTCCATCGGCGGCGGCGGTGCTGGACCATGGGTAACCGGCGCATTGCATGACGCGACAGGCAGCTACGCCCTTGCGTTCTGGATCGGCATCGGCTGCAGCGTGCTTTCAGCGGTGGCAATCTGGTTCGCGGCACCGCGCAAGGTGCGCATGGTGGCGGGACGCATGGCGCGACATGCGTGACGGTTTGACGTCGTGGCACTGAGTAGATTCCGAACCTTAATTGTCCACCTGCTTCCGGCTATCTAACAGGTGCACAAGAGGAGCCGTCGATGACCGACAGCCGGTGGGAGTTCGTCATTGTGCTGCTCGCGGCCTCCACGGTCTTTTGGTTGGTCTGGCACTTTTTGGCGCAGCTACTCACTTGAGCCGCGACGGCGGCTGCAGTGAGACGCAAGATATGACAGACAACTATTTATGCCCGGAAGCTGGATGAGCGCTTGCAGCAAGGCCAGCAGTCCAGGAATCAGGTTTCGACTTTTCGTCAAATAGATGAAGTTGAGATCCTTCGCTTTCCGTAGTTCTTCTGCTTGTGGCGGCGGCGTCAGGCCGATCGAACAAGGTTCGAGGTATCTGGCATGGCCGTCTGCCAGACGGTCCAGCAGGATCGAGAACCTGATGATGAAGTCCCTGATGATGAAGCCATGCAGTCCCGCCTTGAGATCGGCATTCACGAAACTGAACAGCAGGTCACTGTTGCGGTCATAGACGTCGATCTCGCGTCGCGCGACAACCCAGCAGGCGACATATCAGTGGATCAAGGAATTTGTCTCGAAGCCCGCCGCCTCCGCCAGACGCCGCAGCGTTCCAACGCCCGCCAGGATTTCACCACCTCACAGAGCAGCGTCCTTCGCGCGCCGCGAACGGTCGATCCAGATGCCCACCTGCGTAGCCGCAAATCCGCCCACGGCGGCAAGCACCGCGCCGAGGATCAGCGCCAAGAGCGTTTGCACGGGGCCAGCCATTCGAAGCCAGCAACGTCCCGACCCATGTCGCTGTTCGGATCGTGCATTCCTTGAAGGATTGCAGGTCCACCGTGTTCTTCAATCTAGTGAACGCAATGAAACCGCGAAGCGCCTGATGCGTGATGCTCAAACGCTGCATTCAGGTGGCCGCTGTATGCGCGGATAGCCAGTCGCGTCAGCGCACGTAAAGGTGGAAACGCGTGGACTTGGCAGCTGCGGAGAGAAAGAACCCTCAGTAGTGGTGTTGGTCCTGTTGCACGCAACAGCAAGCGTGACCGTCGGTGCCTTGCCCTGCAGTGGCCGGCTCACGACTGAGGGGGCAGCAGCGTGATTGCGGGCGTGCCGCTCAAGCACGCTGGGGCGCCGCAGGAAATCGCCAAGGCCATCGTGTTCCTGGCCTCCGATCAGGCGTCGTTCCTGACGGGTCAGATCGTTTCCGTCGACGGCGGCAAATCCGCTCAGTGACTAGAGATGAAATTTCTCCTCGCCTTGGCGGGAAGAAGGTAGCGGGCAGGGCCCGGCGAAGTTCTGACGTTTCCAGGTTCTCTCCGCCCCAAGCAGAAGGGGATATGGGCACCTGTCCGGCACAGCCCTTCCGGGTGGGGGACAGGTCTGCATGACCGCCGCTTTGCCTCACCTGCTATGCGGATTGTCCCGGCCACGACGTTGGCACATTGGGCGGCCTGGGTGGCCCTTACGTCAGCGGCCGCGCCGCCGAGTGTCTCGCCACGCGCCCGCAATCTCCGCCGACGCGGCATGAGACGCGATCAGGCCATTCACCCTAGTACATCGAGGTCAGCACATTCCCCAACCGCTTGCGCTCTTCCAGCGCGCGGCCCGTGCCCAACGCCACACATTGCAGCGGGTTCTCCGCCACCGCGACCGCCAGACCAGTCGCATCGCGCAGCACCTGATCCAGCCGATGCAGCAACGCACCCCCGCCAGTCAGCACAATCCCCTTGTCGACAATATCGGCAGCCAGCTCCGGCGGTGTGTTCTCCAGCGCCACCTTCACCGCTTCCACGATGGCACTCACCGGCTCGGCCAGGCTCTCGGCGATCTGCCGCTGGCCCACCAGCACCTCGCGCGGCACCCCGTTCATCAGGTCGCGCCCGCGTACCTCGCGCAGCGGTCCGTCGCTGCCGTCCTCCGACTGGCTGGCCGCGCCGATATCCATCTTGATCCGCTCAGCCGAGGACTCGCCGATCAGCAGGTTATGGTTCCGGCGAATATAGCTGATGATCGCTTCGTCCATCTTGTCGCCACCCACGCGCACACTGCGGGAATAGACGATGCCGCCCAACGAAATCACCGCCACTTCCGTGGTGCCGCCGCCGATATCCACCACCAGCGACCCGGATGGCTCGGTGACCGGCAGCCCGGCGCCAATCGCAGCCGCCATCGGTTCCTCGATCAACGCCACCTTGCGTGCGCCGGCACTCTCGGCGCTCTCCTGGATCGCGCGCCGTTCCACCGCGGTCGAACCGGACGGCACGCAGACGATGATCAATGGCGACGCAAAACCCCGCCGGTTATGCACCTTGCGAATGAAGTGCTTGATCATTTCCTCGGCGACTTCGAAATCCGCAATCACACCGTCGCGCAGCGGCCGGCTTGCGGTGATGTATCCCGGTGTGCGGCCAAGCATCTGCTTGGCTTCCTCGCCCACCGCAACCACCTGTTTCTTGCCGCGCACATCGGCGATGGCGACGACCGAGGGTTCAGCCAGCACGATCCCACGGCCCTTCACGTAGACCAGCGTGTTGGCGGTGCCGAGGTCGATGGCCATGTCGGCGGACATGAAGCCTAGCATCCGCGAGAACATCAAAATGGAGCCTCTGGGGTGACGTGCGGGAAAGCGGTGGGCTTAGACCGGCCCACCTCGGTTAACAAGGGGTTGAGCATTCGCCCCGGGTTCGCCGCATTCCGGACACCGGAATTCCTCGCGACTGGGCCATATCCTTGGGGCGTGGAGGGGACTCGTCGCATTTCAAATTTCGGGAGATAGCGATGACACGCAAAATAGCTTTGGGCCTGGCGATGGGCGGTATGCTGCTGCTGGCCGGGTGCGGCAATGACCCTGGCACGCGGGCAGTGACCGGAGGGCTAATGGGTGCCGGTGCGGGCGCGGGGATCGCGGCCGTGACGGGTGGCCGTCCGGCGACCGGCGCCCTGATTGGCGGCGGCGTTGGTGCGGTTGGGGGCGCGGTTACCACCCCGTGATCGCGTATGAACCCATGATCGCCTGGCGCGAAGGAGTAAACGCCAGGCGGCATTGGGATCGGCTTGGTTCTCGTGGCCTGGCAGTGAGCCTGACGGGATGTGGTTCGCAATGTTCGCACGGCCTACGGCGGGCCGACGGGCAATAGCGTGGAGATCGCGTCAGCGGGAGCGATCGGGAAGAGGCCGGCGCCGGTGGCAGCATTCCCGATGCCCGGTGTGACCGACAATGGCAATGATAGCCAGCCACGGGTCGCGCGCTCTGCCGCGGAGTTGATGAGTTATGAGAGCAAGGCGCCGGTGCGGGAATTGAGGGTCAGGCTATCCTTGATCCCCGCACCGGGCCGCAGGCCCACAGCACACGACCCAGGATACGAACGCCCTCGGCCTTGATCGCTGGTACATGTTCCGTCTCATAGGCGGAATTGTCGCTGATCAAGGTCAGGCTGCCGTCCAGCTTCGGCTGGACACGCTTCACCAGGCGATCGCCGGCGACTTCCAGCACGTAGATGCCGAAGCCGCTGAATTTCGGCTCGGAGGTATCAACGAACAGCAAATCGCCATCCTGGATAGTGGGCAGCATGGATTCACCGACGGCGGTTTCCACCAGCAACCGGTCCGGCTCGATGCCGAGTACGGTCCGGATCCAATCGTGACGCAAGCCGATGAACTCGGTGCCGGCCGGAGGAACCGGCGATTCAAGGCCCGCGGCGGCGGCCTCCGCACGCTTCGGCAGCATGACGAAATCCGGGCGGTCGATCCCTGGATCAAGCCCCGGCATGGCGCCCCGGCCGCGGGTGGTCTGGCCGACGGTTTGAAATCGTGGTTCCGGTCCCTCGCCCATGGCCAGCCAACCGATACCCACGGCGGCGGCTTCGGCGAGAGCAACCAGGCGCTCCCGGCTTGGCTCAGCCTCGCCCTTGAGCCACTTGCGAAACGCGGAGGGGGATACACCAGTCGCTCGGGCCAGGCGGTCCGCGCTCGGCCAATGCCGCAGGATCGTGTGCAGGCGGGAGACAAAAGCAGCGCGATCCGCACCGATCCGACCGGTGGTTTGAGTAGTTTTGGCAGTCTCCCTGCTACGTGACATTCATCGTTGACCTATTCAAAGTATCGACACTTTTGAGCTAGATTCCCGACTATTTCCGACCGTTGAAGCATCCATGGGTTGGTACTTTTCGCACAAATAATTCTCTAGAGAGAATGAGGTAGGGATGCAATGAAAGATTACGGGAGTAATCCTCCGGCACATGCAGCAGATTGGCACCCAGCCGACGTGCTGGCGGCCCTGAAGAAACGCGGCCAAAGCCTGGCCGGTTTGTCAGTGGCCAACGGCTATCATCCCACAGCCGCGGGAAAGGCATTGAAGCAGCCGTGGCCAGCCATGGAACAGCTCCTGGCAGCGGCCCTCGGTGTTGCGCCGCAGACGATCTGGCCAAGCCGCTACGACCGCGAAGGCCGGCCGCTGCCGCGCGCGAGGACGTGATGCGCGAGGACGTGATGGCAGCAACTGAAAGACACGCTTCGGTGGTTCGAACGGCAAGGGATGGGTTGTAGAATCGCGTTTCCGCACCATCCAGAGAAGCAATTGTGGTGCGGCATAGCGCGGAAGCCGAATGGCAACACAAAATGGGCATTGCCAACGGCGCCTCGTCACTTTGCGACATAGTTGCGCTCTCCAACCATCGCAGCCTTTTTGATTGGCTTTGGACCTGCTTTGCTGAAACGTGCGTTCAGCTTCGTCAGTTCTAATGACATGGCAGCGAAGCCTGGGAGTGCCAGATGGCTGCAACTCTGTATGAAGAAAGCGGTTCCACCAGCCGGGTCGGAATGGTGGTCGACGATGACGAACTTGTTCGTGAGTCCGTGGTGGCCATGCTCGAAGAACTGTGCGATCGCGTCTACCAGGCATCTGACGGCCTGGAAGGATTGCAGGTGCTCGCCGATCACCCGGACATCTCGTTGATCGTAACCGACATCGCCATGCCACGTCTGGACGGCGTGGCTTTCGCGAACCGCGCGCGCCGGCTGCACCCGCAATTGAAGGTGCTGTTCCTCAGCGGCTTGCAGCATCCTCCAGGCAAGGAGGAGTTCCTGCCCAAGCCGTTCATGCGCCGCGCGCTGCTTTCAGCGGTGCAGCATATGCTGGCGGCCGACTAGGTGGCCACCACCCGCTCGATGGTGTCCAGCAGCGCGGTCAGGCTGAACGGTTTCAGGATGAATGGGCGGCCTACACCGGGAAAACTGTCCACCCTGTCGGGGTGACCCGACATCAGGATGATCGGCACGCCCGATTCGTCAGCCATTGGCACGAGATGCGGATCGATGCCACCTGGCAGCGTGCAGTCCAGCAGCATGGCGTCGATCCCTCCGGCACGAAGGTGTTCAAGCGCCGCGGCCGCGGTTTCCGCCCGGCTGGTCTGATAGATGCCGTCGAGCGCATCGATCACCACCTCGCAAATCAGCGGATCGTCTTCGACGACGAGGATGTGTGATTGGTTGGCCATTGCAACCTCTGTTGTTCATCGCTCGACACGCCGGATTCCGGACACAGCATGCTTGCAAGGGTGCGAAACGATTCCAAGCTGTTATAGCGTTGATCGCGCTATCGTTACACCATTGATTCTCACTAGAGAATTGGTTGGAGCACGCGCGGGTATGTTCAGGCGCGCACTTCGCGGCCCAGCGCCTGCTCATACACGCGGATCACCGATGCGCTGTCGTCGCCGCCCATGCCTTTGGCACGCGCGATGCGCATCAGGTTCATCACCTGCGGTGCGATCAAGCCGGGCACGCCGAGTTCGTCGGCGAGTTCCAGCGCGAGCCGCAGATCCTTGTGCGCGAGGTCGAGTGCGAAGGTCGCGCCGAACTCGCCCTTGAATGCTTTCTCCGAGATGTTGCGGAACGCTGAGGAATTGCCGCTGGCATTGCTGATCACCTGCTGCAGCTTGCGCAGATCGATGCCCGCCATCGCACCGATCATCAGGGCCTCGGCTGCGGCGGCGGCGTTGCAGAACGCCAGCATGTTGTTGACCAGCTTGGCCACGGATCCCATGCCGATTTCACCGACATGCACGACCTCGCCGCTGAACGACTTCAGCAGCGGCAGTTGCGTGTCGAAGGTTTTCACGTCGCCGCCGACCATGATGACGATGGTGCCATCGGTGGCGCGCGAGGTGCCACCGGAGACCGGGGCTTCCAGCATGGCGATGCCCTTCGCGCGCATGCCTTCATTGACTTTGCGTGCGGTGCCGGGGGCGTTGGTGGAGAGATCGATGTAGGTGGTGCCGGGGCGGGCGTTGGCGGCTATGCCATCGGGGCCGAGGGTTACTTCGTCGACATTGCGCGGCATCGGGAGGGAGGTGAAGACCACATCGCAGGTGGCGGCGATCTGCGCGACGGAGGTGCCGGCGGTGGCGCCCAGCGTGGTGCAGGCGGCAATCGCAGCGGGGTTGAGGTCGAACACGACAACTTCGTGGTTGGTGTTGCGTATGATGTTGCGGCACATGGGTCCGCCCATGTTGCCGACGCCGATGAAGCCAACCTTCATTGCTGTGTCCCCTTATGCGTGACGGTACTGCGGGGAGCATGGCGTACCGGGCGGCGGGCGGACAGGGGGCGGGACCGGACTTGCGCCTGACCGTTGGGCCTGACCTGCGGTTGTTGTCATTGGCGAAAGACGATCGCGTTCGTCGCGTTGGCTATCGCGCGCGTTCGTCGCGTTGGCTATCGCGGGTTCGCCACCACCGGCTCCGGCGCGCTGACCTGTTGCGGCCGCGGGTCTAGCGGGTACAGCAATTGTCCGGCGACCGAACCGGGCAGCGTGGCCTCGATGCCGTAGGCCGACGGCCATTGTCCGCGAGGCAGATGGTGGGTGCCAAAGATCCGATCCATCCACGGCAACATCGACGCGTAATTGTGGTCGCGCAGCTCGGACCTTGTGTGGTGCCAATGGTGGAACCCGGGTGTGGCGACCAGCCATTCCAGCGGACCCAATCGCACGCGAATGTTGGCATGGATGAAGAAGCCCCACACCGTGACGAGCAGCATGACCAGCGTGGCCACCAGGGTCCCCTGTACGCTCTGCGGAGCGCCCAGACCAAGCAGGTAGATCGGAATCAGGCCGCACAAGCGGATGAACACGAAGTCGACGGGATGAGCGCGCGAACTGACCAGGAAATAGATGTGCTCGGGGCTGTGGTGGACCGAGTGGAAGCGCCACAGGAAGGGGATTTCGTGGGCCCAGCGGTGACCCCAGTAGAAGCCAAGATCGCCAACGACGAACGCGGCGACGGCGCGCAGCCATAGCGGCCACGCCTCAACCGCGGCATGAATTCGCCAGGGTACGAAGTGGTATGCCATATAGGCTGCGACCGACAGCGGTACCGCCAGCAGCAGGTTGGGCACCAGGCCGTTGATGAAATAAAAGCCGAGATCGCTCGCGAGGTGCTTGCTGAACACTTTTCGACGCCGTACCGCGAATAGGCGTTCCAACGGCAGAAAGACCACGGCGAGCAGTGACAGCCATAGCCAAAGCCTGATCAGGCTCAACAAGAGAGCGTGGAGATGTTCCTGGTCCAGGAAGACAGGCACGGGCACAATCCTAATGGGTCGGCGGGCAGGCCCGGTCGGGTTTCACGCCTGGACGAGATCAGTGTCCCGTCCAGGCGTGTCAACCGCCAGGAGTGATCAGTTCGCGGCGTTACGCTTACGCCGACGCAGTCCGGCCACAAGGCCCAACACGCCGACGCCAAGAAGCGTCAAGGATGCCGGTTCCGGTACTGTGGCAAGACCCGATGCTGAATTGACCCCAGCCAGGAATGCGATCGGCGGCAGATTGGCGGTCGTGCCGTCGTCACCCCAGGCCAGGAAACTCAGCAGTTGGGTCGGGGCATCAGCAGTCAGTTCCATCGTGACAAACTGCCAATCGGTCATGCCCCCTGAAGGGGTCGTCATCTTATTCGTAGCCACGATGCTGGCGCCCGGATCCGGGTTTGAATACGTGCTTTGGTTGCTGTCGTAGTATGTATCAAACGGGCCGCAACCATTGCAGAAGGTCATCCCCTCGGTGCCCAACGAGACGATCCACTGTTCGGTCGTGTTCAGGCCGTTGCCGAAACCTGTTTGCTGACTGGCCGCCTGGTAGAAACTCAGTTCGTAGGTCGTTCCTGCGGTCAGTCCCGTAACTTTATAGTTAAAGCCGCTCTCGAAAGATGGGTTGGCGTCCGCCTCGACATAATTGTAGCCGCCGGGAATGGCCAGGTTACTGGGGCAGCCGTACGTCTGGAGATAGGTGCCGCCACAGGCCGTTACGGGAGAGGTCTTGGAAGTGCCGGGGGCATCAATGAAAATAAGGCCGGAGCCGCCGGTCCAGCCGGTCGGGTTAACGTTGTTAAAGTAATTCTTCGGCGCCGAACCGGAGTAGCTCAGAAAGTTGAGGTTCGTGAGACCCGGCAGGGTTGGGTTCGCCTGCGCCGGAACGGCCAGAAGCGACAGACTGATGGCCGCGGAGCTGATGGCGGTGGTCAAATAAAAGCCAAGGCGCATGATTAATTCTCCATTCAAACGTTGCTTGCCCATTATCAGCAATCTCCATGCCAGAGCAGGAAGCTGCGATATATCAATGCGGTAGCACGCGTGGAAGTCGGCCCTCAGGCGAGTCTGTAAAGTTTTCCGACAGCCACCACAGGAGATTCCTACCAATAATATGTCAGAGACACCGTTGTGGTGGTAAGGTAAGATATTCCTCTTAATTTTGAACAAACCGACCTCGAAACGCCCTCACCGCTTGCACAAAACCCCGCGCTGGAGGACGCTTGGCCAGACCCACAAAGGAAACGAACCATGGCAAGCATCCATGCGCGACTGGCCCACATGGGCATCTACGTCCACGACCGCGACAAGATGGAACGCTTCTACACCGAAGTACTCGGCCTGCTGGTGACCGACCATGGCGAGGGCCGCGGTGGCGCCCACCTCACCTTCATGAGCGGCAATCCGGGGAACCACCACCAGCTCGTGCTGGTCACCGGCCGGCCCGACACGTCCGGCTTCAACCCGATCCAGCAGATGTCCTTCATGGTCGACTCTCTCGGTGACCTGCGCGAGGTGCACAAGCGAGCCTTGGCGCTCGGGGCCACCGACATGCGTCCGGTGTGTCACGGCAACGCCTGGTCGATCTACTTCAAGGACCCCGAAGGCAACACCGTGGAGGCGTATCTCGACACGCCGTTCCACGTGCCGCAGCCGCACGGCGAATTCCTCGACCTGACCAAGTCGGACGCGGAGATCATGCGCGAAACCGAAGCGTCCTGCCGCAAGGATGCCGGCTTCATGCCGATCGAGCAGTACCAGCGCGAGATGGCGACGCGGCTCGGCGCCTGAGCCCGGGGCGCATGCTCCCCACAGTCAATGCGAGCAGCGTAGCGACGCGGCAATCTTCAGCCGAGTACGCACTTGGCAGAAGATTGCCTGGCCGGATCATGTCCGGCCACCGCCGCGCGCCTCGCAATGACAACTGAACATCAGGCCAGCTCGTCCTCGCATTGGCAGACCACGCTGTGGGCCATGGTGGGCATCCAGTTCATCATGACCATGTCGTTCAGCTTCCTCAGCCCGATCATGCCGCTGTTCCTGCCGCAACTCGGCGTCACCACGGATGCCGGCATCGATCTGTGGTCCGGCATTCTCAACGGCTCCACCTCGTTCGTCGCGGCGTTCGCCTCGCCGCTGTGGGGCCGGCTCGCCGATCGCTACGGACGCAAGCCAATGCTGATCCGTTCCAGCTGCGCCATCGCGGTGTTCACCGCGTTCATGGGCATGGCGCTGAACGTCTGGCAGTTCTTCGCCGCCCGTGCGCTGATGGGCGTGTTCGCCGGCTTTTCCTCGACCGCGATGGCGCTGGTGGCGAGCCAGGTGCCGGAGCAGCGTCTCGGCTACGCGCTTGGCCTGCTCAGCACCGGCCAGTTGGTCGGCTCGCTGATCGGGCCAGTGATCGGCGGCGTGCTGGCCGACCTGACCCATAGCTACCGCATTCCGTTCTACTGCACGGCCGCGATCACCTTCGCCGCAGTGTTCCTAGTCTGGCGTGGGGTGAACGAGCACTTCGTGCGGCCCGACGGCACGCAGCGCGCACGATCCGGCTTCCGCGGCCTGGCGATGATGATCGGCGCGGCCGGCATCCTGCCGCTGTTCTTCGTGCTGTTCATGGCGCAGTTCAGCACGCGCGCGGTGCAACCGTTGGTCACGGTGTTCGTGCAGGAGTTGGCCGGCATCAGGCCTGACCTGGCGACGCTAGGGGGGTTCGCGTTCTCCGTGACCGGGCTGGCCGGCATGATCGCGGTGCCGCTGATCGGCAAGCACAGCGACGAGATCGGCTACCGACGCGTGCTGCTGATTTGCCTCGCCGGCGCCACGCTGACCAGCCTGCCGCAGGCCTTCGCGGGCAGCTATTGGGCATTCGTACTGGAACGCTTCGGCGTCGGGCTGTTCATCGGCGGCATTCTTCCGACGGCGAATGCGCTGATCGGCCGCATGGCGCCACGCGGCGATCGCGGCACGATCTACGGGATGACCGCATCGGCAACATTTCTCGGCAATTCGATGGGCCCGCTGACCGGGGGTGCGATCGCGGCCTCCTTCGGCCTGCGCTGGGTGTTCCTGATCACCGCAGCCCTGCTGCTGGCGAACCTGGTGTGGGTGTATTTCACCGTGCCGGAATATGTTGATGCGAGCGATTAGGCGAATGCCAATTTCTCGATGGCGCCCGGGCGCAGCGGCGTCTGCGTCCGCGGACCGCACCCGTCCTCAGAACCCTCGCGGGCGGCCAGTACGCAGGCGGCCAGTACGCACGGCAGCGACCTGCGGGGAATCGCGCGTCGGGCTACGGCGATTGGCGTTCATGTGATAGATCGGCCGCCCATGGTGCTCAACTTCACCCATCTCGCATCGGCTGCCGTCGCTGTCCTGGTCGGGTCAGGCGCTGCCTCCGCGGAATTGCGGCACGGACCAACTCTTTTGCCGCCGGTCGCCGGAGCCTGCATCTCCTCGCCATTCGGGCCGCGTGTGCTGCCGAACCGGCCGCAGGCCGGCATCTACCATTATGGCGTCGATCTGCCGGCAGCGGCGGGCGCACCGGTGTTGGCAATCGCGGCCGGTACGGTGATCCGCATCCAGGACAAGGGACCAGGCGGCCTCGAGATACTGGTGCAGCATGACGGCTTCCTGGGCATCTACAGCCATTTCGGCGTGATCGCCCCCGCGTTTGCCGAAGGGAAACGAACGGTTGCCGCGGGCGAAAAGCTCGGGGTGGTGGGAACCACCGGGGTTACGACGGGTGCCCATCTGTATTTCCAGATGGACCTCGCCGGCAAACCGGTCGACCCGGCGCCGTACCTGGGCGTGCGCCCCTGCAATGGCGAAACCCGTCAAACAGCGTCGATTGACAGGATGGATACCGATGAAAAAATTGTCGGGACTCGAACGGTGCATGTGCTTCTTCCGGTAGCGCAGCCCTATCAACTCCCGCGGCAGTAGACGGTTTGCCAAGCCGGCCTAGCCCGTCTGGCCGAGGTTTCTCGGTGGCGATGGTGACTGATATAAGCGTCATGGCGGCTTTGCCGGTTGGTCCGGCGCATCCTGCTGCCTCAGGTTGGAAAGGCTGAACGATGGGTACGCGTGCTGGCGCAATTGGACGTGCGCTGGAATATTTCGATGGCAATGGTTTTCGTGATCAGTTGTCCGAACTCGTCGCGATTCGCAGTACGTCGCAGGATCCTGGCCATGAAGCCGACGTTCGGCGTTACCTGGATGAGGCGATAAGCCCGTGGCTGGAACGGATGGGCTTTTCCGTCTCGATCCACGCCAATCCGTGTGACGGCTTCGGCCCGATCCTGACAGCCGAGAGACTGGAGGATGTGGCGCGGCCAACGATCCTGACCTATGGCCACGGCGATACCGTGCGCGGCTTGGAGGATCAGTGGCGCGCAGGTCTCGATCCGTGGCGGCTCACCGAGGAAGGCGATCGTTGGTACGGTCGCGGCAGCGCCGACAACAAGGGTCAGCACGCGCTGAACTTCTCCGCGCTGGAGGCGGTGCTTGCCGAACGCGGCGGCAAGCTGGGGTTCAACCTGAAGCTGGTGCTGGAGACGTCCGAGGAACGCGGCTCGGTCGGACTGCGCGATTTCGTCGCCGCTCACAAAGACCTGCTGAAAGCGGACGTGCTGATCGGCAGCGATGGCCCGCGCGCGATGCCCGATGTGCCAACCGTCGCTACGGGCACGCGCGGCACATTCCATTTCGACCTGGTGGTCGACCTGCGGCCTGGCGGTGTTCATTCCGGTCACTGGGGCGGATTGACCACAGATCCCGTGGTGGTGCTGAGCCATGCACTCGGCACGATCATCGATCGCCGCGGGAAGATCCTGGTGCGCGACTGGCTGCCGCAGAACGGGCTGTCTGCCGGCGTGCGTTCGGTGCTGGCGGGGTGCGAAGTTGGCGGCGGCGGCGAGGCGGCGTCGATCGATCCGGACTGGGGCGAACCGGGGCTGACGGCTGCGGAAAAGATCTATGGCTGGAACAGCTTCATCGTGCTGTCCATGCTATCGGGGCGCCCGGAGAATCCGGTCAATGCAGTGGCGCCGAACGCACGCGCGCACTGCCAGATTCGCTACACGGTGGATAGTGACGCCGACACGTTTGTGCCCACACTACGCAAGCATCTCGATGGGGAAGACTTCGCCGGCGTGCGCATCGAGAATCCCGGCATCCGAATGCCCGCGAGCCGTACCGATCCAGCGCATCCGTGGGTGACCTGGACGGTCGCATCGATGGAACGGACATTGGAACGGCACGTGCAGGTGATCCCGAATTCATCGGGCGGTCTGCCAGGCGATGTGTTTGTCGATCATCTCGGCGTGGCGCTGATCTGGGTGCCGCACAGCTATAACGGCTGCAAGCAGCATGGCCCGGACGAGCACCTGCTTGTTGCACCGGCGCGCGAAGGCATCGCGGCGTTTGCCGGATTGTGGTGGGATCTGGGGGAGACGGGTACGCCCTGAGGTGGCACGAAAGTGATGGCTTTCGCCGCGCTCTATCCGTCTACGGACCGCAGGTGTGTGGTGGTTTCGCAGCCGGGTGCGTGGTTTGCTGCTTCGGAGGGTTGGGTAGCCTCGCAGGAATAGTGGGCCGCAACGAATCCGATCACGTGCGCTTCAGCCGCAGCACGGCGTCGCGGATCAGCGGCATGCGGTCGTTGCCGAAATACATGTCGTCGCCGCCGACGAACATCGTGGGCGAGCCGTAGCCTCCACGATCGATCAGTTCCTGCGTTGTGGCACGCAGCTTGTCCTTGATCTCCTGCTGCTCGATGCCTGCAAGGAACTTATCCGCATCCACGCCAACCTTGGCGCAGATCTCCCGCAGTACCGGCACCTGCGAGATATCCTTGTCATCGCCCCAGTACGCCTCGAACGTAGCCAGCGCGAACGGCACCAGCTTGCCCTCTGTCGCGAGCAGCAGACAGCCGCGCATCGCCTTCACGCTGTTCACCGGAAACACCGTCGGCCGGTAGTGCATCCGGATGCCGAGGAAGCGCGCCCAATCCTGCTGGTCCTTCTTGCCGTAAGCCACCTTCGGCGCCACCGGTGCCTCGCGCGCATTGTGCACGCTGGGATTGACCGCATTGAACACGCCGCCGACCAGGATCGGCCGCCAGACGATCTCGATCCCCAGTTCCTGCTCCATCAACAGCAGATTGTGGAACGCAAAGTATGTCCACGGGCTCGAGCAGTCGAAGAAGCACTCGATGTCTGGCATGGCGCGATTTCCCTATCGTCATGGCGGGATGGCGAGCGGACACCCGCCATCCACGTCTTATCCAGCCGTCCCAAGGCCGAGGATGACAGGCCTGCGCCCGCCGCGACGGAGGGACGCGAACGTGCGCTACGCCGGCACCGGCCGGGCGCGCTGGTTGTAGAGGATCTTCGCCCGCCGGTCGCGCTCCTCCTGCGGCAGCTTGGACTGGTCCTCCGACAGATCGGCGCCGACCGCCATGCCACGCTGCACGCCCGGCCGCGCGCCCATCTCCTCGAACCAGCGCTTGAAGTACTTGAACTCCTCGATGTCCTGGCCCTGCGCCTTCCAGTTCACCGTCCACGGATAACTGATCATGTCGGCAATGCTGTATTCGTCGCCGGCCAGCCAGCGACTTGCGTGCAGCCGGTTGTTCAGCACTCCGTACAGCCGATTCGCCTCGTCGGTGAAGCGGGTCACGGCGTAGGTCTGGTCCCCCTTGCTGGCGTCCAGCCGGCGGAAGTGTCCACACTCGCCGCTCTTTGGCCCCTGGTTGGCCATTTGCCAGATTAGCCACTGGGTGACCTGGTATTTCGGCCGCGTCGCCTGCGGGAAAAATTTCCCTTCCTTCTCTGCGATATACATCATGATCGCGCCGGACTCGAAGACCGCGATCGGTTCGCCGCCGTCCCATGGATCATGATCCACCAATACCGGCATGCGGTGATTTGGGTTCATCTTGAGGAAATCCGCGGTGAACTGATCTCCGCGCCCGATATTACAGGGCACTACTTTATAGGGCTTCCCCAATTCCTCCAGCAGGATTGTCACCTTCTTCCCATTGGGCGTCGGCCAGTAGTGAACATCGTACATCGTTCTGCCTTTCTGTCCTTGCTGGGGTCGGCGTCAAACCCTTCAGCCGGACCACCATGCCACAGCCCGCCGCGCAAGAAACTCCCCCCGCCCGTCGGCCGATCCGCAAGTAATGCTTGTCCTGCGGCGAGAACCGTGATTCCGTCATCTTTCTATTCAACTGAAAACAGCGAGTCGGTCAGCCATGGCACTAAAAAAGGCCCCTGCGGCAGCCAAGTCCGCCGCCAAGTCCCCCAAGTCGGCAGCGCCGGCCAAGGCGGCCGCGCCGCAGGCCACTGTCACCCTGAAACACCTTGCCGCACAGCTTTCGGACAGTCATGAGCTGCCGAAGAAGCAAGCCGATGCGGTGCTGGCCGGTATGGTCGGCCTTGTGGTCAAGCACCTGAAGAAGGGTGACAAGATCCGGCTCAACGGCCTGGGCATGCTGCAGGTGAGGAAGCGAGCTGCGCGCATGGGCCGCAACCCCGCCACCGGCGAAGCGATCAAGATCAAGGCGAGCAAAAAGGTCGCGTTCCGCGTGGCCAAGGAGCTCAAGGAAGCGGTGTGATCGGCGGGACGAGCCCTGGGACAAGCGTCATCCCAAGATGGCGGGTGCGACAGATGGGTGCGACCGGGATTGAACGAGTGCGCCCGCCGTGTGAAGGCTAGGGTCGAGTATATTCCGGAGCTTTCGAGCCGCTGCACTGATGGGAGATGCCTGCAAAACCAGTAACTTGCCCGATATGAGGCAAGGGTGGTTATTGACGAGCTATTCCCCAGTTTGCGTCCGCGGCGCTTCCGGCGGCAAATCAACGCGAAAGCAAATGGCGGTGGCCAAGCTCACGAAACGCGCGGTCGAGGGCGCGGAAGTCCGGTCGGCAGATTACTTTATTTGGTACGATGAGCTGCCGGGCTTCGGCGTGCGCATCTATCCGTCAGGAAAGCGCGGGTATCTGGTCCAGTAACGGGCCGACGGCCGCAGCCACCGAGCAAAGTTGGGCCTGCGCGGGCACCTCATTGAGGTTGACCTGTGCAGTGGCCACGACGCCCTGGTCGAGCAAGACGGTTCCCTCGTCCTGCTTCACCTGGGCGCCCTCGTCGGCATAGGTCTGGTTGGCGATCGAGTCCTGTTTGACCAGCGTGGCATAGCGCGCGAGATCGACGCGCGCACCGGCGAGCAAGGCCTGATCGCGCTGCAGCGTGCCCTGCGCCTGGGTGAGCGCCGCCTGGTATGGCGTTGGATCGATCTGGGCCAGCAGCTGACCCGCCGTGACGTCGGTTCCCTAGACGAAGTCCACGCTGCGGAGGATGCCGCTGACCTGGGCGAGGATGATGTCGCTGGTCCAGGCCTGCGCCGCGCCGATGGCGGTAATGGAAATCGCGGCGTCCTGCACCAGTACCGGCGCCGCCGAAACGGAGACAACCGCGGGTTTGCCCGGCGGGGCGGGTTTTTTTTGGAGAACCACCCACGCCAACGGAACGACGGCCACGGCCACGGCCGCCAATGCCGCAACTACCCAGCGATGCCGCCGAGGCCGCGTCCGGGACAATGTGGGTGCAAGCGCATAGTCGTTCATTCGACGGTCGTTTCCCGCGATTGAGGGATTGGGCGGGCCGCGCTCCGGAATGCCCCTGAATGTCTGGCGGCGGGGAACAACGCGGCCGTAGCGGCACCTATCCTGGACCTTCGGCAGGGTTGGTCGCCAAACATTACCGCGATCGGATCCTATTCAGTCGCAAACCGGCCTGGACCAGCGGCAATCTTTGCTTGGTGCGACGCGAGCATGATTGGTTATCGGTGGGGATTCAGACCGTCCTGGGAGTGTGGGATGGACTCTCGACGATGCACATCCCAATCGTACAGGCCGCTGCCCGGTGCGATCAGCCGGTACGAGACCAGCACCTGCAGTCATGCAGTCCTGGATTACACCAGCATATCTCGTGTGGTCATTGCTGCGTCTTGGCATCAGCGGCGCGTCTGCAAAGTTGGTTTGACAGACAGGAATACTGGTGAGTAGCGTTCTGCGTCCCTTGGACAGGAGCCGGTCATGCGCCGTGCCTGCAGTGGGATCGAACTCGGTGGCCACGCAGGCAGGTGGCTTCGGGGTATCTGTGAGCCTGATGCCGCCGCATCCATGACAATAGACAAGAACGCACGCCGGGATCGGCCCGTGCGGTGACGCGCACCGCGGGCCAGCCAATCGGCGACGGCTCATGCAGGAGGAACGACGATGTTGACCACAGTTCAAGACAATCTGTTCAGCCCGGACGTGATCGCCAATCCGTACGCTTTCTACGGCCGGCTGCGCGGCGAGGACCCGGTGCACTGGAACGAGACCTATGCGCTGTGGCTCATCACGCGCCACGATGATCTGGTGTGGCTGACGCGACATCACGAGCTGTTCTCGTCGGCGGTGTTCAGGAACGATCCGCGGCCGGCCTATCCGGCGATCGATGAGTCGGACCTTGGACTGTACGAGTACGTGAAGAACTACCAGGGCGACCAGTTCATCCAGCATGACCGTCCGGCGCATCTGGAGATGCGCCGGGTGATGCATGGCTATTTCACGCCGAAGTCGATGGAGGCGTGGCGCCCGTTCGTCCGCGACGCTGTGAAGGAACTGCTGGACGCGGCGGAAGCAAAGGGCGAGATGGACGTGATGCGCGACCTGGCGACGCCGTTGCCGGTGCTGGTGATCGCCGAGATGATGGGCGTGCCGAAGGAAGATCGGCTCTACATCCGCCAGCTCGCCGAGAAGCTGCTGTATATCGGTCGCGGCGATTACGACCGGATGAAGCCGCTCACCGAAGGCATGCGCGGGATGATCGAATACGTCTCGCCGCTCATCGACAAGCGCATCGTCGATCCCGGCGACGACTTCATCTCGGTGCTGGCGCGCGGCGAGAAGCAGGGCGTGTTCACCCGCCATCAGGTGCTGGTCAACACCTCGCTGCTGCTGCTGGCGGGACATGAGACGACGATCAACCTGCTGTGCAACGGCACCCTGGCGCTTACCCGGCATCCCGATCAGTGGGAGTTGTTGAAGCAGGATCCTGCTGGGCGGGCGAAGCAGGCGACCGAGGAATGCCTGCGCTACGATTCGCCGGTGATCTCGATCCAGCGTATTGCGACGGAGGACGTGGAGATGCGCGGCAAGGTGCTGCGCAAGGACGATCGGGTACGCTGGTTCATCTCGTCGGCGAACCGCGATCCCGAGGCGTTCCCCAATGCCGATACGTTCGACATCTCCCGCCATCCCAACCAGCACGTGGCATTTGGGTCGGGCACGCATCACTGCCTGGGGGCGACGCTGGCGCGCGTCGAGGGCCAGGAGGTGTTCAGGGCGCTGGCCGAGCGGTTCCCCAACCTGCGGGCGGAGACCGAGGAGCTAGAGTACCAGCCGAGTATCACCTTCCGGTCGCTGAAGTCACTGCCTGCCACTTGGCATTAGGAGAACAGTTGTGGCTCGGAAGCTGAAGGTTTGGGTGGACCCGAACGCATGCGTCGGGAACGCGATGTGCGAGTCGATCGCGCCCAGGGTGTTCCGGTTGAACGAGAACCGCCAATCGGAGGCGATCGACCCGGCTGGCGACAGCGAGGCGAAGATCTTGGAGGCGGCAGAGAACTGTCCGGTCAGCGCCATCTTCGTGGAGGATGCGGAGACCGGGGAGCAGTTGTTCCCATAGCACAGTCGGACGGCGAGTACCGGGAGCGGCGGTGGGCGCGGATCGGCCCGCCGTTGCTACACCCGGGTGTGTCGGAAATGGCCAGAACGCGCCCAAGGCGGTTGTTCCAGAGCGTCTCGTCGCGGCCTCGAGTGCGGGCATTTGGCCAGGTTGGGCGGCTGCTGCTCAGATATCTGCTGCGGGCGGATTCCGGTCCTTCAGGACTGATGTGCCAACGGTTGTGTTGCGCCAGGGGAGACCACTCGCCAGTACCGGGGGAGTTGGTCGCTGCTGATCCGTAGCGGATTCCCGGTTATTGGCCCTTTGCAAGCCGGCGTTCCATGCTACGGCCGTAAGCGGACAACGCGGAGCAGCAGACGAAGAACACCATGGCGGAAAACACATAGCCCTCGGTCGCGAAGCCGAGCCATGCCGGATCCTTCAGCGCCTGCTCGACGGTACCCAGCAGATCGAACAGGCCGATGATCGTCACCAGCGTGATGTCCTTGAACAGGTCGACGACGGTGTTGATGATACCCGGCACGACGATGCGCAACGCCTGCGGCAACACGACAAACGCCTGTACGTGCCACCAACGCAGCCCCAGTGAATCGGCGGCTTCCTCCTGGCCAGACGGCACGCCTTGCAGGCCGCCGCGCACCACCTCTGCCATGTAGGCGGCATTGAACAGCACCAGCGCAGCCATGGCGCGCAGCAGCCGATCAGCCGAAACCCCTGCGGGAAGGAACAGGGGTAGTACTACCGCTGACATGAACAGCACGGTCAACAGCGGCACTCCGCGCCACAACTCGATGTAGCCGACTGATAGCATCCGGACCACCGGCAACTGCGAGCGCCGACCGAACGCCAGCAGGATCCCGAGTGGCAAGGATCCCGCCACGGTGACGAATGATGCAATGATATCGAGCATCAGGCCGCCCCACAGCGAGGTGTCGACGTAGGAGAGCCCGAACACTCCGCCCCACAACAACACCGCCGCGAGTGCAGGAAACACGACGAGCAGCAGCAACACCCACATCCAGCGATGTCTTGTTCCGTCGCGCAGCACAGGCGCGCAGAGCGCCACCAGGAGGGCAAAGGCAACATCAGCGCGCCAATACTGATCGGTCGGATAATTTCCATAGAAGAAACGCGGGAAGCGCATACGGATGAAAGTCCAGCAGGCGCCGTCGCCAGTACACGCCGCCCGGGTCGTCCCTGAGATCGTCGCATGCGTCACCGCCCAACGGAACAGCGGCGGCACAATGAGGGCCGCCAGCGCCATGACAACGATGGTCAGGATACTGTTGAAGATCGAGCTGAACAGGTTCCGCCGCACCCAGTCGACAGCGCGCGGTGTCATCAGGTCGCCCCGCGTGGGCAAGCGCTGTCCGGCGACGGCGTCGCTCATCGTACCACCAATGCGACGCGACGGTTGTACCAGTTCATGAACGCCGAGACGATGAGATTGATGGAAAGGAACACACCCATCAGGAGGATGATCGATTCGATTTCGCGGTTCGACTGCATCATCGCCGTGCCGGCAAATATCTCATACAGCTCGGGATATGCCACCGCCGCGCCGAGTGAGCTGGACTTGATGATGTTGAGGTACTGGCTGGTGATCGGGGGCACCATTACGCGCAACGCCTGCGGCAGGATGATCTTCGACAGCACCTGACGCGGCCGCAGCCCGAGGCTCAGTGCGGCTTCGCGCTGGCCCTTTTGCACCGACAGGATAGCGGCGCGCACGATCTCCGCGATGAAGGCAGCGCTATAGATCGAGAGGCCTGCGCACAGCGCCACCAGTTCCGGCACCACCTGGACGCCGCCGGCGATATTGAAGCCGCGCAACGCGGGCAGATCGGTGTGATCGATGCCCGCGAGGAACAGCATGATCGCCACCGGTATCAGTAGCAACGATTTCGCCCCGATCGGGAAGCCGCGCCATGGCACGCGCCAGACGAACGGCATCACAAGCAACAGAGCGAGCGCCGGAGGCCATAGCATTGCCGCGCGATTGTCGGCGACAATACTCGGCAAATACAGGCCGCGGACGTTCAGCAGCACTCCTGCGGGCAGAAGGATGCTTTGCCGCGGACCCGGCAGGGTCTGCAGTACCGCCACATACCAGAAGATGATCTGCACAAGTTGGGGCGTGTTGCGTACCAGCTCGATGTAACCGAGCGCGATGTTGCGTACCAGCCAGTTGGTCGACAGCCGCATGATACCGACGAGCAGACCGAGCAGCGTGGCTACGACGATACTGATCGCCGCGGCGAGCAGCGTGTTCAGCACGCACACCAGCAGGGCGCGTGCGTAGGTGTCGCCGACGGCCCAGGGAATCAGGCGAAACGGAATGTCAAAGTTCGTCGGATCGGCGAGATAACCGAAGCCCAGGGTAGCGTGCCGCCGCCCCGAGGTCTCGGCGGCTATTGAACCGAGGAGCCAGGCGACCGCCACCACTGCAGCGAGCAGCAGCCATTGCGCGGCCCGCGCGCGCGGTGACGGTCGCCTGACCACGTCGGCGGATCAGTGCCAGCTAGCGGTAACGAACAGACCGCCCTTGGAGTACACGTTGTTCATGCCGCGCGGCAATCCCAGTCCCTTTTCGCCGAAATAGGCATCGTACACTTCGCCGTAGTTGCCGATATCCTTGGCGATGCGGTAGGACCAATCGTTGTCGACGCCCAGCAACTTGCCGAAGTCGCCTTCCAGACCCAGATAGCGCCGCGCCTCCGGATCCTTGGTCGATTGCTTGATCTGATCGACATTGGCCTTGGTGATACCAAGCAACTCGCCTTCGATCATGGCGTTCTGCACCCACTTCACCAGCCGCGACCAACCCTGGTCGCCCAGCCGCGTGAATGGGCCGAGCGGCTGCAGCCCGCCTATCGTCTCGGGAATGAACATCCAGTCGTCCGGCTTCTTCATGGTGGAGCGCGCCGCGGCGACAGATCCGCCGTCGTCCGTGTAGCCGTCGCAGCGTCCAGCGTCAGCGGCGGCGAAAGCCTCCTCCGGCTTGTCGAACAGTAGCGTATTGATCTTGATGTTGTTGGCCCGGTTGTAGTCGGCGATGTTGGTCTCCAGCGTGGTTCCGGTCAGCAGGCAAATCGTTGCGCCGTTCAGATCCTTGGCGTGCGCGACGTTAAGGCTCTTGCGCACCATGAAGGTCTGTGCGGTGTAGAAGTTGAACGTCGGCTCATCGAGGTCGAGCTGCGTGTTGCGCACGAAGGTAAGCTCGGAGTCACGGATCAGCACGTCGATCTCGCCCGATGCCAGGACCGAGAACCGCACCTTGGATGTCAGGCCGATGTACTTCACCTTGCTCGGTGAGCCGAGCAGTGCATCGGCGATGGCGCGGCAATAGGCGACATCCAGCCCCTGCCATTCACCCTTCGAATCCTGGAAAGCATAGCCAGGAATACCGGTGTCGATGCCGCATATGAGCTCACCACGTTTCTTGATCGCATCCATGGTGGGGCTCTTCAGCTCATTCTGGGCACGGGCGATGCCGACACTCGCGAGCACGACGGCAAGGGCGAGGCCGCACGCGGCCAAGCCAACACGTATCCGTAACATGATTTCCCCTCCTGTATCCCGTTTCCGCGCCCCCGCTGCGCAGCTCCCGATGTGTCGTGTCGGAAATGCACTTTCGGCGGACGGGTCGGGGGTAGCCTGTCACAGCATAGCCAAATTCACCAGCACGACCGGCGCGGTAGGCACATCTGCAGGTGTATCTATCCGAACGACCCGTTGTCAGACCGTGCCTGCCAATATCGGGCCAGCGAAGAATGTCAGCTCCCTACAATCTGAACCGCCCGGACTGGCGTCGAGCAATGTCCGGACCAGGTCGAACGTTCCCATACAACGACGACGCTGATATTGGCCGTTCCGGGTGGTTATCGGCCGTTCCCGACACGCGCGCCGGGCGAGGTTGCGCCGAGAGCGGCCATTTGCGAGCGGGCCGCGGTAAGCGCGTCCTCGTGCAATACCTGGGTAAGCTGTTGAGCTTGCGGTCGAGCCGTTTGATCCGCGCAGGGCTGTACGGACCAAGCCTATTTTGTCGATGCCGGCTGGGGCCGAGCCACACCGCCGGTCGCGAGGCCAATATCTACCGCATACCACCGGAAATAGTGGCGGGCTTCGAACGGCACGGCTTCATCTGGGGCGGAAGATGGGCGCATTTCGACACGATGCATTTCGACACGATGCACTTCGAATACCGACCGGAACTGTTGAGCTACGATCCCAAATCGGAAGAGTAGTCGCGTGAACCGCCAACGGACCACCTTTGCAAAGTCGCCCGATAGCCGCGTCTGTCCTGGAACGCGTTGCCGCCGCGCTTCGCGATGCCACTGATCGCGTCGTTCTGGCCGGTTGGGCCGTCGGCAAAAAAAGCTCCCGCCTGAAGCGACAACGACACGATCAGTCTCCAAGAGCAGCAACCGCCGACGTCAGGAGCTTTTTTGTACAGGACGTCCGCCACTCTGGTTGCACCGCACCTTCACGAGTTCTTGCGCTGATGCAGCCTCGGATGTTTTGACGGACATGCGCAGTCGGTCATAAGGTCAACTTGAAGTCATTAAAAGCACCGGCGGCTGAGCGACCGGTCTTCAGTCAGGGAGGAGAACGGCCGTGGAAAGCATGAGCCGGCGTTCAGTGATTCGTGCATCCATGGGCTTGATGGCAGCAGGGGTGCTTTCGCGAGCACATATCGCCAGCGCCGAAGCCATGACCGCCATCGTCTGGCGGGACCAAGGCTTCGTGCCAGAAGAGGATGCAGCCTTCCGCGCGACAGCCACCGACTATGAGAAGTCCAGCGGCAACAAGATCGACCTCAGCATCCTGCCGTTCATGGCGCTGAACCAGAAGGTGATCTCCGCCCTGACCAGCGGTGAGGTGCCCGATCTCATTTTCCATATCGCACCCTCGACGATCCTGCCGCAAAACGCATGGAACGATAAGCTGGTTGACGTGAGCGACATCGTGGAGGCACACAAGTCTGAGCTTAGCAGCACCGCGCTGCTGTCTTCCAGCTACTACAACAACGTCACGAAGCGGCGCGGCTACTACATGGTCCCACTGAGTCAGGGTGCCGAGCCGTTCCACATCTGGGGGACTCTGGTCGAGAAGGCCGGGTTCAAGCTGTCGGATGCGCCGAAGACCTGGGATGCATACTGGGACTTCTTCAAACCGATGCAGGCTGTGCTCCGCGCCAAGGGGATGCGCAAGATCTACGCCATGGGACCGCAGATCACCACAGTTGGACCGAACGACGGCAATGGACTGATGGCGCATTTCATGTTCGCCAACGGTGGCGCGGGCATCGTCACAGAGGATGGCAAGCTGCACACCGCAGATCCGAAAGTGCGCGAGGCGGCGATCAGGTCGGTCACCTGGCTGACGAATTCCTACAAAGACGGCTACGTGCCGCCCGAGGCGCTGAGCTGGAACGACGCCGACGACAACAACGCGTTCCACGAGAAGCTGATCGTGATGGATTTCGATGGCTCCATTTCCACCGAACTCGCAATGATCAAGGACACGAAAGCGTATCTCGAGCAGGTGGTGACGGTGGGTCTGCCGTTAGCGAATGACGGGACGCCAATGCCTGCCCAGGTTGGCGCCGGCGGCCTTTTCATCCCAAAGGGCGCAAAGAACCTAGAAGTCGCCAAGGATTTCGCACGATTCTTCCTGCGGCGGGACGTGCTGAACGCGAACCTCAAAGGTGGGCTGGGTCGCGCCGTACCGTCGATTCCTGCGATTGTGAAGGACGATCCGTGGTGGCTCGATCCAAGCGATCCGCATCGGCCGCCCTTTGTGAAGGAGTCAGTGCTGGGGCCAACAGTTCCGGCCTACACTGGCTTCAATCCGGCATGGGGACAGGTCAACGCCGAGCAGCTCTGGGGCCAGGCGCATGCCGACGTCATCAAGAACGGCTTAACGCCAACGGCGGCGGTGGATAAGGCGTTCAGCCGGATGGAGACGATCTTCTCGAGGTTCACGTTCGGCTAGCTACAGCCGCCATTCCGGCAACGCCGCACGTACGGTGATTGCCTCATTGCCGCCGCTCATCTGGTGGAGAACCGTGATAAGTTCACGGTCAGCGCGTCGCGCCACTTCCAATTGGTGCGCGGGGAATGTGACGTTATTTCATATTGGAGCATTGAACTTCGGTGTTTCCTTCGTCGAGATAGGAGAGCCCCACCTTGCTCCCAATGTCGGCGCCGCCGCCTGAATAGAAGAATCGGTAGCGCGTCATTCGGCATTCACCGAACGCGTCCTCATATGCGATCTCGCCGAAGGCGTAGATGGCTTGGCGTCCCTTCTGTATTGCCTGGAGTTGATCGGCGGTGAGCGGCTTCTCCATAGTAACCGAGAGCCCGTAGTTCCCCGCAGGCGGAACTACGGTTCGGTTCGCCGGCATCGCTGGAACCCGGAGATCAGTCTGGAGCGGAACATCACCAACAAGAACTACCGTCGCTGACGATAGACGGTAGGCCGGTGTCTGCCCGCTGTTCTTGATCACGATCTCGGCCACGGTTGGCTTTGCGGTTCCTTGCCATATCAGATTAGCCTGATCCGGGAACACGTAAGCTCGCAACTGCCGGTGCCCGTTATCAACGGAGCTTTGCCATTCCTTGCGGGTGTACCAGGCCGCCGTTGCGGTCGCTATGGCTGTGACGATGACGAAGGCGAGCACTCCATACTCAATCCAATGCCGGGGTTCTCCCGTCACTCTTAAAATGGGTCTGTCATGTTCCTCATTGCGCGCCATTCGTATGAGACCCTCGCCGTCTTGCATGCCCCTATCGAATGCTGCCGCAATTTCTACTGAGCGGCAAAAGTGTTGGCGATGACATGCGGCTGGTGCGTCGCTCGCGAAAAAATTGAATCGAGAGGTGCTATCGACCCGAATCAATAACTTGGATGACCGATGATTTGCTGGTGCTCTGATGCATTCTGCCGAACCGTCGCCGCCGCTGGAGGCTGAACTGATTGTCCGCTTCGGTGCTGCGTCGCCCGGCGGACAGCAGGTTCGCTACCCGACCCCAAGCTCCAGCTCCGCCGCGAAGTGACACCTCGCAAAATGCCCCGGCGTCACCTCCTGCAACACGGGTGTCTCACGTTGGCACCGCTCCTCGGCAAAGGTGCAGCGCGGATGGAAGTAGCAGCCCGATGGCGGCGACGCGGGGCTCGGGACTTCGCCGGGCAGAATCCCATCGTCGCCGACAACGCGTGGATCGGGTACCGGCACTGCGCGCATCAGTGCGGCCGTGTAGGGATGCCGCGGGCGGCTGAAGATTGCTGCGGTGGGAGCCAGTTCCACCAATTGCCCGACGTACATCACCGCGACACGGTCG
>DATKFJ010000505.1:0-7326 GCA_035511435.1 Acetobacteraceae bacterium | reverse complement strand
CGTTGCCAAATTGGCCAGACTGTGCAACGTCGCGAGCAACCCCCTGTTGCCAACCCGTCATCCGTTCGAAGACCTTCGTTGCACCCCGTGAGCCAGCGCATAGACGTCATCATCCCGACCTGGAATGAGGAGGCTTGGCTTCCTCGGCTATTGAATTGCCTGGCGGAATCAGGCTCGGTCCAAGCTGTCATAGTCGCGGACAACAATTCCGATGACGGCACACGGGCCATTGCCCAGGCACACGGCTGCCGCCTCGTTCCAGGCGGTCGACCTGCCCGCGGCAGAAACGCAGGAGCGATGGTCGCCACTGGCGACATATTGCTCTTTGTCGACGCCGATACGATTCTGCCGGTCGGCTACCTGGAGGGTGTCGAAGAGCTGTTTCGCGACGAAGCGACGATGGCGGTCTACTTTCGCAACCTGCCTCTGACCACCAGGCCATTTATCAATGTCCTGTACACCATCATGGATGGTTATATCGCGTTCCTGGGATGGCTCGGGATCGCACAGGGAGTCGGGACCTCCATTGCGGTGCGGGCGTCGGCCTTCAGACGGGCAGGGGGCTTCCCGGAAGACGTCGACGTTGGAGAGGACGCTTTTTTTCTACGCAGTCTCTGCCAACTCGGTACAGTCAAATACGTAAGAGATTGGCCCGTCTACACTTCAAGCCGACGATTGCGGCTCGATGGAACTTTCCACTACATCGGCAAGCTTCTGGTTTGGCTCGTCTTGCGGCTCCTGCACACCAAGGCCAGCTTCTTCAAGTATCGCTGGGAACGCTATCCGCAGGAGTTTGCGCGGTTGGAGGATGACATTCTCGCGCTTTAGCCAACCACACCCCAAGGCGGACTGTGACGCCATGCAAGCGAATTGTTGCTGCCAACTCGTAGCCTGGTTCATCGTATCGTACCTTTGGCACGGTCTGGGCATAACGCTCGGCTATCATCGGTTGCTCGCTCACCGATCCTTGGTTCTGCCGACCTGGGTCGCATATTCCGTGGTCATCGGCGGATACCTTGCGCTGCAAGGTTCACCGGTGGTCTGGGTCGGTGTCCATCGCCTTCACCATGCGAAGTCCGACGCTCCAGGCGATCCACATTCGCCACAAGATGGGTTCCTGCATGCGCTGGCTGGCTGGATGTTCAAGATGCATAATCTGCAGACGAACAAAGAGTTGCAGTTCTTGGCCCGGGACGTCATGCGGGATCCCGTGTACAAGTGGCTAGGTACCAGGCACACTGCCGACCACGTGGTAAAATGCCTGCTATTCTCCGTGGCGTTCAGGGCCACCATCCTGCTCGTGTTTGGCCCACTTGCCATGGCGGCAAACTTGCTCGCGGCAATACTCGTCTTCTGCAATGCTCAACTGATAAACGCCGTCTGCCACATCCGGCTGTTCGGCGCCTACCGAAGTTTTCCGACCAGGGAGCACAGTTTCAACTCATGGCTGCTTGGCATCTTTGCCCTTGGTGAGGGCTGGCATAATAACCACCACGCCATGCCCAAGGTGGCGCGACATGGACGGCGTCCACTGGAAGTCGACGCGACGTGGTATGCAATCCTGCTGCTTGAAGCACTCGGAATCGCCAAGCGGGTCCAACGTTGACCACCCTGGTTGGCCCACCCGGCTTAACTACGTCGCCGACATGCGGTTCCATGCATCCAGCGCGGCGATCTTGTACGCTTCGGCCAGCGTCGGATAGTTGAAGGTGTTCTCGATGAAGTAATCCAGCGTGCCTTTCAGATTGAGCACAGCCTGGCCGATGTGCACCAGTTCGGTGGCGCCCTCGCCGACAATATGCACCCCCAACAGCCGCCGCGTCCTGATCGAGAAGATCATCTTCATCATGCCGGCACTCAGCCCCATGATGTGCCCGCGCGAGGTCTCGCGGAATCGGGCGATGCCGCATTCGTACGGGATGGCGCGCGCGCGGACGTCCTGCTCGGTCATGCCGACACTCGAGATTTCCGGCACGGAGTAGATGCCGAACGGGAAAAATTCCGGCGCCGGCGGCGCCGGCACGCCGAAGGCATGGCACGCGGCGATGCGACCCTGTTCCAGCGAAGTGGACGCAAGACTGGGGAAACCGATCGCGTCGCCGGCCGCGTAGATGTGCGGCACCTCGGTCTGGAATGTGCGGCCATCCACCTTGAGCCGACCGCGGTCATCCGCGGTCAGGCCACAGGCGGGCAGGTTCAGCGTATCGGTGGCGCCAACGCGCCCGGCGGTGAACAGCACCATGTCCGAGCGGACGCGCCGGCCGCCTTCCAGCAGCGTGACGGGCCGGTCGCTTTCGAACGCGATGCCCTCGACCTTGGCGCCGAACCGCAGGGTCACCCCGCGATCGCGAAGCTGATGGGTGAAGTCCTCGATCACCTCGTGGTCAACGAATTCCAGCATCGCCGGTCGTGCCTCGACCAGCGACACGGCGACATCGAGCGCGCTGAATATCGTCGCGTATTCCACCCCGATCACACCGGCGCCGATCACCGCAAGGCTGCGCGGCAGCCGCGGGATCTCCGCGATCTCGTCGCTGTCGAACACGTTGATGCCGTTGAACGGCACGCCTGCCGGCCGGTACGGACGGGTGCCGACGGCAAGCAGTATGCGCGGGCCCTCGAAGATGCGGATGTCGCCGATCTCCGAGGTGACCTCGATGCGATGCGGATCGAGGAACCGCGCCATGCCGCAGAAGGTCTGCACGCCATTGCGTGCGAACTGGTGCTCCAGCACATCCACCTCATGATCGAGCGTCATGTGCATGCGCGCCATCAGGTCGTTGGCGGCGATGTCCTTCTTCACCCGATAGGCGCGCCCGTAGAAGCCGCGCTCGCGCCACCCGGTCAGGTTCAGCACGGTCTCGCGCATGGTTTTCGACGGGATGGTGCCGGTGTGCACCGACGCGCCACCGACGCGGCGTCCCTTCTCCACCACCAGGACGGAGCGTCCAAGTTTAGCAGCCTGGATTGCGGCGCGCCGCCCGGCCGGGCCGCTGCCGATGACGATGAAGTCGAAGGTGCTCACTGTGGGGAGAGTGGGGACGCAGGGGCGGCGTGTCCATCGTAATTGTGCAATGTCGCAACGCAGCCTTGACGCGATCCCGGTTCCTGCCAGTGCACCACCGGTTCCTGCCAGTGCACTGAGTGTGTGCTCAGCAGCACCAGCCTCCACTGAGATCCCTCATCCGATCAGCCGCCGCCGCACCCGCGCCGACACCTGATCGATCACCGCCACGGTAACCAGCAGCAGGATGATGATGAACGACACCTCGTCCCAGTACCGCACTTTAATCCTTTCGGCGATCTGCAATCCGATGCCGCCGGCGCCGACCACGCCCAGGATGGCCGCACTGCGGGTGTTGGCTTCGAACCCGTAAAGCACCTGCGCCAGCAGCACCGGCAACACCTGCGGCAGCAGCCCGAAGCGGATCGCCAGCAGCCGCGAACCGCCCGCCGCCTCCACCGCCTCCTTCTGGCGCGGATCGGCGTTCTCGATCGCCTCCGCGAACAGCTTCGCGAGGACAAATATATCCGCCGCCGCGATCGCCAGCACGCCGGCGAGCGGTCCCAGCCCGACCGCGCGCACGAAGGCAAGCGCCCAGATAAGCTGGTCCACGCCGCGAAAGCCATCGAACACGCGGCGAACAGAGAAATGCGCCAGCGCATTCACCAGCACATTGCGCGCGCCAAGAAAGCCCAGCGGCAGTGCGATCACCGCGGCCGCGAAGGTGCCGAGAAACGCCATCGCCACGCTCTGCGCCAGACCTTGCAGGATGTCCTGCCACTGCGCGCCCGGGCTGGGCGGGATCATCTGGCGCAGAATGACGAACAGGCCGGACACGCCGCGCGACAAACGTGCCGGCGTGATGTCGAACCAGATGAACAACGCGACCAGCCAGGTGACGAACAGCAGCACGCCCGCCCACCGCACCGCGCGCGTAAATGGCGACGCGCCGAATGCGCGTGGATATCGCGCGCGGATTTCGGCGACGCCAGTCATAAAAGCAATGCAACCACAGATGCACGCAGATCGACGCAGATGACACAGGCAATGGCCCCGTCATGGCCGCTACCTGAAAACCATCTGTGTGTATCTGCGTGCATCTGTGGTCGAATTACCCTGCCTACTCAACCCGCCCGATAGCCAATGTGCGCAACCGCTCCGATGTCAGGTCGATCACGCTCACCGTCAGGATGATCAGCACGATGATCGCCCCTATCTCCTGGTAGTAATTGAAGCTGATCACCGAGTACAGCTCCTGCCCAATACCGCCCGCGCCGACGAAACCGATCACCGTCGCGCCGCGCACGTTGAACTCGAATTGCAGCAGCACATAGGACACAAAATTCGGCAGCACCTGCGGCACGATGGCGAACCGCACGCCATGCGCCCACGTGCCGCCCGAAGCACGCACCGCATCCCACGGCCGCATGTCGGCATTCTCCACCACCTCGGCGAACAGCTTGCCCAGCGCGCCCACGGTATGCAGCGCGATCGCCAGAATGCCGGCCAGTGGGCCAATGCCGAAGGTCCACACCAGGATCAGCGCATAGACGATGGCGGGTACGCTGCGGAACAGTTCCAGCACGCGGCGAAAGATGAAATACACCGTGCGGTTGGGCGCCAGGTTGATGGCGGCGGGGAAGCACAGCAGCACCGCGAGCATCGCGCCGCCAAGTGTCGCCAGCGCCGCCATCTGGCTGGTCTGGAACAGCAGCCACAGCCAGATGTCCGCCCGGTACATCCAGTACGCCAACGAACCCTGCGTAGCGGTGCCGGCGGACAGCACAGCCAACCGCAGGTCCGGCACCAGCTTGGCAAAGTATTCGCCGATGCGCGGCGCACCCGCGATCAGCGACGATGGATAGGCTTCCGATATCCATGCGGACAGCAGCAGCGCCGTCAGCAGCGCAGCACCGCCAACCAGGCCGCCGATCAGGCGCGCTCGCCGGCGTGCCTGGAACGCAGTCTCCAACGCGGTGCTGACGGCCATCTCGGTCAGCGGTGCCGCCGCTGCACCGCTTCCTGTTGCAGCATGTCGATGAACACCTGGAAGTCAGCGTGCTGCACCGGCACCCAGCCCTTGCCGTTGCCCATATCGAACTCATGGTAGATCGCCGGATACGCCTTCGGCAGAGCCAGGTGAAACGCCAGCATGTCGGCCTGGAAACTCGCCGGTGTGCTCTTCCGCACGGTCAGCGGGCCATTCAGGATCGGGCGCGACTTCCAGATGATGCGCAGGTCCTTCATGTCGAGCATCTTCTTGTCGACCATCATGCGCAGGTTGCCGCGCGTGTAGCCTTGCGCCGGATCGCCGATGCCCGATGTCCAGGTGACGCCGGCGTCGTACTGGTGGTTCAGCACCGCAACCACAGCCTGTTCGTGGCCGCCGGCGAAACCGGTCGAGCTGAAATACCTGCCCGATTCCGGATCGATACCCTGGGCGCGGAATTCGGCGCGTGGGATCAGATAGCCCGACGCGCTGTTGGGGTCCGCCCACGCGAGCGAATGCCCCTTCATGTCGGCCAGCGACATGATCCCGCTGTCGGCGCGGGTGTACATCACGGACACATACGACGTGCTGCCGTCCTGCTCCTGCGTCACCACCAGCGGCACGACATCGCCGTCGCTTTCCAGCCAGGCAGACGCATAGGCCGCCGGACTCATATACGCGCTTTCAAGCTGTTTTGCGGCGAACGCCTGGATCACGCCTGCATAGTCCGCTGCGACCAGCAGCTTGAGCGGCACGTCGAAAATGGTCTCCATCAGCTTCCTGTAGCCGTCCACCCGTGCCAGGCGGTCGGCATCGTTCTCACCGCCGAGCAGGCCCACGCGGATGACCGGGATTTCCTTGGCCCAGTCACGCTTGCCGGGCTTCGGCATCTCCTGCGCCAGGGCGGTTCGCCCGAGCAGCATCGTGCCCAGTCCCGCCGCGACGCCACGTCGTGTGATCATCCGATGGCTTCCCCCTATCCCGCTCCGGCCAGCCTATTCAGTCGGATGCGAACTTGCCAATGCGACGAACCCCTGACCGAATGGCGAGATCATGCTCGCGTTCTACCACCATTCCATCACCGTCCTGTGGCTCGCGTGGGCAATCTACTGGTGCATTGCGGCAATCGGCGCCAAGGCGACTCGCCGTCGGGAAAGCGCGGCCTCCCGACTAGGACATCTGCTGCCGATGTTCCTGGGAGTCGGTCTGCTGATTTCGCCGCATCTGACCGGCGACTGGCTGGCCGCGCGCTTTCTGCCACGCTCGACAGGTTGGTTCTGGCTCGGTTTCTGTCTCGTCGTGTTGGGCCTGGGCTTTTCGGTCGCGGCACGCGCCCGGCTCGGCGGCAACTGGAGCGGCACGGTGACCCTGAAGCAGGACCACGAACTGATCCGCCGCGGCCCATATCGCTGGGTGCGTCACCCGATCTACACCGGAATACTTCTGGCCCTGCTAGGCTCGGTGATCGCGCTGGGGGAGTGGCGTGGCCTGGTCGGTCTGGCGCTGGTTACCGTCTCTCTTCTGCGCAAGATCGCCGTCGAGGAGCGGTTTCTCACCCAGCAGTTCGGCGACGCCTACACGCGCTACCGTCAGGAGGTTCCGGCCCTGATCCCGCGGCCCCATCTTCGCACGGCATGAGCTCAGTGCAGCAGGCGGCCGCCGGCTTGCCGGATGTCATAGCCCGCCGCCAGGGCGGTATAGCGGAACACCAGATCCTCGAACGCTGCCCGGCTTTCGGGCGTGGCGGCACTCCTGGCGAGTCCGCGGAACTCCTCGGCCACTTCCAGCATCCTGGGCGGCGTAAGCGGCAGAGGGTTGACGCGATCGATGTGCCTGGCAAAGCGCGGCTTCGCGGCGCGCGTCACCAGTTGGGACCTGGTCCGCTGCGTTTCCACCTGGACGCTGCTGGCCCTTTCCACACCACCCGCGACCGCCTGCGCGATCGTCAAACTGCGCGTGATCAACTCGATGCTGCGTGCGATGATGCGTGCGCTGTTCAGCGACGTCGCTGCAGCGCGCTGGAGCAGGTCCGTCGTGGTTCGGAGCGAAGTATGTGAGGCAGACATGCTTGGCAGTATAGCAGGTATCTCGTGTCGTCGCGAGGACCTGGCGGGGCGGCAGGTTACGGGTGAGACCCAGCCGCGGTTGGATCATCGATCCCATCGCGGCGCAGGCTTCCTCGCCCGCCGACTTCCTCGCCCGCAGGCTTCCTCGCCCAGTACCAAACGGTGCCCAGTGCCAAACGGTGCGCGGCACCAAACGGTGCGCAACGATCGGCGGCGCTTCCTGTAGGGTGCCGAAAACCAAAGGGGGTTCAGATGTCTCGTTTCCT
>DATKFJ010000504.1:0-17386 GCA_035511435.1 Acetobacteraceae bacterium | reverse complement strand
GCACCCCTTGCAACAGGGCAAGCGTCTGGAGCGGTTGGCGCAGGTCATGACTTGCCGCGGCGAGAAAGCGCGACTTTACGGCGTTTGCCACTTCAGCCTGCCGCTTGGCGATGCCTAACTCATCTGCCGCGTGCCGTCGCTCGGTGACGTCGGCAAAGGTGATGACGACACCCTCGACTGCGCTGTCCTGGGTCCGGTAAGGCAATATGCGACGCATGTACCAGGCGCCGTTCTGAGCTTCGATCTCGCGCTCGATCGGCACCAGGTTCTGCAATACTGTCCTTGCGTCGCTCAGCAGGGCACCATCGACAGCCAACGAAGTAAGATCAGCCAGCGGCCGCCCGACGTCGCCAGGAATAACGCCGAAAAGCGCCTTGGTCGCAGGGGTGAAGAACCGGATATTGAGGCTGGTATCGAGGAAGATCGTCGCAACGCCCGTGCTGTACAGAATATTTTGCAGATCATCGGAGGTGGTGCGCTGCCGCTCCAGCGATTCCCGCAACTGGCTGTTAAGGGCGGCGAGCTCCTCGTTGAGCGACTGAAGTTCCTCCTTCGAGGTCAGCAATTCCTCGTTGGTCGATTGGTATTCCTCGTTGATGGACAGCGCCTCTTCGTTGATGGCCTTCTGCTCGTCGCCGGCAATCTCCAGATTGCGGACGGCACTTTGCAGCGCTGTTTTGGCGGCTTCCAGTTCCTGCTCAAGATCCGCCAGATGCGCAATGTCGTGTTGCACGGCGGGCAGGCCACGCTTCTGAGTGTGCTTCGGCTCATCGACAAAGCAGATAAGCAGCAGCTGCTCGCCTTCGCTGACCACCGGCTGGATGTCGATGTTGAATGAAACCGGATAATTGTTGTGGTGAATCAGGCCGCCGGCGACGATGACGCGCACATTCTCCTGACTGGCCTCCAGGATTGCCAATCTGAGCCTGGTACGCATGTCCTGGCGCGCCATGGCGATCAGGTCGTGAGTGGCATGTCCTGGCGCCACGCGCAGATAGCGATCGATCGGTCCCAGGGAATACAGGCACTCGTGCTTGCGGTTGATCAGCACTGCTGCCGGTGCGTAGGTTTCGATCACCAATCGTCGACAGAGATCGGCGAGCGTGGCCTGGCGCGAGGTGCCTTCGCCTTTTTCCTGGTGCGTGGCGCCGCGCAGGCCTTCACCGGTTCCCATCAGGAAACCGAATTCGCCGGGCCGGCTGCGGCCAATGTGTCGATAGAGCTGCTCGGATTTGGCGATCAGCTCGAACCGACCTTCGGTGCTGCCGGCTGTTTCCGAGCTGCCCAGCAGAAGAATGCCACCCTCGCGCAGCGCGAAATGGAACAGCGCGATGACTTTCGCCTGCGCTTCGGGGCGCAGATAGATCAGCAGGTTGCGGCATGACACCAGGTCAATGCGCGAGAATGGCGGATCAGCCAGCACGTCCTGTACCGTGAAGACCACCGTCGCACGCAGATCGGGTGCGACCCGGTAATTGTGATCGTCCTTCGAAAAGAAGCGGGCAAGTCGCGCGGGCGAGACGTCCGCCTCGATCGTTTCCGGATAGAGACCGTCCCGCGCACTCGCTATCGCATCCGGATCGACATCGGACGCGAACACCTGCAGCTTGACATTGCGCTGCGTCGCCGAGATTTCCTCCAGGAAGAGCATGGCGAGGGAGTAGGTCTCTTCGCCCGTGCTGCACCCGGCAATCCAGATGCGCAGCGGTTGATCGGACGAATGGCCGCGGACCAGTTCGGGAACGATCTTCTCCGCCAGGAGATCGAACACATGTGGATCGCGGAAGAAGCAGGTGACGTTGATCAGCAGATCCTTGGCGAGCTGGTCGAGCTCGTTTGCGTCGCCCCGCAGGACATCGAGGTATTGATCCATGTCGTCTGCGTCGATCGCTGCCATTGCCATGCGTCGCTCGATCCGGCGTTGCAGCGTGCCTGGCTTGTAGCGTCGGAAGTCGTGGACGGTCTTGGTACGCAGCAGCTCGACGATTTCGGGCAGCCAAGGTTGCGCCGCATCCTGCTCGCGCAGAGCGTTCCGCGAGCGCATGAGCGTCATGCGCCGGTGGTACTTGATGAGCGCTTCAGGGATCTTCGCAACCGGGAGCACGAGGTCCACCGCGCCCGTCGTGATCGCGCTGCGCGGCATGCCATCATAAGCGGCATCTTCCGGCTCCTGCGCGATGACCAGACCGCATTTTTCCTTCACGGCCTTCAGCCCAAGGCTGCCATCGGCGCCGGTCCCTGACAGGATCACGCAGATGGCGCGCGAGCCGTATTCCGCCGCCAGCGAATGCAGCAGAAAGTCGAAGGGCAGCCGAGCGCCGTGACGTGCCTGAGGTGGCGTGAGCTGCAAAGCGCCGTTGCGGACGGCGAGATAGGTGCCGGGGGGAATGATATAGATGTGCTCCCGTTCGATCAGGGTGCCGTCCGTTGCCTGCTGAACGGTCATGGCGGTGTGGCTGGCGAGAAGGGCCACCATCATGCTTTCATGGGTCGGGTCGAGATGCTGGACCAGAATGAATGCCATGCCGTTGGCCGCCGGCAGTGCATCCACCAGCTTCGTGAAGGCATCGAGCCCGCCGGCCGAGGCACCTATTCCGACGACCGGGAAGTCGCCAGGATGTCGAGGTGCGCCACGCGTGGTTTTAGGCTGTCGGCTTGATCGCGGTCGGGCTGCTTTGGCCTGATACGGATGGCCTTCTGGCACTCTTCGGTTGTCCTTGATCATTGCTCCTTACGGAGAGGAGCGGTTTGATCTTATCAAATTTATTGGCCGTGGGCGATACCTAGGTTTTCAGGGGTTTGCGGGGCGGCGGCCTAAGTAGTTTCCGAGTCTGTTTCCGTTGATCAATCACCGGCTATGTCCCCACCTGAAGCATCTTTTATTCTAACCGCGGCAACCATGGTGCGTCCTGCGCCGCGCACTGGAACACAGGTTCGCGGTGGTCTTTGCCAGACGGAGCGTGGGCGATGATATCCAGCCTGCCGTGCGTCAGTTCAGCCATCCGGCTGCTGACGTGGCCATTCCGCCGCGTGCGGGATGCCGGCGAGTTCCGGCGGCTGCGACGCCGAATGCGCAGCGCGCACCGGTTATGGGTTGCTGTGGATCACCGGACCAGGCCGGAAAACAATGCTGAATACCTGGTGCGACTGCGGGGCCTGGCACGCGAACGGGCAAGGGCAGAATGAACGATGGCTGACGGTTGGCCGTGTGTGAAGCGATGAACGCGCTCCGGATTCTTGTGGTTGAAGATGATGCCCTGATCGCCATGCTGCTGGCTGATCTGCTGACCGAGATGGGCCATGAAATATGTGCGATCGAGGGCACCGAGGTGACTGCCGTGGCGGCTGCCGCGCGGTGCAGACCGCACCTGATCATCGCCGATGCGCGATTGGGCGACGAAAGCGGAATTGCCGCGGTTGACGAGATACTTTGCTCTGGTCCTGTGCCGCATGTGTTCATCAGCGGCGAACCCGTATGGGTTCAGTCGCTGCGGCCCGGCTCGGTGGTCGTGCCGAAACCGTTCCGCGAAGCGGATCTCACTCGGGCCATGCAACGCGCACTCGACGCGGCGGTGGTTGCTCAGTCTGAAAACGCCGCGCTTGAGTAGTTTCCGAGGGGGTCTTCAAGTGGCTTGCCGAGGACGAACGCGCTCAAGCTTCGGGTACAGGCCAACCGGCCGTCGGAGTTCGATCGTGGACGGCGCGACATTTCGGCTGAGACGGCGTTGCGTCTCGGCTGCTGCTTCGACACTGGCGCGGCATTCCGGATGAACCTGCAAAGTCGTGCGCGTCGAGCAGGAAATGGGTGAACGCGACGGCCGGTAGGTTGCAACGGCATAGGCTCTATCCTGCGTGCGTCCCCCTATCCTGCGTGCGTCCAGGGCGATCGCGTTTGGAATTTCGAGGCGCTCGCTCGCCTCGTCATATCCGCAGGACGGTATCCAGACGGGAAATATCCGGTCGACCGGCCCCCGAAGTCCCGCCATCTCGAGTATCAGACCCTTGGAATGCCGCAACAGCGCCAAATGCGATCATCCCGCGCGCGCCGTTTCCTCTCCCCGAAACCAGAGCGAACGAGTAGTGTGGCGTCGATGTTGACCGACCTGCCGAATCTGCTGACGCTTTCGCGTATCGTCGCGATCCCGCTGCTGGTCGTGCTGGTTGCGCTGCGCGATCCGGCCGGCGACTTCGCCGCGTGCGTGCTGTTCAGCAGCGCGGCCATCACCGACTACTTCGACGGCAGACTCGCCCGCATGCGGCGGCAGCAATCGGACCTCGGCCGCATGCTCGATCCGATCGCCGACAAGCTGTTGGTGGGTGCGGCGCTGATGATGCTGGTGGGCCAGGGACGCCTGTCCACCTGGGCGCTCTACCCCGCGATCGTCATCATGCTGCGCGAAATCCTGGTCAGTGGCCTGCGTGAATATCTCGCCGGTATCCGCATCGGCCTGCCGGTCACCGGCCTGGCCAAGTGGAAGACCGGCTTCCAGATGGGCGCGCTGGGGACGCTGCTGGCCGGCAATTCCTCGGCCCATCTGCTGCATCTGTCGTTCATCCCGGTCGGCATGATCGGCGAGGCGATGCTGTGGGTTGCCGCCGGCCTGACGCTGTGGACCGGCTGGGATTACCTCACCGCCGGGTTGCGCCACGCTTCCGGCCCGCGTACCCGGGGCCTGCCGAAGGGCCAGCAACCGTCGTGACTGTCTCCTGTCTGAAGGTCCCCGATTGAAGATAATCGGTCTCGTCGGCTGGTCCGGCAGCGGCAAGACCACGCTGCTCACCGAATTGCTGCCATTGCTGCGATCGGCAGGTCTCAGCGTATCGACCGTGAAGCACACGCACCATGGCTTCGATATGGACCGGCCCGGCAAGGATTCCTACCGCCACCGTGAAGCCGGCGCGCATGAGGTGATGGTTTCAGGCGGCAAACGCTGGGCGCTGCTGCATGAGGTCACTGGGCTGGAACCCACCCTGCCGGACCTGCTGGCGCGGATGACTCCGGTGGACATCGTGCTGGTCGAGGGTTTCAAATCGCACCCGTTCCCCAAGCTGGAAGTTCACCGTCCGGCCCTCGGCAAGCCGCCGATCTGGCCGGAGCAGCCGGATATCGTGGCCGTGGCCGCAGATGCGCCGATCGAATGCGACCGCACCGTGCTGCCGCTGAACGAGCCGCGCCGGATTGCGGCCTGGGTGCTTGGTGAATTCGCGAAAATTCCATCGTGATACACAGACCCTTGAGCGCGACGGGCGACACGGGCACAGTCCGCCCCGGCTGGCCCCGTCCGGCCTGTCGATCTGACGTTTCGATCCGGTGGGAGCCTTCGTTTATGCGGCGCATCGCGTTTTGTTGCCTGTGCCTGGCACTGGCCGGTTGCGGCTATAATACATGGTGGAACCCGCCCTTCTCGACCGGGACCAATCCGAACTTCCCGGCCGGCGACAGCGAGAACCTGCGGCGCGTGATGGGTGAGCAGGTTGAAGCACCTGTGCTGCGGACGGAGCCAGGCGATGTATGGCCCGGCCCTGTGCCGGCGGAGCCAACGTTGCAGGAGCTTGAGCAACAGGGGAACCAGCCAGGGGTCGAGCAGCCCGTGCCAGGCTCGCCGCAATTTGAGAATCAGGCGCCGAGTGTGCCATCGCCGCCGGCGCGGCGCGGCAGTTCCACGCCGCCCGGATCGAACGAGCCTGGACTGGCTCCACTGCCGAACCCGGCAGCGCCGACGGCCACCAACCCTGTGCCACCTCCTGCGCGCAATCCGGCCGGGCAGATCTACGAGACGCCGGGTGGCGCGGCGGTGACCAATGGCGGCACCAGTGGCTACCAGACTACCACGACACCCGGCGGCGGTTCGTCGATTGTCGTGCCCAATGGCAATGGCACGAGCACGATCATACATTCAAACGGCACGATCGAGACGGTGCCCACACCCCGCTGAGTCGCCATGGCCGATGCCGGAACCCCGCTGACCATCCTATATTTCGCCTGGCTGCGCGAGCGCACCGGCATGTCGGAGGAACGCGTGGCGCCGCCGGCGGGCGTCAGCACGGTCGGCGAGCTGATCGCTTGGCTGATGCAGCGCAGCCCGGGCCACGCCAGCGCCTTTGCCAACCGGCGAACGGTGCGCTGCGCGGTGAACCAGGATTTTGCCGATCCCGCCACGCTTGTGCATCCCGGCGATGAAGTGGCGTTCTTTCCGCCAGTGACAGGCGGCTGACGGCATGGCCCGGATCAAGGTGCAGAGCGAGGATTTCGACATCGGCGCGGAGTTCGCCCTGCTGACCGGCGGACGCACCGATGTCGGTGGTATCGGCTGCTTTGTCGGCACGGTGCGCAACAACGCACTGGACCAGCACGTCGCCGCAATGACGCTGGAGCACTATCCGGCGATGACCGAACGCGCCATCGCTCGGATCACCGAGGAAGCCGAACGGCGCTGGGCGTTGTTGGGCTGCACGGTGATCCATCGCGTTGGTCGGCTGGTGGCCGGCGACAACATCGTGCTGGTGCTGGCCGCCGCAGCGCATCGCCAGCCGGCGCTGGATGCAACGGCGTTCCTGATCGACTGGCTGAAAACCAAGGCGCCGTTCTGGAAGAAGGAAGAGTTTGTCGCGGGCGGTGGCACCTGGGTCGAGGCGCGGGACGCTGACGACGCAGCGGCGGCGCGCTGGTAGGATATCAACCGACTGCGTGCCCGTGACGACTGCGGGCCTGTGAAACCGGCCCTCAGTGGGTCCAGTTCTCGATCCGGCCAAAGCGAAAATTGTCGGCATACGCCTTCGGCCGCACCCGCCTCGGCTGCGCCAACTCCAGATCGTAGTCGAGACCTTCCTTCTTCGCGTACGCCACGGCCTCCTCGCGCGTTGGGAATGACAGCCGTACCTGTGCCTGTGTGTCGGCGCTGCCGATCCAACCCATCAGCGGGTCGGGCCGGCGCGGCGAGGAAGGTTCGAAATCCAGCACCCATTCGTGCGTGCCGGCCCAGCCGGACTGCATGGCGTTCTTCGGTGGCCGGAAGATGCGGGCTCGCATGACACCTCATTCTGCAACTGGACACTGCGACTGGACACTGCGACTGGTCGGGGCGGCGGGATTCGAACCCACGACCTCCTGTACCCAAAACAGGCGCGCTGACCAGGCTGCGCCACGCCCCGCCCGCCCTCGGATCGGTTTGAGAGCCGGCGGGAACCTATGTGTCGGCGACCGGATAAGCAACCCTGGTATCACCATGGAGTCTGGTCCGGTTGCGATGGTCTGCTCCGGGCAGGCTCATGGTGCGTTGCCGAAAATCCGCTGCTGCACCTTGTCGCCCACGCGGATGTTCAGCCGCGCCGTGGTACCGGCCGCCAATTCCAGCGTGGCGCGCACCGGACCGCGACTGTCGATGATCGCCAGGCTCTCCGGCACAGTGTTCTCCGCGATCGAGCGGATCGTCCCATCGGCGTTGATGAACACCATGTCGAGCGGTGAGATCGTGTTGCGCATCCACATCTGCGATTCCCGCGGCGCACCCCAGTCGAACAGCATGCCGCCATCCGCCGGCACGCTGGGTCGGAACATCAACCCGACGGTCTGCTGATCCAGGGTCAACGCCATCTCGACATTGAATACATGCGTGGCGCCGTCGCGGGTAACGATGACCAGCTTTTCCTTCGGCAGCTCCGGCTGCGGTGCGGTCGGATTGACCGGCTGTGCGCCGACCGGAAGCGGTGCCATGACCAGCAGGGCGAGCAGAAAACGACGCTTCATGCAGGCAATCCTTCCTCCAGGGCATGTTCGGCGAGCGCGCGCACCAATGGACGCACCGGCCCTTCGCGCGGTTGGTCGCGCAGCGTGGTGAACCAGTGGTCCGGCGGGTTGCGGCCTGCGGCGCGCGCATAACTCAGGGAGCGCAGCACCTGCTCCGCCGGCGGCGGCAAGCGATCGGGCAGGGGCAGATCGTTCAGGGCGCCCCAGATGGCAGCCCAGCAGCGACCGACCGCCCATGGGTTGTAACCGCCGCCGCCTAGCACGATCAGCCGAGGCGCAAGGCGCTTCACCGCGGCGACAACCGCGAGATGCGCGTTGTTCGACAGCGACAGTTTCGCCAGCGGGTCTTCCTCCAGACCGTCCGCGCCGGCCTGCAGCATGATCGCCTGCGGCTGACGCACTTCGATCAGCGGCACGACGGCATGATCCAGCAGCCAGCGGAACTCGCTGTCATTGCAGCCCTGGGGCACCGGGAAGTTGCGCGCAGACCCGCCCGCCCTGTCGTCAACCGCTCCGGTGAACGGCCAGCGGCCGGCTTCGTGCAGGCTGATGGTCAGCACGCGGTCATCGTCATGGAACGCGTCCTGCACGCCATCGCCGTGATGCGCGTCGATATCCAGGTAGACGATGTTGGTCAGGCCGAGATCGAGCCAGGTCAACAGCCCCAGCACCGGATCGTTCAGGAAGCAGAAGCCCGACGCGCGATCCGATCGGCCGTGATGCGTGCCGCCACCGGGACAATGCACCATGCCGCCATCGATCGTCAGCCGCGCCGCCAGCATCACGCCGCCGGCGGAGATCGCGGGGCGGCGAAAAACCTCGCGATACACAGGGTTGCCGTCCGCGCCGATACGAAACCGTGCGCGATCCGCATCCGACACCGACTGGGTTGCCTCCGCGCGCTGCAGGGCGTCGATGTAGTCCGGATCGTGGAACCGCGTCAGTGCCGCGACGGTCGCCATCGGCGCCTCGAGATACGCGTCATCCGGCAGCCAGCCCAAGGCACGGCAAAGATCGGTGCAGGTGGCAACGCGCGGCACCGCCAGCGGATGCTTCGGGCCATAGCTCGAGCGCCGGTAGATCTCACTGCCGATGTAGCGGGCGGTGATCACGGACGCTGCGGCATCCCTTCGGGGATCACAGTCGTCACGATGCTGGCGTCGAGCGCTTCGTAGTCGTGATAGCCGATCGCGGCATACAGTTCGGCACGGGTCTGCATCCGCTCCACCATGCTCTGCGTGCCACCGTCGCGCGCTATCGCCGCATAGAGTTCCGACTGCGCCTTGTTCGCCATGCGCAGGGAGCTGACCGGCCAGATCACCATCTTGTAGCCCATGTCCTGGAACTCGGCTGCGGTGAAGAACGGGGTGCGGCCGAACTCGGTCATGTTAGCGAGCAGCGGTGCATCGACGCGCGAGGCGAACGTGCGGAACATCTCGGCGGTGGTCAGCGCCTCGGGGAAGATCGCATCGGCACCGGCGTCCAGATACAGTTTCGCGCGCGCCACCGCGCCATCCATGCCCTCGCTGGCGGCGGCGTCGGTGCGGGCGACGATGAACAGATGCCGGCGCGCGCGGCGGGCGGCGGCAATCTTCGCAGCCATGTCGTGGGCGTCGGCCAATTTCTTATCGTTCAGGTGGCCGCACTTCTTCGGCAGCAACTGGTCCTCGATGTGCACCGCGGCGGCGCCGGCATCTTCGAACGTGCGTACCATGTGCATCACGTTGAGTGCCTCGCCGTAGCCGGTATCGCCGTCGACCAGCAGCGGCAGCCCGGTGGCCCGCGTGATCTGCCGCACGAAGAAGCACACCTCGTCCACCGTGATCATGCCGACGTCGGGGATGCCCATCGAGGCCGTCATCGCCGCGCCGGACAGATACAACGCGTCGAACCCCGCAGCCTTGGCCTGCAACGCAGCCATGCCGTTGTGCGCGCCCGGCATCTGCAGGATGCCCGGCCGGGCCAGCAGGGCGCGGAACCGCTCGCCGGCGGGCGTGGTCGGCAGGTCGGCGGCAACCAGATAGGTCATGGTCAGGCTCCGAAGCTGGGTGCTTCACGGCATAGCTGAAGGCGCGGCGGAAAAACAGCCGCGGCGTTAACCTGTTGGTAGCGGTTTTCGACCAGTTTCCCGATCGGAACGAAGTACCGACCGGCGTCAGCGGGAAGCTAGCGTCGCCGGGGCTTCGATGAATTGGGCGACCACGCGTGGGCACACCGCGCATCCGGTCAGAACCTTCAGATCCCTGCCAGCGAAGACAGCGCGGGCCAGGTCGTTCCATCGCCAGGATGGCCTCTGTGCGTGGGCTGGGTCCGGATGACGATCGTCACCGGACACCGAGCAGACGAGGTGGGCGGTGTCGATCACTGATGGCAAGACTGCATTCGTCAACGCCGGGTCGGTGTCGATCGGGGTGTCGCAAATGTTCAGCGTCACGCCTGGCAGTTCCGATCCAACGTACCTTGTGCTCACGGCGCTCGACCGGAACGAGTACACCCTGGGTGCCGGCGGCGCGCCCGGCAGCTTGTCGGGCGGGGGCCGGACCTTGGCGCTCGGCAACATCGGCGGCGATGGGCGCGGCACCGGCATTGTCTTCACCTACCAGCCATTGAGTGGACGGTATTACAGCAGCAGCTACGGTTACCTCGACCAACTGACCTACCACTCGTCTGGCAGGTTGGGCGACACGACCAACCTGTCGCTGTTCGGCACGAGCAATCTGACCCTGGCAGCGTTCTACGCCACCAACGCTTACGACATGGAGCAGATCGACGCCGCGGGTTACCTGGGCAGCGCGACAGTTGTCACGCAACCGAATTTCACCACGGCCGTGGCGTCACAGGCGACGCCGAACTCGATCGCTGCGGTCGCCGACAGTTTCGTCGGTCAGGCCTGGAACATGAACGGCTGCTGGGTACTGGCCAGCACCATCGCCGCGGAGGCGGGCACCTCCTTGCCGGTCCAGAGCACGATGATCGGGGTGGCCGGCCAGGCGAACGGCGAATGGATCGTCGCTTACAATGGGCCGGCCGGACAGGCGGGCAATTGGCAATCCATGGTCACGGCGGGCGAGATCGTGGTGATCGGCACAGCCAGCGGCGGCGGCCACATCACCACCTGTGTGTCCGGGTCCGGCAGTACGGCCATGCTGGTGGATAACATTACTTACGAGAGCGCCAGCGGGCAGGTACAGAACCTGGCCAATGACGGTTCCAGCAGCGACATCATCGTCGCGGCGCCGCACGCGGCTTCGCTGGAATGGTCGGGCGTGCAGGCGGCCACGGTTGTCATCTACGAGTTGGATACGCCGATCGTCCGCACCACGGTGCTGACCGATACGCTGGCATGCCTCGCCTCGCAGTCGCTGGCATCGCTGTTTGCCGTGACTGATCCCGGCGGCAAGGCAATTACGTCGTGGCAGGTCTACGACACGGCGACCAGCGACACTTTGGTGCTCGGTGGTGTCGCGTATGGCGACCACTCCGCGGCCGCCGCGCTGACAGCCGCCTCGCTCGCCTCGCTATTCCTGGTTGCGGGCGCGACAGCGACCACCGACACGCTGGACGTGCGGGCATACAACGGCAGTTATTGGGGCGATTGGCAGTCGCTTGGCGTGGCCATCACGGCACCTGTGCCGCCGGTGCTTGCGGCGCAGACAGCGAACCAGATCTGGACAGGCGGGAAACCGATCGCGCTGGCGCTGCCCGCGAGTACGTTCCGGGACCCGTTGGGCGCGGCAATGACCTACTCTGCGAAACTGTCGAGCGGTCAGGCGCTGCCCGGATGGCTGAATTTCAACGCGGCCACGGGCACGTTCAGCGGTACGCCGCCGCTCACGGCGCAAACGCTGGTCATTGCGGTTACCGCGACGGACAGCAACGGCCTGTCGGTGTCCGAATCATTCTCCGCCACGGTACAGGAGACACCGGTGGTGACGGTGCAGACGCCGAACCAATCGTGGACGCAAGGCAAGGCGACAACCTTCGCGCTGCCGGCGACCACCTTCAAGGACCCACAGGGCGAAAAGCTGGTCTACACGGCCAAGCTGTCGAGCGGACAGGCACTCCCGGGTTGGCTGAGCTTTAACGCGACGACAGAGACATTCATCGGTATGGCCCCCCTTGCGGCGCAAACCCTCGGCATCACGGTCAGCGCGACGAACAGCAGTGGCCTTTCAGTGTCGGAAACATTCTCGGCCACCATCCTGGGCGCGCCGGTGCTAACAGCGCAAACGCCGAACCAGATATGGACGGAAGGCAAGGTTGTCTCGCTCGCACTGCCGGCGAACACGTTCACGGACCCGCAGGGTCAAAAGCTCACCTACACGGTCAGCCAAACCAGCGGTCAGCCACTGCCGGCGTGGCTCGGGTTCAACGCAGCGACCGACACGTTCACCGGCGTCGCACCAGGCGTTGCGCAGAGCCTGAGCATCAAGGTGACGGCGAAGGACAGCAGCGGACTTGCGACGTCGGAGAGCTTTACCGTCACTGTGCAGCCGCCGGTCGCGGCGGTCATCCAGGCTGGCATCAAAGTATCGACGCCGACCCCGAATCAGACGTGGGCAGCGGGGCAGCATGTCGATCTGGTGCTGCCAGCGAATACCTTTACCGACGCACTCGGCTTGAAGATGACATTCGCCGCATACCAAGAGAGCGGATCGAATGCGACATCCTGGTTGAGCTTCAATCCCACCACGGACGAATTGTCCGGAACCGTCCCGACCGCAGCAACCGGAACCATGGCACTGGAGGTGATTGCGACGGATGCGCAGCACATGACCGCCACGGACCTGTTCAGCGTGACGTTCGTGCCGGGCGTCGGGCACATCGCAGCCGCCGGGATCGTGACTTCGTTCGGCGTGTCTGCGCCGTCCGTTGCTTCGCAGGTGGTGGCGCTGCTGGCGACCCATTCGTGAGTCCCCATTCGTGAATCCCCATTCGTGAATCCCAGGGCGCTGGCGGCATCAGGCCGATAGACCGCGGCGGATTGCCGAGCGGCTTGGGTGCCCCCGAGGCATTGGCCGGCAGCACGGCGCTGCGGACGACGGTGGCGGTGCGGGCGATGCGGCGGAACCGATGGGCCGGTGCGAGAAACGCGGCGCCAGCATGGGGAAACCGGGCGATCGAGGCGAGCATCCCGAGGAACGGGAAGCCCCACTCCAGGGCCGGCACGCTTGGTTGCATGCCCCCCACCCTGCAAGTAACGTCCGGCCCGCACAACGGGAACCAGTCGAATGGACATGACAGGCGAGCGGCGCATCGCCGCGCCGCGCAACGTCGTATGGCAGGCGCTCAATGACCCAGAGGTGCTCAAGGTCAGCATCCCGGGCTGTGAGAGCCTGGAAAAGTCTTCCGACACCGACATGAGGGCGACCGTGGCGGTGAAGATCGGCCCGATCTCGGCGCGATTCACCGGCACTGTCCACCTGACCGATATCGAGCCGCCAACCAGCTACACGATCAGTGGCGAGGGCCAGGGCGGCGTGGCCGGCTTTGCCAAGGGCGGCGCAAATGTGCGGCTGGACGATGCCGATGGCGGCACGCTGCTGCGCTACGAGGTGAACGCGCAGGTCGGCGGCAAGATCGCCCAACTCGGCGCGCGGCTGATCGATGCCAGCGCCAAACAGATGGCCGACGCCTTCTTCGACCGGTTCAGCGCCCACGTCGCGCCGCCGGCAGCCGCCGTTGGTGTTGAACCGGTCGCCGGGCAACCGATCGTGGGGGAACCGGTCGCCGCGACCGCCATGCCGTTGGATGTGCGACCCGTGCAGCAGCAGCCACCCGCGACGATCAGCCCGTTCGCCCTGGTGCCGCGTGAGCCGTTCGGACTGCCGATCGTCGCCTGGATCGGTGGCGTGATATACCTGTTCATCCTGATCCTGATCCTGGGAAGCCTGATCTAGTGGCTGCACTGCCTGCGACCGTCGCCGACACGGCGAGACTGCTCGCCGATCAGGGTTACATCGCGGACCTGGAGCTGGCGACCACGGTGCATCTGGCGCTCGCCATGCGCCGACCGCTGTTCCTGGAAGGCGAACCTGGCACCGGCAAGACCGAGATCGCCAAGGTGCTGGCCGCCGGCCTCGGCCGCCGGCTGGTGCGGCTGCAATGCTATGACGGAATGGATCTGTCGGCCGCGGCCTACGAGTGGGACCATGCCCGTCAGCTCATGGCGATCCGTCTGGCGGAGGCGGCCGGGCAAACCGACCCGGGGGAACTGTCGAGCGACATCTACACGCGCAAATATCTGCTGGCCCGGCCGCTGCTGTCGGCGATCGATCCGGACCTGCCGCCGGCGGTGCTGCTGATCGATGAACTCGATCGCGCCGACGAACCGTTCGAGGCATTCCTGCTTGAACTGCTGGCGGATTTCCAGGTCACCGTGCCGGAATTCGGCACGGTACGCGCGACGACGCTGCCTGCGGTGGTGATCACCTCGAACCGCACGCGCGAGGTGCATGACGCGATCCGCCGACGCTGCCTGTATCACTGGGTGGACTATCCGAACGCCGAGCGCGAGCGGGCTATCTTGGCTGCGAAGGCGCCGGACGTGCCGGCGGCGCTGTCGGCGCAGGTGGTGGAGTTCGTGCAGCGGTTGCGCGGCGAGGACCTGTTCAAGCTGCCCGGCGTGGCGGAAACGATCGACTGGGCGCAGGCGCTGACCTATCTGAACCAGAAGGAGCTGGCACCGCAGGCAGTCGATGACACCCTCGGCGTTCTGCTGAAGTATCAGGACGACATCGCCAAGGTGCGCGGGGTAGAGGCCGCCAGGTTGGTGGCGGAAGCTCAGCAGGCGGCGGAATGATCGCGGCAAACGCCACTTGCCTGATCAATGCGATCCGCGGCTGCAAGCGCGTCGAGACGTCATGCGATCGCCAACGGCGTGACTGCCGACCGATTGTCGAAGGGCGTGACGCTGCAGCGTCGCGTTACCCGGCGACGATGTAATCCATCCGGCCGCCGTCGACCGCCAGCATCTGGCCGGTCACCCATCCGGAGTCGGGCGCGGCAAAAAATGCCACGGCGTTGGCGACGTCTTCCGGCTCGCCGATGCGACCCATCATCGCGCGTTCCGACAGGCGGCGCGCGATATCCTGCCACTCCGCCTCGGTGTGCCGGTTCTGCGCCATCTCCGTGCGGACAAACCCTGGCGCGATCGCGTTCACCGTGATGCCGAGTGGTCCAAGTTCCATGGCGAACCGCTTGGTCAATATCGCCACTTCGGCTTTGGTCGCGGCATAGAAGGCATTGCCCGGCAGCGCGGTGCCAATGGCGGCGATCGAGGTCACGTTCACCACCCGTCCGTAGCCGCGCTCCCGCATGCCCGCCATGGTTGCGCGTATCGTATGGATGACACCATCGACGTTGATGCGACGCATGCGATCCATCGCCGCTGCATCGTAGGTTTCCAGCGTTGCCTGCAACGCTATCCCGGCGTTGTTCACCAGGATGCTGACCGGTCCCAGTTCGCTGGTGGCACGATCGATCATCGCTGCAACCTGCGATGGATCGGCAACATCGGCGCCATGCGCGATTGCGCGGCCGCCCGCGTTACGGATTTCTTGCACCAGTGATTCAGCGGCATCGGCGCGCGCCACATAGTTCACGCAAACCGCGGCACCGTGGCGGGCAAGCAGCCGCGCGACAGCTCGGCCGATGCCGCGCGCCGCGCCCGTCACAACCGCCACCTGATCGATCCAAACCATAGTATTCTCCCTTTGCGCCCGTTGCTGCGGTACTCGCGCAACATAGGGTCGGCATTCAGATCCGGCGAAGGTTGAATACGGCATTTTCGTGGCGACTCTATTCGCAAGTGGCTATGGTCCGCGCGCTTTGGGACTGGACCCTGAACTCGGAACGCGAATCTTTCTTTTCCCAGCAGGAAATTTCCGCGTTACGACATTTTTGTAACTATTGAGAAAGCAATGCGTAATGTCTGAGGCGGTCAGTGCATATTCGGTCGAGGAACGCGTCGTCCAGGGTGAAACCGTCTGGGTGGCGATTCGCGCGCGTGGCGCGGAATGGTCGTGGCTGACGCCGGCGGAGGCCGCACGGCTCGGCCAGCAATGGGTCGACAAATACGGCGGCAACAGCGTGTCGTGCGGCGTCGACAACGATGACGTCATGTCGGCGATGACAGCAGCGGAATAGCATCCCTGACGGTGCAATGCCGCCCGGCCGTGAGCCAGATAATCGCAAGCGTTCCAGGCATGATCCGTCGACCGCTACTCTGCCGCCATGCCGACGCGGAGCACGCCTCGAGCGGAGCCGGGTCCGGCATCCAGTGGATAAAATCTGACGCTTGAGACCCGCCGGCGATAACCGCTTGCAACACTAAGCGGTCGTTGTTGCTCGTGCGCGGCCTGTGCGTCAGGGTGATGGCCATGACCGCCGAAGCAGAGCGCATCATCGAACTGTATCAGCGGCACGCTCGCGCCTGGGCGCACGATCGAGGCAATCGCCTGTTCGAGGCGGCATGGCTCGATCGATTCCGTCGTCTCATGCCGCCGTGTGGCACCGTGCTCGACATCGGATGCGGAACCGGTGAACCCATCGCCCGGTGCCTCATCGAGCAAGGATACGACGTAACCGGCGTCGACGCCTCACCCGAGATGATCGCGATGTGCAAGGGCCATTTCCCGCATCGGGACTGGCACGTCGCGGACATGCGGGCACTGTCGCTGGGCTACAGCTTCAATGGGGTTCTCGCCTGGGACAGCTTTTTTCACTTGCGACCCGATGATCAGCGCCGGATGTTTCCGGTTTTCCGCAAGCATGCCGCGCCGCGTGCCGCGCTGATGTTCACGAGCGGGCCATCGCACGGTGAAGCGATAGGCACCTACCAGGGCGAACCGCTGTACCACGCGAGCCTGGATAGTGCCGAGTACGGTACTCTGCTCGACCGGAGCGGCTTCGAGGTAGTGGCACACGTGGTCGAAGATGCAAACTGCGGCCGTCACTCCATCTGGCTTGCGCGACTCAGATAACTCCCCGTCGTACCCGGAGGGCCTATAGCGCGGTATCAAGCGTCAGACTTTAACCGCTAAGCGTTCGCTGCCGCCCAACAAGGACAGACGGCGATGCTGACCCCCCGGCCCTCGTCAGGCGAAGGCCGGGGCATGCGTCGTCAGCATGACGTGGCAGGTGATTCAAGTGTCCATGGTGTCGACGTGTAGTGAAGGATCGCCGGTCACACCGTCGTCGGGAACTTGCACTTGTCGAGCAGCGGATGCAGTACGCCGGAGGCGGGCGTGGTGGCGAGAACGTTGTAAATATCCCATTCGCTCTTGCTCTCGGCCGGCGTCTTGACCTGCAACAGATAGCTCGGGAACTCCCCGCGGCCGTCAGCGCGGATGGCACCCTTGCCGAACGCATCATCGTCGGTCGGGATGGATTTCATCTTCGCCACGGTCGTCCGGCCGCTCTTTTTCGCCGCGGCGCCGCCCATTTCCGCTGCCGTCTTGAGGTAATGCAGCGTGATCGCATAGGCGCTGGCATGTGCCTGGCTAGGATAGTTGTTCGGCGTTCTGGGCAGCACGCGCTTGGTGAACGCCCGCGTACGGTCATTCATGTTCCAATAGAACGTCTCGCTGGTGATCAGGCCTTGCGCGACGTCGATGCCGATCGAATGTGCGTCCTGCA
>DATKFJ010000503.1:0-4948 GCA_035511435.1 Acetobacteraceae bacterium | reverse complement strand
GGATCAAATCATTTGAGGTGTCTCATGAATCGATACAAATTGGCCGTCTTTGCAGTGGCGGCATTGGCGTGCGGCGCGGCTGGCGAGGCTCGAGCCGCTGCCGATCTTATCGTCAATGGCGATTTCGCGACGCCGAGCGTCGGGTCCGGTTACTCGTTGTTCTCCAGCATTCCCGGCTGGACGGTGAACCAAGATGCGATCGAGGTCGACTACACCCCGATATTGGGGATGGCCTGCTACACCGCCAACTGCCAGAGCGCGGAGGTGGACGCGAACACCTTCGACACCATTTCGCAGACCGTGAACGGACTGCACCCCGGCTCCCAGTACACCCTGAGCTGGGGCTATGGCGACCGGCCGGGTTCGGGCCCGCAGGAGCTCGATGTATCGATGGGCGGCAGCCCGGTAACGTCCGATTTCGGCACGGGCACCACTGGCCTGTGGACTCCCAATTCCTTCGTCATCACAGCCACTGCAACCTCCGAGGTGCTTAGCTTTGCAGCGGTCGACACCAGTGGAATTGGCGGCGCGCCAGGTGCGGGCAATGAAGTGGACAGCGTCAGCCTCGTCGGCGTCCCCGAGCCTGCATCGATGGTGCTGCTGGGTTCCGGCATGCTGGGTCTAGGTCTGTCCCGCCGTCGGCACCGCTGATCCTGCCAACCTGCTTCGACTGCCCAGCCTGCTTCGACTGACCAACGGCGCCTGTGGGCGCCGCTGGTGTTTTGGGCGAGCCATTCCGGCTGTAGGCTCCTGAGCGACAAGCAGGGAGAAGCGTGGCATGGCCGCAAAGATTGGCTACCTGTTGCCGACGCGCGAGCACGCGATGGAAGGGCGGCCCGAGGCGGCCCCATTGCTCGCCTTGGCCAAGCGGGCGGAGGCGCTGGGCTACGCCTCGGTGTGGGTCGGCGATTCGCTGCTGGCCCGGCCGCGCCATGAGCCGCTGACGTTGCTCGCCGGCGTGGCGGGTCGCGTGCCTCGCGTGGAACTCGGCACCGCTGTGCTGCTGCCGGCGCTGCGCAATCCGGTGCTGCTCGCGCACCAGGTGGCGACGCTCGACCAGGTGTCGGAGGGCCGGCTGATACTGGGCGTCGGGTTCGCGTCCGACCGGCCGAATGTTCAGGCGGAGTTCGCATCGGCTGGCGTGCCGTTCGACAAGCGCCTCGGCCGAATGATGGAAGGTCTGCGGTTGTGTAAGGCGCTGTGGACCGGGCAGCCGGTGGACTGGGACGGGCGATGGCAGGTGACGCGGGGCGTGCTGGCGCCGACACCGTATCGGCCTGGCGGACCGCCGCTGTGGATCGGCGGCAATCTGCCGGCGAGCCTGGAGCGGGCGGGCAAGTATTTCGACGGCTGGTTTCCCAATGTGCCCGATCCGGCAACCTATGCGCGGCAGTGGGCGGAGATTCGTGCGGTTGCTGCCGCGTCCGGCCGCGATCCGGCCGCGCTGACCGGCGCAGTGTATCTGACGCTGGCGTTGCACGAGAGCGCGGAGCAGGCCGACACGCGGATGAACGCATTTCTGGAGCATTACTATGGCCAGCGCGCCGATGTGCTGCGGCGCCGACAGATCTGCTACGCCGGTCCGGAGGGCGGCGTGGCCGAGTGGCTCGACGGTTATGCGAAGGCTGGTGCGAGCCACCTGGTGTTGCGTTTCGCCGGCGACCACGAGCGACATCTGGAGGTTCTGGCCAAGGCTTGCGGATTGAAGGGCGCACCGTAGCCTGCCCGCGATGTGTATCGGGAACCAGCGTCAAATGCGCACTTCGGCGATCGGCGCTGCAATCTGCTCGAACGTGCATTGCCTGGGCGCCTTGTCGTCGCGCCAACGCAGCAGCTTCGTGCCGTGGCGAAAGCGATCGCCGGTGACATGGTCGAAGCGAACCTCCACCACCAATTCCGGTCGTAGTGGTTCCCACTCACTGCTGCGTTCCGTGCTCCACCGGCTGGGCCCACCGGGCGCCTTGCCGGTGAAACCCGGCTTCCCGCGCAGAGCCTCCAGCCTGCGTGTCAGGCGCGGCCGCTCTGCATCGGTGATCGTGGAAGTAAAGCCCACGTGATCGAGTTTCCCGGCATCATCATACAGTCCCAGCAGCAGGGAGCCGACTTCGCGACTGTCGCTCTGGTAGCGGAAGCCACCGACGACACAGTCCGCGGTTTGCAGCCGCTTGACCTTGATCATCGTCCGCTCGCCTGGCGTGTACGGATCCGCGAGGCGCTTCGCGACTACACCATCGGTTGCGCCATGTCCTGCATCGACGAGCCATTTCTCCGCCCGCTTCCGATCGCGCGTCGCGGGTGAAATCAGCAGCTTCTTCGCCACCGTTACCCGAGCCATGAACGCTTCAAGTTCAGCACGCCGCCGCTCGAGCGGTTGGTCCACCAGACTCGCGCCATCGGTTCCGACGAGCATGTCGAACACGATCAGTCGGGCCGGCGTCGCCGCAGCGAGTTTCCTGATGCGGCTCTCGGCAGGATGCAATCGCATCTGAAGTGCATCGAACGCCAGATGCCCTTCCAGCTCGACGACGAGTTCGCCATCGATCACGAACCGCGGCTCGGGCAGGTCGCGCAACAGCGCCACGACTTCAGGAAAATACCGTCCCAACGGCTTGCCCGATTTGGCGCGGAGCTCAAGGTTTGTGCCGGACTTGAACGCGAGACAGCGAAATCCGTCCCACTTTGGCTCGTACTGCCAGGCAGCGTCGGCGGCAGGAATTGTTGCGGCTACGCGCGATTCCATTGGTGGCGTGTCCAATGGCAGATCGAAGGGCGGGCGATCGCGAGGCATCCTTGCTTAGCCCGCTTTGCGGCGTGCGGTTTCCTTCCGGGCGGCCGGCCTTTTGGTGACAGCGGGCGTCGGCTTGCTGAGCCCGGCCTTGCGCTTCTTGCGCTCCTCGGCGGCATCGCCCCTGTTGCTGTTCCACACCGCGTCAGCCTTGGTCGCCGCCGTTCCAGCTTCCATGAACGGCTTCGGCGCGCGTCCCTTGCCGGCGGCGATCGAAGTCATGCTACGGCCCGACGCAACCGACCGATCATCGGCGAGGATGGCCTCGCCATCGCCCTCGCGCGCGTATTCATCGCGGTGCTTGATCAACAGCCAATTGGTGCGTTTGCCACCCAGCCTGTCGTGCTTCATGCGCACCAGCACCCAACCACCGTGCAGGCGCTTGCCGTCCAGTATGAACTTGAAGTCACCATCGGCCAGCGCGTCCTGCGGCGACATCTCGCCGGCGGGTTCCCAGTATCCGCGGTCCCAAAGCTGCACTGTGCCGCCGCCATACTGACCCTTCGGGATGGTTCCCTCGAAGTCGCCATAGTCGAGTGGGTGATCCTCCACCTCGACTGCCAACCGCTTGTTCTGCGGATCGAGCGACGGACCCCGCGTCACCGCCCAGGACTTGAAAACGCCGTCGAGTTCCAGCCGCAGGTCGTAGTGCAGACGCGTGGCCGCATGTTTCTGGATGACGAAGCGCCGGCGTTCGGCGGGGGCGGCGTTGGGTTCGCCACTCGGCTCCGGGGTCTTGGTGAAGTCGCGCTTCGCCCGGTATTTTGCGAGTTTGTCAGGGGTGTTGATGGAAGTCATCGGGTGACCTCTTGCGCTCGATCCGAGCGGTTAAGTGGGCACTGATAACGTTGCGAACCACAGTGGGGTTCGACGGTCCTGCCGCGCTTCTCGCCAGCGGGGCACGCGGAGACGAGCGGATCGATGGTCGCTGCGCGGCGCGGCTATATGTGCGGCTGGAGGCGCCGGGCGTTGCAATCCATGGTGCGGCGAGGAGCGGAGCGGGCTGGCTGTGCCATGCAGTCAGCCGGCATCGCGGGGCCAGCCAAGTCCTGGTCCCGTGTGCAACGGTTCGGCCGGCGGTGGATTCAGGGCGGGCGGGGGCTGCGCCATCCCGGGGGCGGCGTGCGCACAAGCGGCCAAGCCTCGGATGACGTGGTGGGTCTGTCCATGGGAGACAGCCGCCGGAGTATTATTTTGTCGAGGGTGGCCACGCTGCCGCCGTTTTCGATTATGGCGCACTCCAATTCGAGCCATAGCGGATGGCGCCACTGGATGCCGAGGTCCCGGCAGATATCGGCGATGACGGCGCCGATGGGCCGACGGCGGATTTCCGCGGCGATCCACTCCGGCGTGGGGAGGTTGACGAGATTGGGATGTTCGCTGGGGGGCGGTGCGGCCGGGGCGGCGCCCGGGGCGCGGGGGGTGCGGGGCGAAGACGTGCCCCGCGGCCGGGGTTCCGCGTCCAGGCGGCCGGCGATGCGGATCAGTCTTGCTTCGAGGGCCTGGGCGCGGAGCAGGCCGCCGGTGATGTGGGCGATGATCAGCGCAATGTCGGCGGTGCCGAAGTTGGCTGCATAGCCGATGACGCGACCGGTGACGGCGTGCTGGTGGAAGGTGGCGGCGAGTTCCTTGGCGTAATCGATGAGCTTGCGGACGAGGTCGAGCAGGTGGGCGGAGCGGCTTGGCTGGCCCGGGTCGGGGGGTTGGGCGGGGGGCTGGTTGGTGGTTGCGGCGGACATGAACGAAGCAAGAACACAAGATTAGGCTTCGTGTCAAGGAATATTTTCATAATGAGTTGATTGGCGGTAGCTCGGCGCCAACTGCTGCCGCTGCGGATCGGTCAACGTCCTGCGGATGGAAGGGAAGGCGCACCGCCCTGGCCTGTTCTGCAATCCCTGATATTTTGGCTGGTGGCGAAGCGGGGCTGGACCCCCGAGTCGCCAAATCAATGGGTCGCCCGACCGTGTAGAACCACCTTCTGCGCGGGAGGTGAGGGGCTGTCACGATGGTTTGGGTGTTCAATAGCGGACACTCGCAGATCCAGGTCGTATCGCTATGTCCGAGTATCTCTTGTTGCAGATCAGCACTTGGACACAGGTCGCGGCGTTCCTCCTTACGGTTATCGACCGATTCTTCCAGGCACGCCGTAGTCCAACAATGACA
>DATKFJ010000502.1:0-12990 GCA_035511435.1 Acetobacteraceae bacterium | reverse complement strand
GTTATCGCTCTGTCGGGTGTCGGCGTCGGCATCGGCTACATCTTCGCGGCGCTGGTCACCAGCGTGGCGCGCAATCCGGCGGCGCGCGACCGGGTGTTCGGCCTCGCCATTCTTGGCTTCGCGCTGACCGAGGCGGTGGCGCTGTACGCGCTGGTGATCGCGTTCATCATTCTGTTCGTCTGATGCCGCTCCGCCTATCGGCACTGATTGCGACGCTGCTGCTGGCGCCGGCTGCCGCGCAAGCAGAGGGCATGCCGCAGCTCGACTTCGGCAATCCGCTGACCACCAGCCAGGTGGTCTGGGGCGCGATCATTTTCACATTGCTGTACGTCGTGCTGTCGCGCTTTGCCCTGCCGCGCGTGGCCGCGGTGATCGAGGAGCGTGCCCGGCATATCGCCGCCGATCTGGAAACCGCGCGGGCTTCCAAGATGCGCGCGGACGAGGCAGCGCAGGAAGTTGCCGAAGCGACGGCGCGCGCGCGGGCGGAGGCTCAGGCCGCGATCAACGCCGCGCTGGACAAGGCGAAGCAGGCAGGGGCGGTGCGCATCGCGGCACTGAACGAGCGGCTGGAGAAGCAGTTGCAGGAAGCCGAGACGCAGATCAATGCGGCGCGCGCGGCGGCCATGAGCGCGCTGCGTGAGGTTGCGACTGAGACGGCGGCTACGGTGATCGCCCGGCTGACCGGCGCGCCGGCTGATCCGGAGCGACTGAATGGTGCTGTCGGCGTGGCTTTGGCAACGCGTCGGATCGGCTAGGAGGCGGCGTCATGCACGAGGCAGGCTTCTTTGCCGAACCGCGCAACTGGGTGCTGATCGCATTCGTCCTGTTCTTCGTCATCTTCGGCAACAGGCTGTGGTCGGCGCTGGCGGCGATGCTGGACGATCGGGGCGCCAAGGTGCGCGCGGAACTGGAGGAAGCCGCCAGGCTGCGCCGGGAAGCCGAAGCGATGCTGCGCGATGCCGAAGCCCGGCGTGCCGATGCGCTGCGTGAGGCGCAGGCGCTGATCGAGGGTGCGCAGGCCGAAGCCGGCCGAGTCGCCGCTGCTGCTGCTGCCGAAGCCGAGGCTGCGGCGCGCCGGCGCGAGCAGATGGCGTTGGATCGCATCGCCGCCGCCGAGAAGGCCGCGGTGGACGAGGTACGCCTGACCGCCGTCGAAGTTGCCACGGTTGCAGCGCGCCAGGTGATCGCGGAGGGGCTATCGGCCGACGCGGATTCCCACCTGATCGACCACGCGATCACGCAGCTGCCGGGGGCGCTGTCCAGCCGACGCGTGGCCTGAGGGCTTCAAGGCGGCGGAATGCGCTGCGCTTTGCGCCGCAAAATACGCGCGTCTGATATCAAATGGTAATGAATGTGTTGACCGGCGGCACTGTCGCGGGAGAGTCCACCAGAGCCGGGCGGCGACCCATAGCCGCTAACATAGCGACCTACACGTGCTGATATGGCGCTCTCCGTTCTGACCGAGAAGCAAGCAGTTTCGACCACAGATGCACACAGATTCACACAGATTAGATCAGGGACCATGCTCGCATCAGAGGATCTGATCTTATCCGCGTGAATCTGTGCGCATCTGTGGTCGAATATTTCCTTTTTTGTTTATCGCGGCAGGCGATCTCCAGCGTGAAGCGCGGAACCGCGCGGCGGATGACAATGGCGCCATCCCTCGCCTCGACATCGGCCTGCTCGCCCGAGGACAGCCCGGCGGAATGGGCAGCATCCACAGGCAGGCGAACCCCAAGGTTCCTACCCCCAACGCCCAACCTCCGACGCACGTCACGACATAAGCTCCCGACCAATGGGATATTCGGAGCATATCCCCGAGGATCGGCAAGCTACGCTACGCCGTCCGATCGCTTTCCAGCCCCAGAGCCGCCTGTGCCGCGGCCAGGCGCGCCACCGGTACGCGGTACGGGCTGCACGACACATAATCCAGACCGATCTCCTGGCAGAACATGATCGAGGCCGGATCGCCGCCGTGCTCGCCGCAGATCCCGAGCTTCAGATGCGGCTTGGCCTTCCGCCCTCGTTCCGTGGCGATGCGGATCATCTCGCCGACCCCCTCGACGTCGATCGAGACGAACGGATCCTTCGGCAGAATCCCCAACTCGGCGTACTGCGGCAGGAACTTGCCGGCGTCGTCGCGCGACAGGCCGAACACGGTCTGCGTCAGGTCGTTGGTGCCGAAGCTGAAAAAGTCGGCCACCTCGGCAATCTTGCCGGCGATCAGCGCGGCGCGCGGCAGCTCGATCATCGTGCCGACGGTATATTCGATCCGGCGGCCGGCCACGGCGAACACCTCCTCCGCCACCTTGTCCACCTGCGCGCGGGTGATCTCCAACTCCTTCAGGACCCCCACCAACGGGATCATGATTTCCGGCACCGGCGCGCGGCCGGTTTCCTTCGCCACCACCAGCGCGCCCTCGAAGATCGCGCGGGCCTGCATCTCGTAGATTTCCGGATAGGTGACGCCCAGCCGGCAGCCACGATGGCCCAGCATCGGGTTCGCTTCCGCCAGTTCCGCGGCACGGCGCCGCATCGCCTCGACGTTTGCGCCCAACGCCCGCGCAACCTCCTCCAGTTCCGCATCCGCATGCGGCAGGAACTCGTGCAGCGGCGGATCGAGCAGCCGGATGGTCACCGGCAAATCGCCCATGATGCGAAACAGTTTCTGGAAATCGTCGCGCTGGAACGGCAGCAACTTGTCCAGTGCCGTGCGGCGGCCGGCTTCGTCGGGCGCCATGATCATCTGGCGCACGGCGCTGATGCGCTCGGGGTCGAAGAACATGTGTTCGGTGCGGCACAGGCCGATGCCGTCGGCGCCGTATTTCTTCGCCGTCTCGGCATCCAGCGGCGTCTCCGCGTTCGCCCGCACCTTCATCGTGCGCGCCTTGTCGGCCCATTCCATCAGCGTGGCGAAGTCGGTGGACATTGCGGCCTCGATCATCGCCACGGTGCCGATGAACACCTCGCCCGTGGCGCCGTCCAGCGTGATGGTCTCGCCGGCGCGCACCGTCTGGCCGGCCGAGGTCAGCGTCTGATTGTGGTAGTCGATCGAAATGCCGCCGGCACCCGTGACGCAAGGCCGCCCCATGCCGCGCGCCACGACCGCGGCGTGACTGGTCATGCCGCCGCGCGCGGTCAGGATACCGCGGGCCGCGTTCATGCCGTGGATATCCTCCGGGCTCGTCTCGACCCGCACCAGGATAATCGCCTCGCCCTTCTGCGCGCGGCTTTCCGCTTCATCGGCGGTGAACACCACCGCGCCCGATGCCGCGCCGGGACTCGCCGGCAACCCTTTCGCCAGCAGCGTGCGTGCCGCCTTGGGGTCCAGCGTCGGATGCAGCAACTGGTCCAACGCCGCCGGATTGACCCGCCGCACCGCCTCGGCTTCGTCGATCAGGCCTTCCCGTGCCATGTCCACCGCGATGCGCAGGCTTGCCGCCGCGGTCCGCTTGCCGTTGCGCGTTTGCAGCATGTACAGCTTCTTCTGCTGCACGGTGAACTCGATATCCTGCATGTCGTGGTAGTGCTGCTCGAGCTTTTCCCGCACCTTCATCAGTTCGGCGTAGGCTTCCGGCATCGCCACTTCCAAAGGCGTCTCGTCCGGCTTGGCGCGCGATTTGGACAGCGGCTGCGGCGTGCGGATGCCGGCGACCACGTCCTCGCCCTGCGCGTTCACCAGGTACTCGCCGTAGAACATGTTTTCGCCGGTGGACGGATCGCGCGTGAAGCACACGCCGGTGGCGCAGTCATTGCCCATGTTGCCGAACACCATGGCCTGCACATTCACTGCGGTGCCCCATTCGGCGGGAATATCGTGCAGTTTGCGGTAGGTGATCGCGCGGGGGTTCATCCATGAACCGAATACCGCGCCGATCGCGCCCCAAAGCTGTTCTTCGGGGTCCTGCGGAAACGGCTTGCCGGTGTCGGCCTCGATCATCCCCTTGTAGCTGTCGGCGACACGGTGCCAGTCCTGTGCGGTGAGCTGGGTGTCCTCGATCACGCCGGCATCCAGCTTGGCGTGCTCGATGATCTCCTCGAACTGGTGGTGGGCCACGCCCAGCACGACCGAGCCATACATCTGTATGAAGCGGCGATACGAATCCCAGGCGAAGCGTTCGTCCTTAGCTTCGGCGCCGAGGCCTTCGACTGTGGCGTCGTTCAATCCCAGGTTGAGCACGGTGTCCATCATGCCCGGCATCGACACGCGCGCGCCCGAGCGCACTGAGACCAGCAGCGGCCGCCGCTTGTCGCCGAACTTCAGGCCGACGGACTTTTCCAGTTTGCCAAGTGCATCACGCACCTGCGATGACAGCTCGTTCGGGTAGTTCCGCTGGTTCTGGTAGAACGCGGTGCACACTTCGGTGGTCAGCGTAAAGCCGGGCGGGACTGGCAGCCCGATACCCGCCATCTCGGCCAGGTTGGCGCCCTTGCCGCCCAACAGGTTGCGCATCTCCTGGCCGCCTTCATTGTGGCCCGCGCCGAAGCTGTACACCCACTTGTTCATGGCAATTCAGCCCTCGATTTTTGCGAAGTCGGCAATGCGGCCCATGGTTGACCGGAGAGAATGCAGAAGACGCAGCCGATTGCGGCGCAAATCCGGCTCCGGCGCGTTCACGGTCACCTTATCGAAAAAGATGTCCAGCGGCGCGCGGAGCTGGGCCATGGCTGCCATTGCGGCCGCGAAATCCTCCCGCTCGAGCAGCGGGATAACAGTGCTTTCCGTGACCCGCAACGCCTGCGCCAGGACGATTTCCTCGGGGACACGCAGCAGGTCACGATCTGGTTCACCGATGTGGGGACCGTCCTTGCGGTCCTCGATGCGCAGGATGTTGGCGGCGCGGCGGTAGGCGGTCAGCAGATTGGCGCCGTCATCGGAACGCAGCAGGGCGGCAACCGCGTCGGTGCGCGCGAGCAGGCGGGTGATGTCGTCGTCAGCGCCGGCGGCGAATACCGCGGCCAGCACGTCGTGGCGGGCACCTTCCGCGCGGAGCTGTACGCGCAGGCGTTCGATTATGAACTCCACCAGTTCCGCGTCTTCAACTGGGTGCACGCCCTGGTGGTGCCAATCCCTTCTCGCCCAACTAATGAGAAGGGACAAGTTCAGCCGCAGCGCGTTTTCGCGTATTATGCGGATGATGCCGAGAGCGGCGCGGCGCAGCGCGTAGGGGTCTCCGGCCCCGGATGGCCGCTCACCGATGGCAAAGAAGCCCACCAGTTGGTCGAGCTTGTCGGCCAGCGCGACGACGATCGAGACGTCCGCGGCGGGGACCGGATCGGTCGGCCCACGTGGCGCGTAATGGTCGCGGATGGCGTCCGCCACCAGGCGATCCTCGCCATCGTGCAGCGCATAGTAGCGGCCCATCACCCCTTGCAGCTCCGGGAATTCGCCGACCATGCCGGTGACCAGATCGGCCTTGCACAGCCTCGCGGCGTCACGTGCCAGGGCCGGCCCGGCGCCGACGAGAGGCGCAATCTCCTCGGCCAGACGCTCCAGCCGGCGCACCCGCTCGCCCTGGGTGCCGAGTTTGGCGTGGAAGGTGACGTGGTCGAGTTGCGGCACGCGCGATGCCAGCCGCGTCTTGCGGTCGAGGTCCCAGAAGTGCCGCGCATCGGCGAACCGGGCCCGCAGCACGCGCTCGTTGCCGGCGATCGACGTGGCGCCGCCGTCCGCCGGGTCTATGTTGGCCACGACGCCGAAATACGGCGCGGCGGAGCCATCCAGATTGCGGAACGCGAAGTAGCGCTGATTGACGCGCATGGAGACCTGCCGGACTTCCGGCGGCAGATCCATGTACGCGTCATCGATCCGGCCGAGTAACGGCACCGGCCATTCGACCAGACCTGCGACTTCGTCCAGCAGTCCGGGGTCGTCCACCAGTGCGATCTGCCGTTCTGCCGCAAGAGCCGCGATGCCTTCGCTGATGACGCGCTTGCGGTCGTCGGCATCGACCAGCACGCGGTGTTGGCGCAGTTTTGCCGCCCAGTCGTCGCGCGATGCCACGGCGAATGCGCCGGGTGCGTGGAAGCGATGGCCCTCGGTGAGGTTGGCCGACGCCAGCCCATGCCCATCGTCGGTGCCGTCGCGCAGATCGAACGGCACCACCGCGCCATCCAGCAGGCAGACGATCCGCCGCAGCGGACGCACCCAGGTGAAGTCACTGCTGCCGCCCCAGCGCATCGATTTCGGCCACGGGAAGCGGCGCAGCAGCGCAGGCAGGGCGCGGCCGATCAGGTCCGCGGCGGCAACTGAAGGCGCTGCTTTCTCCAGCACCCAATAATCGCCTTCCTGGCGCAACTGCTGCTTCGTCGCGTTGTGTTTGCGAAGGAATCCCGCCAGTGCCTGCTCCGGCGCGTTTGCCCGCGGCCCGCGTTCGATGGTGTTGCTGGCGGCGACCTTGGCACTGACATCGGCTGCCAGCGCAATGCGCCGCGGGCCGAAGAATGTGCGTGCGTTGGCGGGCGACAGGGCCGCCAACGCTTCGGTGCAGAGCCGGGCAAGATCGTCCGCCGCGCGAGCCTGCATCCGCGCGGGGATCTCCTCACTGAACAGCTCAAAGAACAGTTCCGACATGCTCAGTCCTTCAGTGTCGGCTCGATGTCGGTCTGCGAGAAGTCGTTGCCCTTGAACAGCAGAGCCGCACGCGCGGCCTTCGCCACACCGTAGACCATGCAGTCGCCGGAGCTCAGTTGCGCGGGATGGCGCTTCCGGCCGTACATGCGCCGTGCCTCGCGCGCCTGTTCGGAGTGCTCGGGCGTGAAGTCGATCAGTTCGATCCGCAAACGCCGCACCGCTTCGTCAAACCTTCGACTGGCCAGGTCGTCACCGTTTGTATCAACCGCCAACGCTGCTGCGAACCAGGTTGCGGCAGGCATCCGAGCGCGCGGCGCTCCGGCTATCGCCTCCGCAAAACGCGTTACGCCGCCAGGCGCGAACCCCGCGCGATGTCGCGCGTGATAGCCATGATCCGATCGTATCGCGCCCGCCGCGTGCGCTCGCGCTCGATCTCCTCGCGCAACGCCGTCACCACCGCGGACTGCAGGCTGTCGCCCGTCAGCTCGACCAGTTCGGCAGCGAGCTTGCATGCCTCTTCGCCAACAATCCTCAGTTCGGTCATCGCTGTTCCTCCGTTTGTTATGATGTTTCGCCAGCAACCCAAGCCTCGCAGCAACCCTTCGCCAGCACTCTCACACGCCCGATGTAGCTTGCCCGCTCGGTCACGCTGATAACGCCGCGAGCATCCAGCAGGTTGAACAGGTGGCTCGCCTTGATGCACTGATCGTAGGCCGGCAGCGCCAACTCGTGGTCCAGCAGAGCGCCACACGCATGCTCCGCGTCGGCGAAATGCCGGGTCAGCATTGTCGTATCGGCAAACTCGAAGTTGTACGCACTGTATTCCCTCTCGGCGCGCAGGAATACATCGCCGTAACGCACGTTGCGGTCCCCTCGGGCACCGTTGAAGTCCAGGTCGAACACGTTGTCGACGTCCTGCACATACATCGCCAGGCGTTCCAGCCCGTACGTCATCTCGAAACTCGGCAAGGCCACCGGGATGCCGCCGACCTGCTGGAAGTAGGTGAACTGCCCAACCTCCATGCCGTCGCACCAAACCTCCCAGCCCAGTCCCCAGGCGCCCAGCGTCGGGCTCTCCCAGTCGTCTTCGACGAACCGAAAATCGTGCAGCAGGGGGTCCAGGCCAAGCTCGCGATAGCTGCCCAGCAGCAACTCCTGCGCGTCCACCGGGCTGGGCTTGATGATCACCTGATACTGGTAAAAATGCTGCAACCGGTTCGGGTTCTCGCCATACCGCCCGTCGGTCGGCCGGCGGCTCGGCTGGACATAGGCCGCCCGCCAGAGCTTCGGTCCCAGGGCGCGCAATGTCGTTGCGGGATGGAACGTGCCGGCGCCCATTTCCACGTCGTAAGGTTGCAGAATAACGCAGCCCTGCCGCGACCAGTAGTCGTGCAGACGCAAGATCAAGGCCTGGAAGCTGGGCTTCGCGGGGTCCATCTGACCTGGTTCAGTTGGTTGCAGGCGACATAAAGCACCGGCACGGAAACGGAGCAAGCGGTCCCTGGGTGATGTAACGCGTGAACTAACTCCGGGTGGCGGCCCCGGTGCCGCGCAATAGCTGGCGGCGAACGCGTAGCGGGAGCAGGTTGGTGCCATGAGCATCGACGGACAGACCGATGAGACAATTCGGGGAATCCTGACGGCCACACGGCGAATCGCGGTTGTCGGCGCCTCCGATAAGGCATGGCGGCCCTCGCACGGCGTATTCGGCTTCCTGCTCGCACGCGGTTACGACGCGACGCCGGTCAACCCGATGCTGGCGGGCCAAATCATCCACGGCCGCACGGTACTCGCCACCCTGGGCGAGGCCGTACCGCTGGAGATGGTCGATATCTTCCGCGCCTCGGCCAATGCGGGAGCCGCGGTGGACGACGCCATCCGGCTTCGCGCGTGCGTGGTGTGGATGCAGTTGGGTGTCGTGGACGAGGCGGCTGCCGACCGGGCGCGGGCGGCAGGGATCACCGTGGTAATGGACCGTTGCCCGGTGATCGAAGTGCGCAGGCTGGGTCTCACACGCCGCTGAGTCTCACACACCATTGAAGCCGTGGCGGATCGGCGCCACATCGCAGGGCACGGCAAACCCACAACCCAAGGGTCGCCCCAAATGACCAACGAAGAACGCGACATCATCACCCAGTTCATCGGCCGGGTCGGCGGCACGCAGGCGCCAGGCCAGCCATCGTTCGGTGGCGGCTCGGTGCCGGCGACGACGGCGCCGTCCCTGCCGCCGATCGATCCCGAGGCGGATCGGCTGATCGCCGAGCAGTTCGCCCGCTACCCGGAGGCGCGCTACCGCCTGACCCAGCTGGCCTTTATTCAGGAGCATGCGCTGGCCGAGGCACAGAATCGGATTCAGCGCCTGGAATGGGAACAGCAGCAGGCGCAACAGGCACTGCAACAAGCCCAGCAGCAGGCCCAGCAAGCACAACAGCAGGCGCAGCAGAGCAGCGGTTCGAGCGGCGGGATATTCGGCGGACTGTTCGGCGGCGGCTCCCGATCGGCTCCCCCGCCGCAGCAGGGCGCGCCTGGACCGGTGTGGAATCAGGGCGCGGCGCCGGCCTACCAGCAGCCGGCCTACCAGCAGGCGGTACCGCCGCCGCCGCAATACGCCCCCAGCTATCAGCCGGGCATGTTTCAGCGCTCGGGCTCCGGATTCCTCGGCTCGGCGTTGACGACGGCGGCTGGCGTCGCCGGCGGTCTGGTCGCGGGTAACGCGCTGATGAGTCTGTTCTCCGGCTCGCACGGTATGGGTGGCGGGTTCGGCGGTGGCTACCCCGGCGGCACGCCGATGAGCGCCAGCCCGTGGGGCGCAGCGCCGGTTGCAGGGCCAGATCAGGGCTACGTCGACCAGGGCACCTGGGACAACAGCGCCGGCGGTGCGGGCGGCGCTGGGACTGACCCCGGGTATGTTGACAACGGCACCTGGGACACGTCGGGGGACGCCTCGAGCACTGACCCCAGCAATGATTCCAGCTTCGACAGCGGCGGCGACAGCGGCAGTTCCAACGATTCCATGTGCTGATCCTGCTTGGGGTTGAAGCGCGCCAAGCAGGGATCGCACTGACAACAAAGGCTGGGCCAATCAGCACCTTTGGCGCGTTGGTGCGTTCACCCGGTTGAAGTCGAAGGACGTTTGGACCCGGCTTTATCGGGACTGCCGGATGTTGTATCGGCGGGCTGGGACGGCGCTCGATAGCCTGCTGGACATCGCGCGGCGCGCTGCCTCGAAACGATCCCACTCAGCCTTGTCGGGCAGCGACGGAATGGTGACGGTCTCGCCCTGGTCCAGACCGGCGAGGGCAGCGTCGACCATAACCTCCGCCGACATCACGATTGCCGCGGGCAATTTGCTCACCGGACGCCCGGCGATCTCCCAAAACTCCGTCGCCGTCGCCCCGGGCAGCACCGCCTGGATGCGAACACCTTTCTGCGCGAGCTCATGCTGGAGCGACTGGCTGAAGGCCAGCACGAACGCCTTGCTGCCACCGTAGACCCCGTTGAGCGCTTCCGGCGAAATCGCCACGATCGATGCAATGTTGACAATGGTGCCGCCGCGTCGCGCGACGAAGCCGGGCACCGCGGCGTAGGTCAACCGGGTGAGCGCGCCGATATTGAGGCGGATCATCTCGTCCATCTTCTCGACGTCCGAATCAAGGAGCGGTGCCGTCGCGCCGACGCCGGCATTGTTCACCAGCAGTGTAATGCTTGCGTTCGTGCGCAGCGTCGCCTCGATCCGGGCCAGATCCGCCTTGTCGTTGAGATCGGCGGTGATCGCCGTGACCGACCGGCCGGTTTCATTCTCCAGGCGCTGTGAAAGTGCCGCCAGCCGGCTCTCGTTCCGCGCGACCAGGATCAGGTCGTAGCCGCGCCTGGCCAGCCGGTCAGCATAGACCGCGCCGATGCCTGAGGAGGCGCCGGTGATCAGCGCCGTGCCCTTGGTTCCCGTGGTACTCATGGTTTGCCTCCTCTACCCGCATGACAACGGTCGGGCTTGCCTTGAGAACATCTACGCTTGCAGCGTGCTGGGCTCAAATGTCATAAATGCGGCGTTTCAGGACATTGCGCGAGGCATCCCGTGCAGCGCATCGGCTTCGTCATCTCCCCCGGTTTTCAGGTGATGAGCTTCGCCGCTCTCTCCGCTTTCGAATACGCAAACAAGGTGATGGATGAGCCGGTCTACGACGTGCATTTGCTGTCCGAGATCGGCGGGTCCGTCCGCAGCTCGGTCGGCATCAGCGTCGCGACGGAACCGTTCGACTCGACGATTTTCGATACACTGATTTTCGGCCGCGGCACCGCAACGCCGACGCCGGGGCTGATCGAATTCGTGCGGCAGGCGCCGGGGCGGTGCCGGCGCGTCGCTGCGACATGCACCGGTGCATTCATCTTGGCTGAAGCAGGTCTGCTCGACGGCCGACGCGCAACAACGCATTGGAACAGCGCCCGTGTGTTGCAGGCGCGGTTCCCAAAAGTGAAGGTGGACGCAGACCGCATCTACATCATTGACGGCCAGGTGTGGACCTCGGCCGGGATGACCGCCGGGATCGACCTTGCGCTGGCCATGATCGAACAGGATCTGGGCGTGAACGTCGCCCAGGCCATCGCCAGGCGCCTGGTCGTCTATCACCGGCGGGCCGGTGGCCAGTCGCAATATTCCGCGCTGCTGGAACTGGAGCCCAAATCCGACCGCATCCAGAGTGCACTGGCATACGCGAAGCGCAATCTCGATACGCCGCTGACGGTCGGACGGCTCGCCGAAGCGGCGCACCTGAGTCCGCGCCAGTTCAGCCGTGCGTTCCGTGCCGAGACCGGCCAATCGCCGGCCAAAGCTATCGAGAACCTGCGCGTCGAGGCCGCCCGACTGATGATGGAGCAGAGCCGCCATCCGACCGACGTTATCGCCCGGCAAACCGGTTTCGCCGATCGCAGCCGCATGCGCCGCGCCTTCCTGCGCGCCTTCGGACAGCCGCCGCAGGTGATCCGGCGAAACGCGCGTCTGGAGGCAACCGCGTGAGCGTCGGGTAGGCCCGAGCATCGCTTCGGTGTATCGATGTCTGTGGGCGATGCCTCGCGCAGCGACCCCGACGGCGAGCGGCGGTGACGGCAGAAGCCTGGTGCAGCCCGATCAAGCCGGCCCGACAGCAGAGACACTGTTGAACCACCGACGCACTGGCTCGTCGAAAAACACTGTCAGAAGATGTGCCACCACGATCACCACCGCCGCCAACAAACAGGCGAGCAGCAGCGGCGCCTTTTCAATCTCGGATGTCAGTGATGTGGCGGCAAGAATGAATACTACGATGCGATATACAGGAAAATGGACTGCGTATACACCATACGAAATTCTGCCAAGCCACACGAAAAACGCGTGATTCTCTGCTCTATTGTCCACCGATAATCCCAAGAATATTAAAATAGGGATCAGAGCGATGCACAAAGTTGTTCCACTGACAATCCGGGAACTCAGTTGCGAGATCGGGAGTATGAACATGACCGCGGTAAGCCCCAATATCATTGACGGATGTAGTACGATCCGCATTCCCCTCATGCTGGTGAATGTCTTATACATCACAACGCCAAAAAAGAACGCGAAAGCGGTTCTCGGAACCCCCGCGAATATCGTTTCCGTTCCCCACCCCACGTTGAACGTCCTATAATGAAGGAAAGTAGCTATAAGGAGGATGAACGAACCCCCCACAATGTATTCCGGCCTAACTCGCCGCCTTATTGCCACGAATAATGCGACGCTAGCCAACATCTCAAAAAACAGTGACCATGCAGGGATATTAAATGGGAAAATCGCGCCGTCCATTGTCCCGTTCATAATAAACGGCACTGCGCCGTGATTAGGATACGGAATGAACAGAGCATTGAAAACAATGGATAATAGATAGTCTGTACGGCGGAATCCCGCTATTGATGATAGTACGATATACGATGGTAATAACGTGGCCCCAAGTATCAACCCAATGACATAGAGCGGATAAAGTCTGATTATCCTTGCCTTCATGAACTCCGGAAAGTCCATTCCGCGTTGTATCTTCGTTACGTAGGCGTGAGTCAATACGACCCCACTGAGAACGAAGAAAAAGTCAACGGCATAATATGCGTGGTCGAAGATATGGTATGGCGTGCCAAGAAGGTAATGGAACATCATCACGCTGATCGCCGCAATCCCACGCATTGCATCCAAAGTGACGAACCGGCGGCCGGTCACAGTTGGAAAAGCATAGGTGTCGCCCGGTTGCGCAATGGTCAAACCTTCCATCGGATGTTCTCCGGCGAATATTTTTGAATTACGCGTTGGTGACAGCCTATCGATGGTTGATGATACCGAAAACGACACGAAATCCCCGACGCGCGTTCGTCGCACGGCCACATGATTCGTGAGGCTTCAGTACGCCAACGCTCTCAAA